>JANWZQ010000109.1 GCA_025054835.1 Chthonomonadaceae bacterium
CGTCCTGTTTTGTCAAGCGTTCGTTCGTTTTTTTGTGCAGATTGCATAGAAAAAGCAGGAGTGCGGGACACTCCTGCTGACAGCGGTTACGCCGGGGCGTGCGGGCCGGTATGTATCAGGCCGGTTCAGTGATCATGCCCGTGATGATCGTGTCCATGGTGATCGTGTCCGGCATGGTTCTTTTCTTTGCCTGCTGCGGCCGGCGCGTCGGGAGCAGCCGGCGCGGGGTCGATTGCTGCGGCTTTGCCCATGGCCTGCTGGCGGTATTTCCGGTTCTGCTCTTCATAGATCTTTTTGAGCCGGTCGACTTCGGCGCGCTGGCGCTGGATGCCCTGCGCGCCCATGTCCTGTTCGAAGAAGTGCTGGGGCGTGGGGTCGATGGACTCGGGATCTTTCATGGGCAATTGCTTGTTCAGTTTGTTTTTCTCTTCTTTGCTTACCGTGTTGGCCAGATTCTGCATCATTTTGCGGCGCATTTCCAGTTCTTGCTGTTGTTGCTTTTTGCGCTCTTCGCTGTCGTTTCTGGCGATACCGGCATTGGGTTTGGGCAGTTCGCCTTCTCGGGTGACTTCCTGTTGTTCCGGATGCTCGTGTTCGGGTTGTTTGATCGGGTTGACGATGGATCCGACCCATGCCACGGCGCCCAGTAGAAGTACTACCAGAACGAAGGTGGAGAAGCTGAATCCCGGGCGTTTCATTGTATTGCGACCTCCTGATATCCTCGCCTGCGGGGCAGGATGCGTGTGTATCAGACGCACACTGTCATTATGTTCGGACCTCTGTTAAATGTCAAGGCAGCGGACTGCCCGGCGTGTTGCATTTCTTCTGGCTCGGGGGTATACTGAGTTGCTCAGAGGAGGTGCAGCATCCGTGCCGAACATCAAGTCTGTCAAGAAAGATGTCATTAAATCTCGTAAGAATCACGAGCGCAACGTTGCGGCCAAGTCCGCTGCCAAGACGTTTGTGAAGAAGGCGCGCATTGCGATCGACACGCATGCGCCGGAGGCCGAGATCCGTGAGGCGATCCGGCTCGCGTGCAAGACGCTCGACAAGACCGCGGAGCGGGGGATTATTCACAAGAATCAGGCGGCCCGCCGCAAGTCCCGCTTGATGAAGCGGTTCAACAAGATGATGCAGCAGGCCGGATTGTAAGGGTTTCATCTTCCTGCTCTGGTGTACGGTTGTTCCGCACCGGTGGGTTCCTGTGCGGGAGCCGGGGGGCAGGAAGATGCTGTTGTGAGCGCGATCACCAGCAGTTGCAGGTTTTTTACGGGGTCACTGCCGAAGATGCCGGTTTCGTCAGTGGCCCCGCCTTTGTTGGCCAGGTCGCACTGCAGGATTCGATCGAATGCCTGCGCGAGCTCTTCCCAGCGATAGAGGCGTGCCTGTTGCAGCAGTTCTCCGGCTTTGAACGCGACCTGCGCGATGTTTCCCTCGCCGGGCAGCTCGGCGGCCAGTTCTTCCGGAAGCGCGCGGATGTTGCGCGGGGAGATCTGTTTTTCTGCCAGAAATCGTGCCTGCCAGAGCAGTCGGTACTGTCGGGCCAGCAGGGCCAGCAGCCGGGCGGCGACGGACTGTGGCTTCGGGTCGTAGCGGTGGGACTCGGCCAGGAGGGTGAGTGCTCTGTCGGTTTGCTTGCGGACGATGGCGTCCACGGTGGCGAACATTACGTCTTCCGGTGCGGACACCACGATCTGTGCTATGTCGTTGTGGCGGATGATCGGGTGCTCTCCGGCGTAGCTGATCAGCTTGCGCAGTTCCTGTTCCAGAAGCAGCGTTTCGTTGCCGACTGCCTCGACCAGTGTGTTCACGGCTGCCGGTTCGATCTGCTTGCCCTCGCGCTGCACGTACCTGCGGATCCAGTCGGCAACGTCGGTGTTATTCATGGCATGACAGGCGATCAGGGCGCCGTGCTTCTTGACGGCGTTGTCCAGTTTCACGGAGACGGCGGTTTTGCGCTTTGCTTCCTCTTCTTCTGCGCCGACGATCAGGATCAGGCAGGCCGTTGAGCCGAGTCGGGGGATGCCCTGCGCCAGGGTTTCGACTTCTCCGGCTCTGGCGCGATCGCGCCATTGTTCCATTCCTCGCACCAGCACCACGCGACGTTCCGAGCCAAACGGTATCTGCGATGCGGCGGAGAGTATGGCGTTTGCGTCTGTTGTGGCCGCATCCAGCGTCTCGAGGTCGAACCCGGTGAAATCCTCTGCGACTGCTCTGTGGATGAGGGCCATCACGGCTTCCTCTTTCAGGCGTTCTTCCTCGCCGAAAAGCAGGTACACCGGCATCAGCCGGGGTTTCCAGAGGACTTCGGGGTTGCCGCTGCGGTACTGGATCTCCATGGTGGGTGGCACGGGAGCGCGGGACACGCCTCAGGCGGGTACCGACGCTGTGATGGGCACGATGC
The DNA here is from genome assembly GCA_025054835.1 of Chthonomonadaceae bacterium. GTDB lineage: Bacteria > Armatimonadota > Chthonomonadetes > Chthonomonadales > Chthonomonadaceae > JANWZQ01. Next base: position 2,405 of record JANWZQ010000109.1, read on the forward strand.
GTTTGCGCCTGACCTGTTGCAGTTGTGCGCGCAGTGTTTCCAGAGCCTGCAATGCCCTGGTGACTTCGTGGTCTGACGCGGCTTCTGCGCTGTAGCGGTAGCGCGTGAACAGCGCGGTGAGGTGTTCGAAGGATGCTACGGCCTCTGGCAGGATGGCGCTGTTACGCAGGGAGATTTCGCGGGCGTATTCGTACGGTGTCAGGTGTGCGGGTCGCACCAGTCCGTAGCGTTCCAGCAGCTGGCACGCCTGTGCGTAGGCTGTTATGATCTGGAGGCTGGTTGCGGGCCTGATCGGTCGTTCCGCGTTTTTCTTCCCTCTGGCGGCGATCCATCGGTCCCAGAACTCCGTTTTGAACACGATTGCCAGCAGGGCGATGCAGACGCCGAGGATAGCGATACCGGGTCCTCCCCGGGACTGCAGCCATGCGAGGAAGCCGACGCGTCGCGCGCGTCCGTCCCGGTCCTGTGCGGATATGTCTTCGGCGCCGTCGGTTGCATCGAAGCCCACCCATCCGATGCCGGGGAAGAAGACCTCGGTCCAGACGTGCTTGTCTTTCTGCCGCACTGTGTAGGCGTTTTCCTGTTCGTTGAATTCTCCGGGCAGGAAGCCGGATGCGACGCGTGCCGGCACACCCGCGTATCGGCAGAGCATGGTCATGGCGGCTGCGAAGCTGTCGCAGTAGCCCTGTTTTGACTCGGTGAGGAAGTACTCCACGATGTCACGGTCTCTGGGGGCGCGCGCGGCCTGCAGGTTGTACTTGCAGTTGGTTTCCAGGTAGCGCTCGATGGCGATGACTCTGTCGTACGGGTTGAGCAGTCCGCGGGTGATCTCCTGCGCGATCTGGCGGAGGCGCGGGTTCTCGGTTCCTGTGACCGGGTTGGCTACCTGCAGGTAGAAGCGCTGGATGAACTCCGGGATGGGGCGTGTGGCTGCAGCCCGGAGGATGGCCGGGTCTTCGGAGGGCACCTGTGACACAACGATGTACTCATCCAGGTTACCTGCCGGGATGTCGAGGCTGCGCATGGATCCTGCGGCACTGACGACGAGGTTACGGAATGCTCCGAGGATGCGGACCGGTGTGGCTGCACCGTAAAGGTTCATGATGCGCCCTCCAGCGGGGCGTACTGTCTGCGTGACCTGTGTGCTGCCTTCCATCTGTTCCGGAGGGATGTCGGCAAATCCCGAAGGCAGCACGAACTCACGCCGGCTCGGCCGGCCCGGTTCGCGGATGTCGATGTATTGCTGGTAGCGCGCTTCATCGCTGATCCCGATCTCCCGGGGAGCGAGTGGTTGTTCCTGCGCCAGAAGGTTCCGGAAGCTACGCCCGGTGTAGAAGTCGAAGGAGGAGCCACGCAGGTAGAGTCCGCGTGGCGTGATCACTTTCATGACCGGGGTGGTGCTCAGGGTTTCCGGTCCACGTGCCAGTTCCAGTTCACTGGCTTCGATCACGGAGGCGCGCGCGGCCTGCTGCATGCGTTGCTGCACTGCCGCATTGTTCAGGGTTGACAATCCGCCGGCCAGCGACAGCGACATGCCGACCTGTCGGATCGGCACGGCCACGACGTTGGCCAGGAGCAGGGCGCTGATCACGCAGAACGCTGCCAGCTGGACCTGTCCTCCGAACAGGCGGCGTTCGGTGTCCGGAGTACGTCCGAGCACGCGTCCCTGCCGGGTGCGCAGGTAGTTCTCGTGCACCATGAGGAAGGTTGCGGCCCCGACGAACACCACGAAGGCGTTCAACAGTTCCACTTCGGTGCCCTGCGTACTGGCGAGCGCGATCATAGTCATGCAGGGAACGCAGACGAACAGCACGCTGGCATCGGCGCTCAGGGTGAAGCTGTGCAGCACAACGAACCATGCGAACAGCAATTGCAGGGATTTGCTGCGGTCTTCCGGGTCTTCTACCGGGACCAGCCATGCAATCCCCTGCCCGCTGGAGATCGCCGCGAGGGTAACCAGGCTGATCCCGACCAGCAGCGGTGTCTGGACAGCGCGGAGAGAGAGGTTGCGCACGCGCAGGACGTAGCTGATCACGTACCCTCCGGTTGTCAGGCTGTAGGTGAGCGCGGCAAATCCGGGATTGTTGAGTGAGAAGTTGACGGCGAACAATCCCGAGAGGGAGACCAGCCAGCCGGCGATGTAGAGCCATATGCTGACGGTATCGGCGGGTGGGGTTTCCTGTGGTGTCTGATCAACTCGCGACAGGTTGCGGGATAGCATAGTGGACATCCTGCACAGCCTCCGGTATCAGTTGTCCTTCAGGGTGACGCGATAGCAGGAAAGGATGCACGCCTGCGGCCAGCAATGCGGTCAGGAATTCGGCGGGACTGTGGTGTCTGGCGGGGGTGGAGCGGTCGTTGAAGCTGTCGGGATCCACGTAGACCGCTACCACGCTGGCGCCATTCAGGGTGTACTGTCCCAGTGTTTCTGCCAGTCTGTGATCGGCACGGGCGGTCAGCACGACGACGGTGGTGCCCCGGGGTACCGCGTGCAGGGCCTGGAGAGCCAGTTCGGCTGCGGGGAGCAGGGACTCTGCCTGCACGCGGGCCAGCGCGTCCAGCAGGGTGAACAGGTGGGTCTGCCCGCGTCCGGGGAGGGCGGCGGCGCGCAGGACACTTTCGGTGGTGGGATCCCGGGATGCATCCGTGGAGGTGATCAGCTGCACCGAGGCGCCCTGCGTGATGGCCAGATAAGCGAGCGAGGCCGCAAAGCGCACGCTGTACTCCAGTGTGGTCTCTTTGCCTTCCCCGACTTCGGTGCCCCGTTGCAGGTCCAGCACGATGGCCACGCTGACGGCCTCGGGCTCTTCGAATTCGATGACGCTCATCTTTCCGGTGCGCGCCGTCTGTCGCCAGTGGATCCGGCGCAACGAGTCGCCCGGGGTATACTCGCGCACCCCATGGAAGTCCACTCCGTGTCCTCGATTCAATGTTGTCATCATTTCCTGCCAGCCGTAGCGGCCTTCGCCGGTCATGGACATGGTCCGCATCGGCTCCGGAGTCGGGTAGACGACCAGTTCTCCCTCGCACGGGATTTTTCTGGTGAAGGCGAACACGCCCAGAGGATCCATGGCGGTTGCTTCGAAGCCTTTCACCCGGTAGACTCCGCGCCGCTCAAAGCGCACGGCAACCGGGATGCGCGTTGTCTCGCCAGCGCCAACGTTGAACAGCGGGGCTTCCGGTTCCAGGGGTTCGATCCATGGGGGCAGGCTTGCATGCACCGAGAGAAAGTATCGGGACACCTGTGAGCGATTGTGGACCACATAGACGATTTCGCCCTGCTCGCCCTGCCATGCCGTAGCGGGCAGTTCGCGCCGGAACTCCAGGCCACGCAGTGCGAACCAGCCCAGAGCGTAGGAGACTCCTGGCAGCACCAGCAGGATTGCTGCCATGTAGTACAGGTGCTGGGCGTTGACTGCGGCGGCGACGAGCACCAGACAGAGCGCGCCGAACATCAGAGTGACCCACTTGCTGGACTGCATAACGCATCTCCTGTATCAGACCGGGACGGCCACGCGTCCCAGTGCCTCCTGCACACATGCGGCTGCGGTGACCCCTCGCACGCGTTGTTCTGGCCGCACAATGATGCGGTGCGCCAGCGTGCAGGGAGCCAGCAGTTTGACGTCGTCCGGGATCACGTGGGCGCGGCCGTGTAGCGCGGCCCAGGCCTGGCATACGTGCAACAGGTGCTGCGCTCCGCGCGTGCTCGCTCCGAGCGCCACGGAGGGGAGCGATCGGGTCATCCCCACGATGTCCACGATGTAGTTCTCCACGTCCCGCGTGTACACGTCGCGCACTGCGTTCTGCAGCTGCAGGATCTCCGCGGCACTCAGTACCGGGGTGATGGCGTCCACGGGTCGCGTGTGGCGTTGCATGGTGAGGATCTTCGCCTCTGCGGCTCGATCCGGGTAGCCGATGCCCACACGCGCGGCGAAACGATCCAGTTGCGCCTCCGGCAGGGGGTATGTCCCGGCCATTTCCACGCTGTTCTGCGTGGCGATCACGAAGAAGGGAGAGGGAAGCGGGTATGCTGCGCCGTCGATGGTCACCTGACGTTCTTCCATGCATTCCAGCAGGGCCGCCTGTGTCTTCGGGGTTGTGCGATTGATCTCGTCTGCCAGCACGATATTGGCGAACACAGGCCCCTGTCGGACCTCGAACTCCCCGGTCTTCTGGTTGTATATGGACGATCCGGTGATGTCTGAGGGAAGGAGATCGGGGGTAAATTGAATGCGTTTGAAGCTCAAGCCCAGTGCCCGGGCCAGTGCCTTGGCCAGCGTTGTCTTGCCTACTCCCGGGATGTCCTCGATCAGCAGGTGTCCTCCGGAAATCAACACGGCCAGAGCGATCTCGATTACTTCGCGCTTGCCCACCACGGCGGTTTCGACCGCTTCCACGATCCTTTGCGCTTTTTGCGATAGTTCATCCGGGTTCATTGGCGTCGTCTGCATCTCCCTCAGGAGTCCCGTGACCGCCTGACAGCACGTGTGCAACGGGCCCCACGAAATCGTTTACACTGTGATTACGCCCGGCAATGCGGAGAGATTGCGCGCATTGCGGTTTTTGTCTCCCATCATTCCGGGCTTCCTGCCTGTCATCCGGAGCGCTTCACGTGGAGCCTGCGACGTTGCAGGCTGGGCTGTCATGGTATCTTCGACGCCTCGCAGGTCTGGTTCAGCGAGATTTGCGGGCGGCGTAGAAGATGCGATCGGTTGTGGCGTGGGGTGGACGCAGGGTGTAGGCATGGTAGGTACGCACTTGCTGGAAACCGGCCTCCTGCAGCATTGTGCGTACTTCTTCTTCGCGATAGGCGTACTGCCAGTGCACTTCATGGAATGTTCTGACGCTTCCGTTGTCTTCACGATACCAGAACCGCATGTCAACCCGGCACAGGCGTTGCTCCGGCAGGTAGACGCTGTCCCAATCGTAGCGCAGGCGCGCATCGGTGTTCAGGTTATCCTGTGTGAAGAACTGGTTGGCCAGGGCGTACTCTGAGTTCATGTCGAAGAGGAACAGACCTCCGGGCACCAGATGAGCGGCTACGCGCTGGATTGCACAGGCGAGACGGGAGGGCTTGAGAATGTAGTTCAGGCTGTCGAACAGGCTTACGCAGAGGTGGAAGTCTTTTTCCGGGAGATCGAGATCCGCTGCGTCCTGCACATAGTAAGTGATGGGCAACCGTTTCTGCAGGGCTTTATGGCGCGCCACGGCGATCATATCCGGCGACAGATCCACGCCGGTCACCCGGTAGCCCTGCCGATGCAGGAGCTCGGAGAGCGTACCCGTTCCACATGCGAGGTCCAGCACTCTGTTCGGCCGGAGCTCCCACTGCGTCAGCAGGCGTTGCACGTAGCTGACCCACGATGCGTACGGCACGTCCTGCATCAGCTCGTCGTAGTACGGGGCGATCGGGCCAAACTCCAGTGGTTGCACAGTCTCATGCGCAGGCCGTCCGGGCAGGAGATCATCGCAGGACATTGGGTGGATATCCCTCCCGTGTTCTCCGGGATGTCTCTGATGTTCGATACCGGCGAAAAACTTCCTGCCCGTTCGGCGCGGTGGGCCCTGTGTGCTACAGCGTGACCAGCTGTGCGGTCTCCATGCCGGGGATGGAACGGATCTGCGTCATCAACGAGGCGGGAGGGGCCTCGTCGACCAGCAGCACCATGACCGCGTTGCCTCCTACGGCTTCGCGCCCCAGATGCATTCCCGCAATGTTGATCTGATGGTCCCCGAGGAGCGTTCCGACCTTGCCCACGATGCCGGGCCGATCGACGTGCTGGGTCAGCAACATGTGTCCGAACGGGCGGATGTCGAAGCGATATCCGTCGATCTCGACGATGCGGGGGTCACTGCCGTAGACTGTGCCGCTGACGGTTCGCCTGCCGTCCTGCGTGCAGGCCGTGACAGACAGCAGGCAGGCGTGCTCCTGCGCTGTCGTACGGAACACTTCTGTGACTTCAATCCCGCGCGCTTCTGCCAGAACCCGCGCGTTGACCAGGTTCACCGGGTCTTCCAGCATGGGCGTCATGATGCCCTGCAGGACGGCACGCGTGATACTCTCTGCGGGTAGCCCGGAGAAATCCCCCTGAAAGCAGATTTCCACACGCTGTATGGCGTGCCCGATTCCCTCTGCGGACATACCGCGTGCCAGCTGTGTCTGCAGGCTGCCGATACGGGTGGCCAGCACCAGGAAGGGTGCCACACGCGCCATCTGGTCTGCGGAGACCGGTGGGAGATTGACTGCGCTGCGCGCCGGGCGCCCCTGCAACACATCCACGATCTGTTCGGCGATGTCGATTGCGACGTTCACCTGCGCTTCTTCTGTGGAGGCCCCCAGATGGGGAGTCACCACGTTTTCTGCCAGCGCAATCAAGGGGTTGTCCGGCTCCGGGGGCTCTTTGGCGAACACGTCGAACGCCACGCCGCTGACTTTGCCACTCCGGATTGCTTCGGCCAGTGCGTGTTCGTCCACAATCCCCCCGCGCGCGCAGTTGACGATGCGCACTCCGTCCTTCATGCGAGCGATCTGTTCCGCACCGATCATGCCGCGCGTTTCGTTGTTCAGAGGCACGTGCAGGCTGATGAAGTCGCTGCGCCGGAACAGTTCATCCAGAGGAACCAGTTCCACCCCGGCGCGTCGGGCACTCTCCGCAGTGGCGTATGGATCGTAGGCAATGACAGTGGCTTCGAAGCTCTTCATCCGGAGGGCCACACTGCGTCCAATTTTGCCCAGTCCGACGATGCCAACGGTTTTGCCGTAGATCTCGGTGCCGACAAACTTTTTGCGCTCCCATTTTCCGGCCCGGAGGCTGGCATCGGCCTGTGGGATCTTACGTGCCAGGGCCAGCAGCAACGCCACAGCCAGTTCGGCTGCGGCCAGTGTGTTGCCTTCGGGCGAGTTGACTACCACGATCCCGCGCTGTGTCGCCGCAGTGACATCGATGTTGTCCACGCCCACTCCGGCGCGCCCGATGATCTGCAGTCTCCGGGCTTCTGCCAGAATGTCTGCGGTTACTTTTGTCTCGCTGCGCACGGCCAGCGCATCGTACTCTGCGATGATGGCCTTCAGTTCCTCCGGCTTCAGCCCGGTTTTCACGTCCACCTCGAAACCGGGTGTTTG
>JANWZQ010000137.1 GCA_025054835.1 Chthonomonadaceae bacterium
GTCATAGTCCGTGATGAGCGAGATATTGACCACGGCCATGTTCAACTCCAGAGCCAGATACGCCTCCGGGTACTGCGTCATATTGATCACTTCCCAACCGGCCTGCGTATACCACCGGCTCTCCGCTTTGGTAGAAAAGCGCGGACCCTGCACCACCACCACAGTACCCCGCTCGTGCACCGTGATGCCCTGCTCCCGGATCACATCGATAGCCAGTTGACGCAGGTGCGGGCAGTACGGATCCGCACTGCTGACGTGGTGCACGTTCGGGCCGTCGTAGAACGTGTCCTTGCGTCCATGCGTACGATCCACGTACTGATCACACACCACAAAATGCTCCGGCGCGATGTGCGCCTGTAGACTGCCAGCCGCGCACGGCGAGATGATGAAACGCACCCCCAGCTCCTTCATGGCCCAGAGATTGGCCCGATAGTTGATCATGTGCGGGGGAATACTGTGATGCCGCCCGTGCCGCGGCAGAAACGCTACACGCTTCCCGGCGTGCTCCGCCAGAAACACACTGTCGCTCGGCGGCCCGTAGGGCGTGTCGATCTTCACCTCGCGAACATTCTCCAGCAACGAATAAAAACCGCTCCCACCAAAAACCCCGATGTCGGCAGATGGCTTCTGTGGATCTACCATTGCAACCTTTCCGTTCTATCCTTTCCCGGGTACCCGGCGCGTGCCCGATGCGCATCCTGCGCCCCAATCCGCGCAGTCATTGTACCCCGATTTCCATGAAGGGCTCGCCAGGTCCCGGCGCATCGGCCGCAGAGTGCATCAAACGCTCCAGAGCGTCGCGCGCAGCACACTGCTCCGCCTCTTTCTTGCTCTTACCCGACCCCGCGCCGATCACCCGATCATACAACAGAGCCTGCACAACAAACGTCTTGTCGTGATCCCGTCCCTCCTCGGAGACCACCCGGTACACAGGAGCACGCCGGTAACGCGCCTGTGTCTGCTCCTGCAGGGCCGACTTGTAGTCCTGCCGGTGCCGGTCACGCGCCGCAGTGCACACCGCGTGCTTCAATGCGTTACGGACAAGACGACGCGCCTGCCGGATACCCCGATCCAGATAGACCGCAGCCACAACCGCCTCAAATACGTCGGCCAGAATGGAACGCCGCCGCCGCCCGCCAGAAGCCGCCTCCCCCGGACTCAACAGCACAAATTCCTCCAGCCCCAGCTGGTGCGCCGCCTCGGCCAGAGCCGCCTCACTCACCACATAAGACTTGGACTTGGCCAGCTCCCCCTCCATCGAGCCCGGAAACTGCTGAAACAACGTCTCGCTGATCACCAGCCCGACCACGGCATCGCCCAGAAACTCCAGCCGCTCATTGCTATCCAGAGGATTTTCGGCAACCGCAGAACGGTGAGTGAGGGCACGCCGCAGGATTTCCGGGTCCCGAAAACGCACCCCCAGACGCTCCTGCAAATGTTGCAAGCGCTCTGCGTCCATGCAACCCTGCTCAACACGGAACGGATCGGAGATGCCGGGCAATCGCCTCCGCAATAAACGGCAGATTGCGCTCATTCATCGCAGCAATGCAGATCCGCCCGCTCTCCACAATGTACAGACCTTCCTGACGTAACTGCAACACCGTCTCCCGGGAAAGACCCGAGTAAGAAAACATCCCGCGTTGCTGCAGAATGAAACCGAAGTCCTGCGAGACCCCCTGCGCACCCAGCGCCTGCACAAAGTCGCGCCGCAGGCTCTGAATCCGCTCCCGCATGCCGGTCAGCTCCGCCTCCCACATCTGGCGCAACGTCGCGTCCCCCAGGATCAACGAGACCACCAGCGCGCCGTGCGCCGGCGGATTGGAGTAATTGACGCGCACCACACGCTTGATCTGACTCAGAGCGCGTTGTGCCTCATCTGCCGTGGCGGCAACCAGCGTCAACGCGCCAACCCGCTCCCCGTACAGCGAAAACGACTTCGAGAACGAGTTCGCAATCAAACAGGGCAAACCCGACTCCGCAAACAATCGCACAGCAAACGCGTCGGCCTCAATCCCCTCCGCAAAACCCTGATACGCAAAATCCAGAAACGGCACCAGCGCGCGCTCCCGGCACACACGCAACACCTCCACCCACTGCGCCGCGCTCAAATCCACACCGGTCGGATTATGACAGCACGCATGCAGCACCACCACGCTGTGCCGCGGCATCCGCACGAACGCCTCCATCATGCCCGCAAAATCCAGACCGTGCGTCCTCGGGTCATAGTACGGGTACGTCTGCACCCGGAAGTGCGTGCCGAACAGAGCCGCATGGTTCTCCCACGAAGGAGCGCTCAGAAAAACCGTCGTGTCCGGCAGAAAGCGGTGCAGAAAGTCCGCCCCCACGCGCAATGCCCCGGTCCCCCCGGGCGCCTGCACCGTCACCGCGCGCCCCTCCCGGATCACCGGCGCGTTCTCCCCCAGCAGCAGCGCCTGAACGCGTCGGTTATACTCCGGATCCCCATCGATCGGCAGATACCCCTTTCCGGGAGCCGCCTCCAGCAAACGCGCCTCAGCCGCGCGCACCGCATGAAGCGTAGGAACCACGCCCTGCGCGTCCAGATAGACACCAACACCGAGATTGACTTTGTGCGGATTGGGGTCCCTGCGAAAGGCCTCGGTCAGGCCCAGAATCGGGTCCGGGGGGGCAGCAGGTATCGGAGCAAACGGCGACTCCGACACGGGTACAGGCCCTGCTTCGCTCATGCCGTGTCCTCTTCGTATTCCGTCGGTGCCTATAGTATACGCCAGAAGCCCGAAAAAACCTCTTCCACAGGCGCCGGCACCAGCAACCACAACGCCATCACACCACAGAAAAAGAGAAACAGGACGCCAGCATCTGCGCCCTACTCCCGTACAGTGCGCAGGCGCAGCAGCACGAACGTCGCCGTCAAACCGGCGCACAGCAACAACACCTGCGCCGCCGGCACCGGAACCCGGCAGGCAGAATAACCCAGCGCCACCCAGAGCACGGTCAACGCCGTCACCTTGGTCCGCACGGTCACCCCGCGCTTCTGGTAATAATCGCGCAGAAGGCTCCCCAGCACCGGACTGTTCAGCAACCGCTGATAGTGCTTCTCCGAACTGCGCACGTAACAGGCAGAGGCCAGCAACAGAAACGACGTGGTCGGCAGCAGAGGCACAAACAATCCCACAACCCCGAGGGCCACAAAACCATGTCCGCACCACTGCAGCAAATGACGGGTCATCCGACTCCTCCTGCCCCCACGCCTGGCATCAGAAACCTAGGAAACCGGCAGCGCATCCCACCGGCCAGTCCGGAACCGCGTCAGGTCCCGAACATTCCGATCTTCCACCAGGTCCACAGCGATCTGCCCCATCAACGGAGCGAACTTGAAACCGTGCCCGGAGCACGCGCTGATGACAAACGCCCCCGGAAGGCCCGGAACCGCATCCACCACAAAATCCTCATCTGGAGTGCTGGTGTACAGACACACCTTCTCATACACCACCACACCGCTTACCTCCGGGCCGAAACGGCCAGCAGCATACCGGCGCACAGACTCCCGATCCGACTCCGTCACCTCCCGCTCAACCGTATCGGGAGCCACCACAGCACCCCGATCATGCAGACCGATCTTCAACCCGGCACCGGCCTCCGTCACCGGAAAACCATACGCGTTGGCCACCGCATCGATCCACACCGGAAACCGACCGGGCAGAAACTCGCTCTCATCGCCCACAACCCGCAGATGCACGTAGGGTTGCCGCGTCACCGTCAGAGGCAGCGTAACCCCCAGCGCCGACAGAAGCGCCCCGGTCCACGCCCCCGCGCAGATCAACAAACGGTCCGCAGAAAGCACCTCCCCGGTTGCCAGAGTCACCCGAACCGCGTACCCGTCCCGACCCGCGTCGATCCCGACAACCGCCGTCCCCTCCCGGACCTGCGCGCCATACCGACGGGCCAGCCCGACCGCCGCGCGCACACACGCCGAAGCCCGCGCAAAACCCATCCCCGGCTCATACAGCGCAACCTCCTGCGCGCGCAACGGGAATCGCGGGAACCGGCGCGCACTCTCCGCCGGCGAGAGAACCTCATACCGCACCCCGCTTGCCTGCAACGCCTGCTGCGCCGCCACCATCAGAGGGGCGTCTGCTGGCCCGACGTAGACGCCCCCGCACGGCACGAACAACCCGTCGTCCCCGGCCTCGGTCATCAGGGCGCTCCAGAGCGCATAAGCCTCCGCCATCAGATGCGTGTAGTGCGCGTCCGGGTAGACACGCCGCACAATCCGGCTCGCCCCGTATGAGCTACCCCGATCGTGATCAATCCCGAACTGCTCCAGCGCAGTCACCGCGTGCCCGGCCCGACTCAACCGCCACGCCGCCATCGCGCCCACACCCCCGACCCCGAGGATCACGACGTGCATCGGCCGCCCTCCTGCCCTCCGATTATCGGATCAACCGCTTCCAGTTCTGCAGGCACTTCTCCGCGCACACCAGAGGCGGGTAGGGATAACTCTCCTGCTCGATGATGTACCACTCGGTGCCCGCCTTCCCCTGCAGCAACGGGATCACCTCCTTCCACGGCACATCCCCCTCACCCAGCAACGCCTTATCATTGGTCGCCGAGTAATCCTTCACATGCACGGTCCGCGCCCGACCGGGATACCGGGCCAGAATCGGTGCCGCCTGCACCCCGACAGACAGACTGTTGCCGATGTCCAGCTGCATCACAACCCGGCGATCCATCTTCTGAAACAGCAGATCCCACGGCGTCTCCCCCCCGGGCAGAGGCTTCACATCATCCGCATGGCTGTGATAGCCCACAAACATCCCGTGCGGCTCCAGCTGCTTCGCAATCTCATTGAAGATCCGCGCCGTCGCCTCACAGGCCTCCGGCGAATTCCGCTGCTGCGCCGGCAACCATGGAACAATCAAAAACCGGTTCCCCAGTACCTTGTTGAACTCAATGGTCTTCCCCAGATTCTCCCCCTGCAGCGTGTTCAACGGAATGTGCGTGCCGCAACACTGCAACCGGTTCTCATCCAGCATCTGCCGGAGCTCCTGCGCACTGCGCCCGTAATACCCGGCAAACTCCACACCCTCATATCCCATCCCGGCCACCGCTTTCAACACACCCGGCAGGTCGCGCGCGCATTCCGAGCGCACCGAGTACAGCTGCAGGCCAATCCGCGGCCGCCGCGACGATGCGCGCCCACCGGATTGCCCCCCGACAGCGGTTGCAGCCACCATGGCAGGCAGCACCGAGAACGTGGTCAACGCAGACCGTCGTGTCACTTTCATGCTTTTCTCCTCCTGGCTATGTCTGAAAAGCGCGTAACTGTACGTATCGCCGTCACCGCCACCATCGTGGTCAGAACACCGGCGTTGCAGGCAGAGAACAGATACTGTGCGAGGCAGGATCGGGGCACGCAGAGCCCGCGCGAAAATCAGTGCAACAGCACCTTGCGAGGATCCGACGCGCAGGCGGCATCCTGCGCCACAGGGCGATGTCCCCGCACCCACTGCAGGCCCGCAAGCCCCGCGAGGATCATCGCCGCACTCACCACATGTGTCTGCGTCAGCGGAACGCCGGGCATCAGGTACGCCGAAGTGACGCCCGCGCGGAACACCTCCATGACAATGCGGTAGGCGCCATAAAACGCGATGTAGCCGAAAAACAGCGCGCCATCCCGACGCGGCAGGCGCTCCCGGCGCGTCATGAACCAGAAAGCAGCCAGATGAATCAGAGCAGCATAGATCTGAATAGGATGCGAGGGAGGAGTCAGAGCGCCGGGATGCTGCTCATCAGGAAAACGCACCCCCCACGGCAGAGAGCAGGCACCCCCGTAGCAACACCCGTTGAGGAAACACCCGACACGCCCGAAAGCGTACGCCAGCGGCCAGGACACCGCAGCCACATCCCCGACCGCCAGCACATCCAGACCCCGCCTGCGGCAGAACCCAATCAGAAACGCAATCCCCGCGAACATCCCCCCATGCAACGACAGACCGCTCTGCCAGTGCATCAGCGCGTGCACCCAGTTCTGCCGCTCACTCAGAAAAATAAACGTCAGCCGCGCGCCCACCAGCCCGATCAGCAACCCCATGATCCCCAGATCGAAGATATCCTCCGGGCGTATCCGTCGCGGTGACCCCTCCGGCTCCGTCGCCATGCGCCGGGCGCACACCCGCATCGCGCGCCACAGCGTCAGCAGGAACCCGATCACAAGCATCGCGCCGTACGAATGGATCACGATGCCACCAGCCTCAAACAGTTTCGGATGCATGAATCAGGTCACTTCCGCCTCACCCGGATCCTCCGGGCGAGCACGCGCCTCCTGACGGGCCGTACGGATCAGATGCCACGCCAGCAACACAATACCGAGCGAGATCGCAGAGTCCGCAACATTGAACACAGGCCAGTTGATGAAACGTGCGTTGAAAAAATCCACCACATAGCCATAACGCACACGATCCGTCAGGTTCCCCAGAGCGCCCCCCAGCGCCAGCGCAAACGCAGTGCCCACATGCAGATCCAGCTGCGGCATGCGGTAATACGCCACCGCCAGCGCAATCACCGCAAACACCGCAAACACAATGAACAACGTGTTCCCCCGGGGCAGAATACCCCACGCGCCCCCGGTGTTCCGGGTCAGAGTCAGAACAAACGCCTCACCGAAAACGGGCCGCGACTGCTCCCACGCCAGCAACCGTTGCACCCAGTGCTTGCTCGCCTGATCCGCCACATACACCAGCGCCACAATCAGGTAAAAAGCAAAAGGCCGGAGCGCACGCACAGGAGCACCATCGGATCGAGGAACAGAGGGCGTGCTCATAGGCCGGCGCGTTCCGCAGCCTCCACAGTCATGGAAGCCCAGGGCAGGGCACGCAACCGCTCCACCGGGATCGGCTCCCCGGTCACCACACAGATCCCGTACGTGCCATCCTCCAGACGCGCCAGCGCCGCATCGATCTGCTGCAACAGATGCGTCTCGTTGGCATCCAGCGCCTCCTGCCGATCATGCTCGAAAATCAGATTCGACGTCTCCGCCATCTCCTCCGAGTCCGTGTTCAAACTGTCCGTGATCTCCAGCGCAGGACGATAGTGCAGCTCCTCACTGATCTCCCGCTGATGATCCCGCGTCCGCAGAATACGCGCCCGCTCCGCCAGCAACAGAGCGCGGAACTCCTCGAAATCGATATCGGTGCGTCGTGGCGTCGTTGCCATCTCCGTACCCCCTTTCCGGCACCGGCCACAGCAGGGCGCAAAAGCCGGCGTACAGCACCACCGGTAGCCCTCACATCCGGCACCTCACTCTCCGGGATAGAATCACCTGCCAGCAATTTCTGCGCGCCGGCTCCCCCTTCCTGCCGACGTGCAGGCGCCGACGCAACCCCCTCAGGCGATCGCGGCCGCGCACCGGGCACAGATCTCCGGATGTGCCGGATCCACCCCCACATCCGGGCGCACCAGCCAGCAACGGGCGCACTTCACACCCTGCGCCGGCGCAACCGTGATATGCACCCCGGGCTCCGGACGACCACCCCGCAGGGTCACCTGCGAGACCACAAACAGCGCGCTCAACTGGCTCTCGAAAGGCTGCAGCTGCCGGTAGGTCGCCTCATCCGCCCATAGATCCACATGCGCCTCCAGCGTGTTCACCAGCACCTGCGCGCGCTCTGCCTCACTCAGGGCCGCATAAGCCTCCCTGGAAACGCGCTTCTCCTCCAGCGCCTTCTTCACACTCTCCCGCAACGCCAGAACCGGCTCCCAGCGGGCCAGCAGATCCGCGTCCGGCGGCCCTGCCGTCGGAAAATCGGCCAGATGCACACTCTCCGGCTTCCCCGGCATCTTCAGGTAATCCCACACCTCCTCCGCCGTGTGCACCAGGATCGGCGCCAGCACACGCGCCAGCGTCTCGGCCAGACGGTGCAACGCCGTCTGCGCGGAACGCCGCTCCCGGGAAACCCGGCCCGAGGCATAAAGCCGGTCCTTCAGCACATCCAGATAAAACGCCGAGAGCTCCACCGTGCAGAACTGAAACACCGCATGAAACACGCGATGATACTCATAGACCTCATAGGCCTCCGTGCACTCCTGCACCAGCAGATTGAGCCGCTCCAGCGCCCACCGGTCCAGCGCCTCCAGCGCCTCCACAGGCACCGCATCCGTCGCCGGATCAAAGTCATACAGATTGTTCACCAGAAACCGGAACGTGTTGCGAATGCCCCGGTAGAACTCCCCGACCTGACGGAGCAGATTGTCCCCGCAACGCGTATCCTCCATGAAATTCTGCGAGGCCACCCAGCACCGCAACACATCCGCCCCGAACACCGCAATCACATCCAGAGGATTAACCCCGTTCCCCTTGCTCTTGCTGAACGCCTCCCCATTCTCATCCAGCGTCCACCCGTTGGTAACCACCTGCCGGTACGGCGCCGCCCCCTTCGTCGCCACCGCAATCATCAGAGACGAGTTGAACCACCCGCGATGCTGATCCCCCCCCTCCAGATACACATCGGCCGGCCACCGCAACTCCGGCCAGACATCCTGCGCCTCCAGCACCGCCCGATGCGTGGAGCCACTGTCGAACCAGACATCCAGCACATCCGTCTCCTTGCGCAGATCCTCGGCCCCGGCGCCACAGTGCGGGCACCGGAACCCCGGAGGCAGGATCTCCACAGGCGACGCCACATACCACGCGTCCGAACCCTCCCGACGCACCAGCGCCGCCACCGCAGCAACACTCTCCGGCGTCAGGATCGCCCCCTCGCACCGGTTGCAGTAGAACGCCGGAATGCCCACACCCCAGGAACGCTGACGCGACACACACCAGTCCGGACGGTGCGCCACCATGCTCGTGATCCGGTTGATACTCTCCTTCGGAAACCAGGTCACCTGCTGGATCGCCTCCAGCGCCCGTTGCCGGAAGCCCGCATGATCCACATTCATGAACCACTGCACCGTCGCGCGGAACACCAGCGGGCTGTGGCACCGCCAGCAGTGCGGATACGAGTGCTCGTACCGGCTCTCATGCAGCAGATGCCCCGCCTCCCGGAGCGCCTCCGTCACCGCCCGATTGGCCTCACTGTCCTGACCCGCGCGATCCGGGATCACCCGCAACCCCTGAAATGACCGCCCGTTACAGGCACCGGCCGCCTCCGTGTAACGACCGTCCGGCCCGACCGGGTTGAGCACCTCCAGCCCGTACCGCAGACCCGTATCAAAGTCCTCCTTACCATGCCCGGGCGCCGTGTGCACAATCCCCGTGCCCGCATCCATCGTCACATAACTGGCCAGCACCACCGGCGACGGCCGATCAAAAAGCGGATGCTGGAACTGTATCCCCTCCAGATCGCATCCCCGGAAAGTGCGCAGCACCCGATGCTCCTCCACCCCGATGGCCTGCAATGTCATCTCCAGCAGGGGCTCCGCCACCAGATACGTGCGGTCGCCACTCTGCACCGCCACATACGTCGCATCCGGGTGCACCGCCACGGCCAGATTGGCCGGGATCGTCCACGGCGTCGTCGTCCAGATCAGGCAGTACGGGGCGGGCAGATCCGTCAGCCGCCCCTCAGGATCCCGGCGCAACGGGAACCGCACGTAGATCGAGCTGGAAATGTGCGGTGCGTACTCCACCTCGGCATCCGCCAGAGCGGTCTCACAGGTCGCGCACCAGAGCACCGGCTTGAGCCCCCGATAAATGAACCCCTGTGCCGCCAGCTCCCCGAACACCTCCACAATCCGCGCCTCAAACGCGTTGGACATGGTCAGATACGGATGATCCCAGTCGCCTCGCACGCCCAGCCGCTGAAACTGCGCGCGCTGCACCTCAATCCAGTGCGCCGCGTACTCCCGACAGGCCCGGCGCAAAGTCACCCGATCGGGTTGCTGCTGCGCCTCCCGGAACCGTCGGGCCACCGCGTTCTCGATCGGCATGCCATGGTTATCCCACCCCGGCACGTACGGGGCGCAATACCCCTGCATCGTGCGGAAGCGCGTGGTGATGTCCTTGGCAATCTTGTTCAGCGCATGCCCCAGATGAATGTCCCCGTTAGAATAGGGCGGGCCGTCATGCAGAATGAACGTGCCCCGGGGAGCAGGCTTGCGCAGGCTCTTCCGGTAGAGATCCATACGGGCCCACCGTTGCTGGAACTCCGGCTCGCGCGCAGGCAGATTGCCCCGCTGCGGAAACGCGCCCGGATCTTTATCGCTGAGCGGCAGATGGAGCGTGCGGCGATAGTCGCGTCGGTTCTCGTTACTCATGGTCCCTGTCAGTTTCTCCTGAATACACAGGCAGAGGCGCAAAAAACGCGCTTGCCGCGGACGGCTACGGCATCCGGGCGGAGCGCGCGGGAACGGCGACGCCGAAGGCCTCCGGCGTCGCCTACAGAATGAGGATCACTGCCTGTCTGAAGCGGAACGGCTTCCGGGATCGGTTGGAAAGTCGACTCATGGCCCTGCAACACCCGTTCTGGCCTCTCCACACCGGCCCCCGCAGAGCCGGCGGAGCCGCCATCGGAAAGGAATGCACGATCGAACGCGCGCCTCCTGCGAGACCCGCACCCATTCGGAATTCTCGGTGTTCCAGACACTATAGTATAGCGTATGCGCGCAAGCGCGGTCAACAGAGCCCGCTCCCCCGGTCCTCAGGACGGGGTATACAGAGGCGCGGTCGCGCAGGTATCGAACTGAAGCGGATCCGGGCCGTGTGTGCGCAGGCGATAGTAGCCCGCGGCCGCAATCATGGCGGCGTTATCGGTGCACAGCGCCGGGGGTGGCACGATCAGGCGCAGGCCCTGCGCGCGGGCCATCTCCTGCATCGCCTCCTGCAACCGGCGATTGGCCGCAACGCCCCCCGCCACACAGAGCGTGCGAATGCCCGTCTGCTCCGCGGCCCGGCGCATCCGATCCACCAGCGGATCGATGATGGCGGCCTCATAACTGGCGGCCACATCGGCCAGCGCGGTCTGCCCCCGATCACGCTCCAGAAAGTAGCGCAGCGCGGTCTTGACCCCGCTGAAGCTGAAGTCCAGACTCTCCCCCAGAGTGGCGCGCGGGAACGGCACGCGCCCGGGATCGCCCTGTGCCGCCAGCTGCGCCACATGCGGCCCACCGGGATAGGGGAGGCCCATCAGGCGCGCCCCCTTGTCGAACGCCTCTCCGGCCGCATCGTCTCGCGTCTGGCCCAGCAGCACGTACTGCCCGTGCGCATCCATGCGTAGCAGCTGTGTATGCCCCCCGGAAACGATCAGGATCAGCAGTGGAAAAGCAGCCTCCAGATCAGGCGCCACGAGGAAATTGGAGTAGACGTGCCCCTCCAGATGATGCACGGCCACAATCGGCAGCGAGAGCGCGTAGGCCAGCGCCTTGGCCGCAGAGACGCCGACCAGCAGGGCGCCCAGCAACCCCGGCCGATTGGTGACCGCCACCGCATGCAGATCGCGGTAGGTCATCCCGGCCTCACGCAACGCCTCCTGAATAACGGGCAGCAGGCGCTCCACGTGTTTGCGCGAGGCGACCTCCGGCACCACGCCCCCGTAGCGGGCATGCAGGTCCGCCTGACTGGCGATGATATTGGCGCGCACCGCGCGCCCGTCCGTCACAACAGCTGCCGAGGTCTCATCGCAGCTG
>JANWZQ010000141.1 GCA_025054835.1 Chthonomonadaceae bacterium
CCTGTTGCCAGTACTGTTACCCGCACCTCTCCCTCCAGGTTAGGATCCGGTACCCACCCGATGATAATGTTGGCTTCCTTCTGATCACACAACTGCTGGATCTGCTGCGCCGCCTCGTAGAACTCCTCCAGGCGCAGATCATTACCCGAAGTGATATTTACCAGAACCCGGGTCGCACCGGCGATATTGGTCTCCAACAGTTGCGAGGACACCGCGTTCTGCGCAGCCTCCACGGCACGATGATCACCGCTGGCCGTGCCAATCCCCATTAGAGCCGGCCCCGCCTGAGACATGATTGCCCGCACGTCCGCGAAGTCCACATTGAT
Source organism: Chthonomonadaceae bacterium (assembly GCA_025054835.1). GTDB lineage: Bacteria > Armatimonadota > Chthonomonadetes > Chthonomonadales > Chthonomonadaceae > JANWZQ01. The sequence continues at coordinate 327 of JANWZQ010000141.1, forward strand.
GATGCCGGGGATGGTGATGATATCCGAGATACCCTGCACTCCCTGCCGGAGCACGTCATCAGCAACCTTGAATGCCTCCACCAGGGTCATTCGGCGGTCACCCACAGAGAGCAACTTATCGTTGGGCACCACAATGATCGTGTCTACCCTGCTTTTGAGGTTCTCAACCCCCTCTTCAGCCAGACGCATACGGCGCGGCCCCTCGAAGCTGAAGGGCTTGGTAACGACTCCTACCGTCAGCGCATTGATCTCACGTGCGATCTCTGCGATGATTGGCGCTGCCCCTGTTCCTGTACCGCCCCCCATGCCAGCTGTAATGAACACCATATCTGCGCCTTCCAGCATCCGCTTGATCTCCGTGCGACTCTCTTCCGCTGCCGCACGCCCAACCTCCGGGTTGCCGCCAGCGCCCAGACCGCGAGTCGAGTTCTCCCCGAGCTGCAGTTTGCGTGTTGCTTTGGAGATATTCAACACCTGCAGATCGGTGTTCATCGCCAGAAACTCTACGCCACTGACCCCCGCCTCAATCATGCGGTTGACCGCGTTAGTTCCACCTCCGCCGACCCCGATGACTTTGATCTGGGCCGCATCTCTTCCCGATGCAACGATATGGTTTGACATGGGCGCGCCTTTCCCCGATCCCTGATAAGGTAGAGCAATGATTGCTGGAAATTATACCCCGAACCACTCGCGCAGCCGCGTCCACAAACGCACAAGCCCCCGCGAGCCACCACGCCATCCCTGGCGTCCCGCCATTGTTGCCGTTCGGCGCGCTCCGTACAGCAACAACCCCGCAGCCGTCGCATACATCGGGTGATCCAACGTTTCACCCAGTCCGCCCAACCCCTGTGGCCGGCCCACACGTACTGGCATGCGCAATTCCTGATGCGCCACTTCCACGCACCCCTGTAACTGACTTCCCCCGCCGGTCAGTACCATACCCGCCGGTACACGCCCGAGACAGTCAGCCCGCTCCAGTTCCATCCGCACCAGCTGAAAGAGCTCTTGCATCCGGGGCTCGATGATCGGAACCAGCGCACGACGGCGCAACTTACGCGTTTCGCTGCGCCCCACCTGCCGGATCGCAATCACATCATCCTCCGGCACCAGATCCGCCAGCGCGCTACCACTCTCCGTCTTGATCCGCTCCGCCTCGTCATGCCCTACGGTCAACCCGAAAGCCAGATCGTTTGTAACATGGTTGCCGCCAACCGGGATCACTGCCGAGTAGAGGATCTCACCCTCTGCAAACACCGCCAGATCCGAAGTGCCTCCTCCTATATCCAACAGGCAAACGCCTAATTCCTTCTCAGCAGGAAATAGAACAGCGATTGCCGTCGCGAGGGGCTCCAGTACCTCCTCCACGACTTCAAGCCCGGCTCTGTTGACACACTTCTCCACGTTCTGTAGAAATGTAACAGCGCCATGCACGATGTGTGTCTCTACCTCCAGCCGGGTACCGCTCATACCTACTGGATGCCGGATACCGTTCTGACCGTCGATGGAGTAGGAACGGGGGATCGCATGAATGATCTGACGGTCGGGGGGCAGAACGATTACACGTGCCGCTTCCAGCACGCGTTCTACGTCGCCATGCGTGATCTCTCGATCCGGATGCGTGATCGCAATACGCCCGCTGCTGTTGAGCGAAGCGATGTGCTCTCCGGTCACCCCGACGTAGACGGCCTCTACTTCCCGTCCCGCCTGACGTGAGGCGGCCTGTACAGCCTCCTCTACAGAGCGCGTCGTCGCCTCGATATCCACTACCACTCCCTTTTTCATTCCGTAGGAGGGGGCCAGGCCGATTCCGGTCACCAGTGGCTGGCCGTGCTCATCCAGCTCTGCAATCAACGCGCAGACCTTGGTTGTGCCAATATCTAAACCGGCAATCGTGTCGCTTCTGGCCATGGCGGAAAAAAAGAGGGAGAAGTATGTGAGAAGCAGCCAGGTTCCTGCACTGACTGCTGGCAGGACATCAGCAGTCACACCGGCCACTTCCGGCACGCTTATCCGCCTTTCAGGAAACTCCACTCCTGCCTACTGGAGTTCTGGCTTCTGGCTGAGTGCAGGAGCGGGAAGCGACGAGACAGATGTCACTTCCTCCTGTTGACGGCTACGCGCCAGCGCCAATTTGTTCAGGTAGTAGCGGCGGATCAGAGACAGGTTCAGAAACACGCGGGACCCCAGCGCAATCACAGCCACCAGCGCCAGACTGACGCCAATGCGGTCACCCAACCACGCCAGTCCAGCCGCAAGCAACGTGTTCAACAGAAAACCGCTGGCAAAGATATCGTTCTGGAAACGGCCTTCGATACCGGCCCGGATCCCTCCGAAGATCGTATCGAGTCCGGCCAGTGCCGCAACCGAGAGGTAGGGCGCATATTCCGCAGGCACATACCAGTTCAGGCGGGTCAGCAGGGCATAGCCCAGCGCGAATCCTGCGCAGAGGCTCAGAACGGGCAACAACCAGGTTTTCATCTTGCTTACTCTTCGTCCTTCCGGGGAACTGCATCCGTTCTGGGGCGCGCCCATCTGGGTTGTGTGCTGCCGGCAAAGGCGGCCAGCACGAGCTTTGGCTTCTTCTCAATCTTCACCATGGCCGGGTCATAACGGCGCAGTTCATCCAGCACACCGTTCTGCATGTTGAGCGCGTTGTATAGTGTATGCATGTCCCCGATCGCCGTCACCACGTAGGGAGGCGCCGCGGGGACGCCGTTGACATGCACCACGGGCCCAACACACCGTACGGCGGTCGTTGCAACCACGCGCTGCCCGTTCACTGCTATTGCCTCTGCACCGGCCGCTTTCAACTCGTTGACCACATTCGCGATATCCACATCATGGATCAAGTTCTTTTGCTGGAACTGGTCGATCGGTGCGACCGGGGCCTTCCGACTATCCATCAGGGTGACCTGAACCCCGGGGCCCACCGCGTCCGTGACCCCGGCGAAGAAGCGCAACTTCTGCAGTTCTTCGTTCAACATGCTGGCCGCACTGGTGCCTTTGGAGACTTTGCTTTCCAGTTCTGCGATGTATTCGTTCTTCTTCTTGATCTCGGCCTCATACTCCATAGCCTTACGGGCAGCTACCTGCACGCTGGAACCGTAGGCAAACCCGGCACGATTGGGCGCACTTCCCGAACGACTGATCTGGCTCGTCGTTTGCGACGCAGCGGCCAGCAGTAGCCCGAGCACAAAGCAGAGCGCACTGATCTGCCAGTGAAAGGAACGATGCGTCATGCCCGTTGAAAACACACTCATCGCACTTACTCCAGACCTGACACGGGTGGCACGAGCGGATCCAGCACCACCCTGCACCTCGTTCCTGTCAATTCACTCCCCGGCATCTGCCGCTACGGATACTCCTCTGCGCACCACACAGGCCGGCCAGTCCGGATTGGAGAGATTGATCGCACGCAAACGCTGCGAGATGCCGGGCTCCCGCTCGTAGATCATCTGAACCAGACGAAATTTGCGTGCAAGCTCCTCGGTGTTCCCGAGGTCAATCCGGACCCCGTCGAGCATATTTAAGCATAGATTATCCTGCGGGTCAACCTCTATTTTAGCGATACGCAACCAGAGCGAGGGTTCGTTCGATCGGGCCAGCTGGATCAGTGAGGTAACTACAGGATCTGCAAGGGGCCGACCGGGTTGCAGCTCTTCCCCCCGTTGCAATTCAATGAAAGGCAGGTGGCGTCTCGCCGGACGCGCCTGCCGGATGGGTACACCATCAGCATCTACTTCATAGTTTCGGTTCCCGGCCCGCACGATCACCAGCGGAATCCGAACCTGTATCTGCGCATCTATGGAAAAAGGAACACCGCGCTGCATGCGCGCAGAGCGAACAAAAGGCAGGGCATGTAGAGCACGTGTCCGGTCTCCCAGAGACACCAGAAACCAGCTGGCAGGCGATCGAAAGCGCAGTACTTCCTCCACTGCTGTCGCTTCATGCTCCAGCAGCAGGCCGGTTGCTCGCCATGTGACCTGCCGCACGCGGAACCAGGGGGAGGTGAATACCGCGACGATGCACTCCATGACCAGCACCAGACACAGCACCAGCAAAACCAGCCTGCGAGCACGTCGTATGGCCCGTTGCTGCCGCGCCAGCGTGCCCTGCCGGAACCGCCGGGTGTGCAACGGTTCTTCTAGAATATGGTCCCATTTTCTCCGTGCATGGTCTGACCATCGAGGCGGATAGGGGTAGTCAGGCACCACATCCTCCTTCCCGCTTGCCAGACAGGGCCAGGCTGATAATCCGGTCCAGAAGCTCGGAGAACGCGATCCCCGCATGCGCTGCCGCCTGTGGCAGGAGGCTTGTTGGCGTCATTCCCGGGATCGTATTGGTCTCCAGCACCCAGAGAGACTCCCCGGAAGCGATCAGATCCGTACGCGACATGCCCCGACATCCCAGCAACGTATGGCATACAAGCGCAATCTCCTGAGCACGGCGCAACAGCGTATCCGGCAGGCGGGCCGGAATAATGTGTTCACTGCCGCCCTCTGCATACTTGCTTTCATAGTCGTAGTATGCCGCACGCGGCACAATCTCGATGACTGGCAGGGCCTGCAGAGTTGTTCCGGTGTTTCCCAGCACGCCGACTGTGATCTCAGTCCCCTGCACGTAGGGTTCGACCAGAGCCAGAGGATCGTACGTCAATGCGGTCTGTATGGCGGACTCCAGCGTGGCAGGGGCAGTTACCAGGGTACAACCGAAAGTCGAGCCTTCTGCGTTGGGCTTGACGAAAACCGGATACCCGCCCAGTTCCGCGCAGACACGTTCATGTACGCCGGTTAATGGCTCGCCCCGCCGCAGGCGCAGGTCCTTCAAAACGGGCACTCCTGCTGCCCGGAAGAGTGTTTTGGCCATGGCCTTGTCCATCGCCAGAGCGCTCGCCAGAACGCCGGATCCCGTGTAGGGCACTCCCATCAACTCGAGTAGCCCCTGCACAGTGCCGTCCTCACCCCCTCTGCCGTGTAGGGCAATCCACACTACGTCCGGTCGGGCTTCAGCCAGTGCCCGGGCTGCCTGTCCGGTCAGTGCAGCAGGACCGGTCAGATCCTGCGTGTCGATCGCGATTGCCTCGTAACGCTCCGGGTCCAGCGCGCTCAGGACCATCCGCCCTGTAGAGAGCGAGACCTCACGCTCACGGGAAATGCCGCCCATCAGCACGGCCACACGGATTTTGCGTGGTCCACTCACGCCTGTCCCTCCCCGGCGCGCAAAAGTCGGATAAACGCCTCGCCCTGCGCACGAATATCTCCGGCACCCAGAAATAGCACCATGTCGCCAGAACGCACCACCTCTCGAAGGACCTGCTGCAATACGGCGTTGTCGGGTGCGAAGATAGCTGGAAATCCTGGATTTTTCTGTACCACGCGACGCACGATATCCCCGGCGCATACCCCTGCCAGGGGGGCCTCACGTGCCGCATAGATCTCTGTGACGACCGCTCCATCTGCCTGTGCGAGCGCCTCGGCAAAGTCGTCCAGAAAATCGCGAGTACGCGTGTACAGGTGTGGTTGAAAAACCGCCAGCACCCTCCGGCACGGGTAGGCCGATCGCATAGCCTGCAGGGTCGCGCGGATCTCCGCAGGATGGTGCGCATAGTCGTCCACGACCAGCACGCCGCCGACCTCGCCCAGCACCTCCTGCCGCCGTCCTACAGCGCGGAACGCATTCAATCCGCTGGCAATGCACTCCGGTTCCAGACCGAGCGCCAGTCCTGCTGCAACCGCAGCCAGCGCGTTCAACGCATTGTGTCGACCGGGAACCTGCAGGCGTGTCTCCCACTGTCCAGCAGGAGTGATTACCCTGAGATCGCTGACCAATCCCCCTGGCTCTACGGCGCCTCGCACCTCTGCTGCCGTAGCATCGAGCGCGTATCGGGTGACCGGAACTCTGCGGGCAAACTCATCTGCCTTTGCGATCAGCACCGGATCGTCTGCACAGATCACCAGGCGTTGCCTGACACCCGCAGCGAAACGGGCGAAACTGGCCTTCACCGCATCAAATGTGCGGAAGTAGTCGAGGTGGTCTGGTTCGATGTTCGTGATCACACCGATGTCGGGCTGCAGACTCAGGAAGGAGTCGTAGGCCTCACAGGCCTCCGTCACAAACGGTCCGGTGCTGCTCCCGATGCACAGGTTGCCACCCAGCTGTGCGACTTCGCCGCCAACCAGTACTGTCGGATCCCTCCCTGCGGTCTGCAGCATCACGCCGATCATCGCCGTGGTCGTCGTTTTGCCATGCGTGCCGGCCACTGCGATCCGGGGGCCCGGGTGCGCGGCCATCAGTTCTCCGAGGAACTCCGCGCGTGACACCACCCGGATCCCGCGCCGATACGCTTCCTGCACCTCCGGGTTCGCATCCGGTACTGCCGCAGTCACCACCACCATTCCAGCGTCGGCAGGCACGTTCTCTGCCCGATGCTGGCAGAACAATCGTGCGCCTCCCGCCAGCAGACGCGCCACAGCCGGGTTCTGCTCGGGGCGCGCGCCGGGGTCCGAGCCCGAGATGACACACCCACGGGCCTGCGCCAGCTGCGCCAGGGCGCTCATCCCGATGCCGGCAATGCCCACAAAATGAATGCTTGCTGGCAGGTTCATCTCGTTATCCCTGTATCAGAGCGTGTTCAGCACCAGACGGGCCACGTGATCGGCTGCATGCGGACGCCCCATTGCTCGCATGGCTCCAGCCATCTGTGCCCTGCGGTGCGGCGCGTCACGCAACTCCAGCACCATTTCAGTCAGACTCTCTCCTGTCAGATCGCGTTCCGGGCACAGGAGCGCTGCACCAGCGCGCTCCAGTACCCGGGCGTTGTGCGTCTGGTGATCGGCGTAGGCAGTTGGCAGAGGCACGATCAGGGCGGGCAGACCGTTGACCATCACTTCCGACAATGTGGAAATCCCTCCCCGGCAGACGATGAGATCTGCAGCACGCAGAGCCAGAGAAATCTGATTGTGCTCCAGAAAGGGCAACGGGACATAGCCGGATTGTGCCTCCAGTCCTCGTGCCTGCGCGATGGCCCGGACCTCTGCCTCATTGGCGCGACCTGTCTGGTGCAGGATCTGCACTCCGACCTGCAGCAATCGGGGTGCAGCGTCCAGCACGCGCAGGTTGATCCCGCGGGCCCCCTGACTTCCCCCGAGCACCAGCAGCGTGAACCGATCCGGTGACAGACCGGGCAGGGCACAGCGGGCCTGTCGCGCGTTCACTTCGGGGGGCAGCACAATCCCGGCGCGTAACGGCAGGCCAGTCTGCACAGCGCGGCCTCCGGGGAACTGCGCCAGAGTTTCCTGAAAAGCCACACAGATCCAGCGCGCAAAGCGCGCCTGCAAGCGGTTTGTCCTTCCGGCAATCGCGTTGCCCTCCAGTATGATAACAGGCAATCCCAGACGCGCCCCGGCCAGCACCGTAGCAGCAGCCACGTAGCCCCCTGTGCCCACCACGGCCTGTGCACGAAACGCTTTCAGGCAGGCTTTCGCCTGCGCGTACCCCCGCAACAGTGAGGCCACCACGCCAATCGTCGAGAGCGATATCACCCTCCGCAACTTGCGCGCGGTCACAGCCTGATACATCAGTCCCTCTCGCGGTACGATCTGCGTCTCCATGCCGGATGTACCGCCGATGTAGAGTGTTTCTGCATTCGCGATGCGTTGCAGGCTCTCGGCCACCGCGATTGCCGGGAAGATGTGTCCTCCGGTGCCACCTCCACTGACCACAACGCGCACGCCCTGCCCTGCCATATGTGTACTACACTGCCCCCCGGGGATGTATCGCCCCGGCATTCCCTGGAGCGCTGCCATTGCTCTTCCGGGCGCGCGACAGGTCGCTCGCTTCTGCTGGAGGCACCGGGTACTGCGCGATGTTGAGCAACACCCCCACGCCGGCCATTGTGAGCACCAGCGCGGTCGACCCATGGCTGATGAAGGGCAATGGAACACCTGTTGCCGGGATCGCAGCAGTCGCCACGGCGATATTCACGATCGCCTGCCAGCTAATGAGTGCTGCGATGCCCCCGGCCAGTAACGCGCCGAACCGGTCCCGGGTACACCACGCAATCCGGAAGCCACGCCACCCCACAATGAAGAGCAGGGTGATTACCGGGACCGTGCGCACGAACCCCAGCTCCTCCGCCAGTGTGGCGAACACGAAGTCCGAGTTCGCCTGAGGAATGTACGACTTCTCGCGGCTCTGCCCCAGTCCCTGACCAAACCATCCTCCTGAGCCAATGGCCAGCCGGGCATGATACACCTGAAAGCCGATGCCCTGCCGATCGTGATCCGGGTTGACGAACGCGGTCAGGCGGCCTGCGCGATGCCCTATGCCGTCGCCACGCAACCCGTAGAGCAGAACAGCCAGCCCGCATATCAGCAGGATCAACAGCAGGTGGCGCTTGCGCGCTCCGGCAAGGAACAGCTGCGTCAGAACCGCAAGAAACAGCACGAATGCAGTACCGAGGTCCGGCTCCCGTTCAATCAGTAGCAGGTAGACTCCGGCAACCAGCAGGGGCGCACTCAATCCCTTCTCTCCCAGATAGCGCACGTTCCGATCCGGCCGCGACAGGATCGCGGCCAGATAGAGCAACAGCGTGAACTTGGCTACCTCAGAGGGTTGAAATGTCACGGGACCCAGATCCACCCAACGGTGCGCATGATTGAGCTCTTTGCCGATCCCCGGCACCCAGACACAGCACAGCAGCACAACCCCGACAAGCATCCCGGGCACTGCCAGCCGTCGCAACCGCCAGTAGTCCGTACGCATCATCCAGAACAGGGCACACATCCCGACGACCGCACCGACAGCCTGGCGACGCACGAGAAAGAACGCGTCGTACCCGTGCTCCGGATTGTCCAGAGAGCGGACATAACTGGTATCGAGAACCATCCAGATCCCGATGACTACCAGCGCGAGTGTTGCGCCAAACAATGGAATGTCGATGGGCATCCGCGCGCACGTCTGCACGGCTCCCGGGTGTGAGCGGCTCATCCCTGCGCCTCCTGCAGCGTGCGCACGATCTGTCGGAAGGCCGCGCCGCGCGCTTCGAAATCGGAGAACATATCGAAACTGGCGCATGCCGGGGAGAGCAGGACCGCTTCTCCCGGGGAGGCGATCTCGAAAGCCTTCTGCACTGCCTGCTCCAGATCGCCAGCACGTTCGATTGCAAGATATCCCTGTGCGCGCAGGGTCGCCTCGATTCTGTCTGCAGCGGCCCCGATCAGGATCAGGTGCCGGGCTTTCGCTTTCAAAGTCGCCCCCAGCGGTCCGAAATCCAGCCCCTTGTCGGCCCCGCCTGCAATCACCACAGCAGGCCGGTCCATCGCCTGCAACGAGCGCACGGCGGCCTCCACGTTGGTGCACATGCTGTTATTGATGAACCGCACGCCCCGGATCTCGGCTACATATTCCATGCGGTGAGGCACCCCGGGAAAGTCGCGTACCGCACGCGCAATCGCTTCGGGCTTCCCCCCGATCGCCATACTGGCAGCAACAGCGGCCAGCACATTCTCCACACTGTGATCGCCGGGCAGAGCCGGAGATAGAGCGTTTGTTGCGAGCACAGGCAGTCCCTCCGTGTGCTCTTCCAACCGGACATACAGCAGACCATGCTCTACCCAGGCGCACGGCCCGTCTCCGGGAGGTGCCTTCCGTGTGAACCAGATCTTGCGGCCGGGCAACGCGCCCTCTCCAATCACGCGCGCCGCAGGATCATCCCGATTGACGATCGCCCGGTCCCGGGAGGTCTGTGCGGCAAAGATCCGGGCTTTGGTAGCAGCATACTCCGCGAAGCTGGCATGCCGGTCCAGGTGATCCGGCGTGATGTTGGTCAACACGGCAACAGCCGGGGCGAAGCGCTCCACCCACTCCAGCTGAAAACTGCTGACCTCTGCAACGATCACTCCCTCCTGCACCTCGAAGGCGGCCTCAACCAGCGTCTTCTTGATCGCATCGGCGCTGATGTTGCCCGCCACCACCGCGGGTATCTCCGACGCACGCAGCATGGCACCGATTAACAGGACCGTTGTCGTTTTGCCATTGGTTCCGGTGACCGCCACAATTGGCACCCGGGCCAGTCGGAAGGCCAGCTCGATCTCACTCCAGACCGGGATCCCGCGCGCCACAGCGGCCTGTAGCACTGGCGCCGTACGCGGCACACCGGGGCTGGTGATCACACGTTCGGTTCCGGGTGGCAACGCCGTGTCGATGGTCGCGCCAAACACTACCTGCGCTCCGGTAGCCAGCGCAGCCTCGCGACGCTCCGCAGAACACCGCTCTGCGGGCTGTGCATCAGACAGCGTTACCCTCGCACCCAGCGCCATGAGGACACGCGCTGCAGCCACCCCGCTTCGTGCTGCACCGATCACACTGATCTGTTGCCCTGCAAACTCCGTCCCTACCATCGTCCCCACAGCAGCGCCAGACCGGCGCACACCGCCCCCAGCAGATAGAACCGGAAGACGACCTGTGTCTCCGCCCAGCCGATTTCCTCGAAGTGATGGTGCAGGGGCGCACGCCGGAAGAACCGATGCGTCCTCGCGTATTCCAGTCCCCGGGTGCGCCGGCGGTACTGGAACACCAGTACCTGTACCACCACCGAGAGCAGTTCCGCCCAGCACACCAGCGATGCGACGATCAGAGCAACCTCCTGCTTACCCAGCAGCGCCACCCCACCGAGCGCCGCCCCGAGAGCCAGAGAGCCGGTATCACCCATGAACACCTGAGCAGGATGTGCATTCCACCAGAGAAACCCGGCGATCCCTCCTGCCAGCCCCATTGTGAAGACGGCGTAGGCGGGAAAGAGCGTGCTGACCAGCGCGGATAACGCCAGACAGACCAGCAACGTGAGGCCGCCGGACAGACCATCCAGACCATCGGTGATGTTAGTCGCGTTGGACAGCGCTACCAGGAACACACCTGCCACTGGATAGTACCAGATGCCCAGATCCACAGCAAATGGCGTTGCCAGTTGTGCAGGTGCCAGCTCCACAAAGGTAGTCAACCCTTCCTGCGCCGTGGCGTACAGGTACCACGCAAACCCGGCAGCAATCAGGAACTGCGCCGCCAGCTTCTCTCGTGCGCGCAACCCGAGGTTCCTACCACGCCGCATGCTGAGGTAGTCATCGGCCAGACCGATCATACCGAAGGCCAGTGTGAGCAGCATCAGCGCGCGCAGATGAACGCGCGGCACTCCCCCGAATACAGGCCCTCCGGCCGGTGCTCCGCCCAGCAAGCCGGTTTCAGACAGCAACCAGACACTGCCAAGTGCAATCAGCACGAGCACGCCTCCCATGGTCGGTGTGCCCTGCTTGGTTCTGTGCGTCGCTGGCGCGTCCTCACTCACGTTCTGCCTGACGCCCAGCGTGCGCAGGCGTGGTATCGCCCATCGTCCGGAGAGCGCAGCCACACCGAAGGCCAGCACAAAGGCGAACACTGCGTCACGCATGACCGGCAGGTCCCTCCAGACCGGTCAGTGCAGCCACGATGGTTTCCATCTGCATGGCTCGCGACCCCTTGACCAGCACGACATCGCCGGGCTGGATCTGATCCCGGACAGCGATTGTGGCGGTCGCTGTATCGGCAAAGTGGATCACTGCAGGAGCTACGCTCCCTGTATGGTGCGCGTAGCGCTCTGCTTCCCGGCCGATCTCTGCGGCCAGATCTCCCACGGTGATCAGCAGATTGACGCCACACTCCACCACGCGATGCCCGACCTGCCTGTGCAGCACCAGAGCGAAGTCCCCCAGCTCACGCATGTCGCCCAGCACGGCTACCCGGCGTTGTGCCTCCATCAATGCGAGTGTCCGCAACGCGGCCTCCATGCTCTCTGGACCTGCATTGTAGCAGTCATCCAGCACGGTCCACCCGCCAGCCGCCTCCACCATGCGCATGCGCCCTTCAACCCCTTGCCAGCGCTCCAGGGCCTCCGCAGCAACATGCAGAGGCACTTCCAGAATATGTGCCACGGCCACAGCCGCCGCCGCATTGTGCAGATGGTGAGAACCCGACACGCGTAATTGCAGCGCAACCGTCTCGTCCCGCACAGAGAGGATTGCGGCCTGCCCGGCAGTGTAGGGCCGGGCAACAACATCCGGGGGCTCCGGTCCCTCGCCGACACCATAGGTGATAACCGACACACCCTCTGGCACCCGGCTCTGGAGGTACGCGAAGAAGGGGTCGTAGCGGGGTAGAACCGCCCATCCGCCAGCAGGCAGGCGTGCGAGCAGCTCCGACTTGGCCTGCGCAATCGCCTCGCGTGAGCCCAGCAACTCGATGTGCGCGTACCCGATGGCCGTGATCACCCCGATGGTTGGCTCTGCAATCGCAGCGAGACGATCGATCTGCCCGATCCCGCGCATCCCCATCTCGATCACCGCTACAGAGTGATGACGGTGCAACTGGAACAGGGTTAGCGGGACTCCTATCTCATTGTTGTAGTTCTTCTCGCTGGCCAGCACGCTTCTCATCGAAGCAAGCGCCTGTGCGATCATCTCTTTCGTCGAGGTTTTGCCCACGCTCCCTGTGATGCCTACCACAGGCAGACGAAACTTCCGGCGATAGAAGCCCGCCAGATCACCGAGCGCCACAGTCGTGTCCGGCACCACCAGCAGGGGCCCTGTTACCTCCGGCAGCGCACGCTCCACCACGGCGGCAATTGCTCCCTGTGCGAACGCCTGTGCTACGTAGCGATGCCCATCGTCCTGTTCTCCCCTCAACGCGAAGAAGAGCGTCCCCTGAGCCCCCCTGCGCGTATCCGTACAGACGCCCTGGATCACGCCATGCGCCTCCCCGATCACCTGTGCACCGACCGCCTGAGCGGCCTCCACCAGAGGCATAGGTTCCATACGACTTACTCCAGAGGCCACTCCCTTGCAGCATCGGCCTCGAACTGTGCACATCAGGGCAGGGTAGCCAGCACCTCCCGTGTGACCTGTCGGTCATCGAAGGGCAGAACCGCATCGCCCACGATCTGATAGTCCTCGTGTCCCTTGCCTGCAATGAGCACTAGATCACCCGGCCGGGCCTGCTGGATAGCCAGCGTAATGGCCGCGCGTCGATCGGGCTCTACCTGCACTTGTGCGGTGATGGCCGGATCTTTTGTCGCATCCATACCGGACAGGATCTCTGCAATGATCGCGTTCGGGTCCTCATGCCGGGGGTTGTCCGAGGTGACAATTGCCACGTCCGCGAGTGTTCCCGCAATGCGTCCCATCTGCGGGCGTTTGGTGCGATCCCGGTTGCCTCCACACCCGAAAACAAGCAGAATGCGCCCGGGCTCCAGTTCGCGAGCCGAACGCAGCAGGTTCTCCAGACCATCCGGAGTGTGCGCGTAGTCCACAATGACGCTGAAGCCACGCCCCCCGGTCGGGACCGCTTCGAAGCGGCCGGGTACAGGGGGCAAATGCGCCAGTCCCTGCACGATCGCATCCACAGGAACGCCAAGGCGTACCGTCGCCCCCACAGCCGCCAGCGCGTTGGCGACCTGGAACGCCCCACCGACAGGCAGTGACAGCGGCAACGCCCAGCGTTCCACGCCCGCATCGTAATGCAACGTGAACCGGATAGCAGACGGCGAGAGCACCACGTCCGAGGCGGTCAGCACCGCCGGGGTATGTCCTGTTGAAAATGTGATGATCTCACCCCGGGCCATTGTCACCAGATCACGCCCCTCCCACGCCGTCACATTGATCACGTTGACGAAAGGCTGCCCGTCTGGCCGGGGGTAGAGCACCGGGTACTCCGTGAAGAGCCGCGCCTTCGCCTGGAAGTAGGCCTCCATGGTCCCGTGAAAGTCCAGATGATCCTGCGTGATGTTGGTAAAAACCCCCGCATTGAAGGCGATGCCGTCGGTACGGAACTGTGCCAGGGCGTGAGAGGAGACTTCCATGGCCACCGCCTGTGCCCCGCCCTCCACCATACGGTACAGAAGCTCCTGCAACTGATCCGCTTCTGGCGTGGTATGTGCGCTCTCCATTGGCTCGCCGTCCAGTTCTGCGCCCAGAGTGCCAATGGTACCCACCTTCTGTCCGGCCGCACGCAGAATGGAAGCGATCATCCGGACTGTGGTGGTTTTGCCATTGGTCCCGGTCACCCCGATCATGGTCAGGCGATGGGAAGGATGCTGATAGAATGCGCAGGCCAGAATGGGCAGAGCACGTCGGGTGTCGGGCACAACAAGACGAGGGACCTCGCGCGGCAACCCCATCGTTACTGCGTGCGCCGCATCGGCATTGACTGCCAGAGCCACAGCGCCGCGCGCAACCGCCTCCGACGCGAAAGCATGTCCGTCGTGCGTGGCGCCCTTCAGACAGACAAACAGAGCACCGGGCACCACCTGCCGCGAATCGTGGCAGATGCGGGAGACTGCCACATCCTTCTGCCCTTCCAGAAGCGCATTCGGCAGAGCCGCACAGAGTGCTTCGAGGGTATGTACTGGATACATTGCGCGTACCCTGCTGCCCTATTTCCCGGGATTATAGCAGGTTTTCCGAACCAAGAAAAAGGGGGGCCGCGCAAACACAGGAGCTCTGCCTCAGGCAGTTCACGGCCCCCAGGACCACACGCCGAACCGGAGCCGAGAGCGTGTGGACATCCGGTCACAGGGGACGCAATCCCCCTGCAGCCTTCTCGCGGAAACACTTCTGCTGCAGCCGAATTCAGAGACGTTGCGCCGCGCGATACTGTGTGGACTCCGGATCGTCCTCCGGTACGTTCCAGCAGTCCATCAGACGGCGGGCGATGGCCCGGAACACCGGTGCAGCGACGTCGCCACCGTAGTACGCGCCCTGTGGCTCATCCACCGCCACCAGAATCACAGCCCGGGGAGTTGCGCCCGGACTGGCCGGAAGATAGCCCACAAAAGAGCTGATGTACGCCCCGGCGCGGTACTTCTTCGCGGTTCCCGTTTTGCCTGCCACCTGATAACCCGGCACGGCCGCGTTGCGGCCCGTTCCCGCAGAGACCACGGAACGCAGCATGGCGGTCATCTCCCGACAGGTCTGCTCGGAGAGCACCCGGCGCAACGCCCGGGACGGCCATTCGCGCTGTACGTTGCCCCGGGGATCGCGCAATGAGGCAATCAGGCGCGGTTGCATCAATACGCCTCCGTTGGCAATGGCCGCATAAGCATTGGCCACGTGCAGAGGCGTGGTCGTGACAGCGTGCCCGAAGGCAACGCGTGCGACCTTGCCTGCAGAGTACAGATCCTCGCGGTTCCTGGGATCCAGAGACAGGTAGCCACGTTGCTCTGCCGGAATGCCGATGCCATAGCGCGAGAACAGGCCGAATCGCGTATCCGCGGCGTAGAGTCTGCGGCCTGTCATTCGCAATCCGATCTGTGCCGATGCCACGTTGCAGGAACGGCGCATGATATCCGTGGGCGTCACCATGCCATGTCCGCGCCGGCCACCGTCGTGTGCGTCACACCGGATGGCACGCCTGCCGACAGCCAGGGTACCGCTGCAGTAGAAACGGTCGTTCAGACGCACGACCCCGGCGTCCAGTGCGGCGGCAACCGTGATCGCTTTCAATGTGGAGCCCGGCTCATAGAGCCTGCAGACGGTACGCTCCGCCAGCACCTCCGGGCTCTCCAGACGACGCCGGCCCGGGTTCGGATCGTAGTTGGGCAGACTGACCAGCGCCAGAATATCCCCTGTTGCTGGCTCCAGTACCACTACACTGACACCCTTCGCACGGAACTGTTGGAAAGCCCGTCGTGCTTCCTCGGTGGCGATATGCTGCGCGCTACTATCCAGAGTGCAATACACATCCAGGCCATCTTCTGCTGGTTGCATGCGGCGCAATGTGCCCGGGATCTCGCGCCGACGATAGTCCACTTCGACAATGGCATAGCCCGGTTTGCTTCGTAACCAGGGCTCACAGAAGGCCTCCAGACCGGCCCGGCCGACCTCCTCGGGCAGGAAGGCAAGTCCTGCAGGTAGCAGATCCACCTGTTCTCCGGTACTGGAACCCCACTCCGGGCGCGATCCCACAAATCCCACAACCTGTGCGGCGCGATCCCCGATTGGATAGACTCGCCTGCTGCCATCCGTTACGCCGAAACCGGGATAGAGCTCCCGATGTTCCCGGATCTGCTGCGCTACTTCCAGCGACACGTCGCGCCGGATCTCATAGTAGCGCCGCGGTCGGACACGCTGTTTCTGGCAGGCAGCGCGAGCGTGGGTAACTGTGCTGACAATCTGCGACTCCGGTATCCGCAGTAGAGAGGCCAGACGCCGGCATGCCTCTGCGAGGCGCTCTTCGGCCTTCTGCGCCACACGTCCGCCCTTGCGAACCTCGGCTTCAATCACCAACGGGTCGAAACTGACTGTTCCTGAGTAGCGGCTGATGGCCAGTGGATTGCCATTCCGATCGCAGATTGCGCCCCGGAAGGCGCGCAACAGAATGGGTCGCTCACGCAACTCCCGGGCCTCCTCACGCAACACAGGACTCATGATGCCCTGCAGGTAGAGCAACCGTCCGATGAGCCCCAGATAAGCCAGCAGGGTCACCCAGAACGCGATCTGCAATCTGCGGCGCAACACCCCCTCGCGTGGCATTCCTTTGACTGCCATGCTCTTGCCTCTTCACGCATCCGGTGAGCACATGGTGCGGTGCCCGGTCCTGCATGTCATTTCAGGATAACCGCCTGACCATCGTCTGCGCGGATCATGCCCAGAGCGCGTGCCCGCGTCTCAATGGCCGTCGGCGCCATCACCTGACTGTGCAACTCACGCCAGTTCTGCGCTTTCACCTGCTCCTGTAACAACATGGCCTTGAGCCGTGCCTTGCGATAGCCCTCCCGGGTTACACTGGCACAGGCAGAGAGGTAGGCAAGCCCCAGACTGACACAGACCAGCGCCGCAATCAGGATCAGACCGATCCAGGCCATCTGTGCCCGACGTTCAGCCCGAGCAACGCGCTTCGGAGCGACAGGCCTCCGCGCCACAGGCTCCGGCGGATGAGCGGGCCGTACTCCCGCAGCATAGGTGCTCACGGGAGGTAGGACGTGCGCTCCACTTCTGGTCTGTAAGGAAGGCATGACATGAACTCTCCTGGCAACGTTCCGGGATCAGACCCTCTGCAACACTACGCGATTCTGCGCGCGGCGCGCAATCTGGCGCTCCGCGCCCGCGGGTTCTGCGCAACCTCTGCCACCGGGGGCATAACGGGCTTGCGTGTCAGCAACTCCAGTTCTGGCAGGTCGACTTCCTGCATCGTGGAGGCCCTGCCAGCGGCACTGGCAAAGGTCTGCTTCACAATGCGATCTTCCAGCGAGTGATAGCTGAGAACCGCGATCCGCCCCCCGGGTGCGAGGCGCCGAATGACCGCCTGCAAACCCGCCTGCAACTCCTCCAGTTCCCTGTTGACCCGGATGCGAATGCCCTGAAAGGTGCGCGTAGCTACATGGATCCTGTCAGGCCATGCAGCCCGGGGAACGCATTGCGCCACCAGTGCGGCCAGTTGCGCCGTGGTCTCGATGCGCTCCCCGCGTTGCCGCCGCTCTACAATCGCACGGGCAATGCGCCGACTGAACCGCTCCTCCCCGTACTCCCACAACACCTGCGCAATCTCACGCTCGGAGGCAGTGGCTAGGAACTGCGCAGCCGTCGGCGTCGTGGCATCCCCCGGATCCATGCGCATGTCCAGCGGCTCATCACGGCGGAAACTGAACCCGCGCGGCGTGTCCAGTTGATGCGACGAAACTCCCAGATCCATCAACGCTCCGTCCAGCAGACGGCCAGCGAGCTCCGGGTTCGCATCCAGCACTGTACCTATCTTGCTAAAAGTCGTACGAGCAAGTATAATCGTTAAAGATTGACGATAGGGTGCGAGGACCCGACTGGCTTCCGCGATCGCCTCCGGATCCCGGTCCAGTCCAATGAGTGTGCCCCCCGGGATCAACGCCTGCGCGATGCGCATGCTGTGCCCGCCCCCGCCCACTGTGGCGTCCAGGACGGTCTGCCCGGGTGCAGGTTGCAGGTACTGCAACGTCTCAGCAAGTAACACCGGGATATGGTATGCGCCCGGATCGGCTTCGTCTGTGCCCGTGTCGTCAGGCAACTTCCGGATCATCGGCTCCTGATGGGACAGTGTCCCCCCCGTTTCCCACAGCGGTCGGCTCTGACCGGGGAGCAGAGACCGGGTTGAGCGTGAACTTGCGCCGTGCCGCTGCGGAGGCCGCGTTGGCCTCGGTGAAAACCTTGTTAACAGTCTCCCAGTTGGGACGACTCCAGATCTCCAGACGCGTTCCCACGCCGATGATGATCGCGAGATCGCCCTCCTGCAGTCCTGCCCACCCGCGCAGGTACCGCGGGATTGAAAGCCGATTGGCCTGGTCCAGGCTCACGAACTCGCAGTTGCCGTAAAGTCGTTGCAGGAAGAGGACGTCTTCGTTCAATTCGTCGAGCATATCGACATGGATCAACTGCTCCTCGATGCGCTGCCAGACCGCCATCGGGAAGACGCGGATATGGTTGCCCGGCCCCATGGTGAGCACGAACTCCTCGCCAAGTGACGGACGGAACTTCTGTGGGATAATCACACGCCCTTTGTCATCGAGGCTGTGTTCGAAGTGCCCCCACATACGAATGGGAGGGGCCTGTGTGAGCATACGAAAAATAACCCGGGCATAGAACGTTGCCGGGGAACCGGAGACCGGAGAGGATGACCCATAGTCCCCCCGGAGTCTCCCCTCCGTCTCCACTGAGTTCCCCCAGACACGCCCCCATTTTACATGGAGGCGCTTGTAGTGTCAAGTGCCCGAAGGTTTTTTTTCGTCTGCCCGGCAGGGTTTTTCGCCACAGGAAGCGGTTCGGAGCCCGATACCGGAGCCGTATCCGCAGGGGAAAGCATCCAGTGTCACAGTCTCCGGGCACATATCCTGTGCCGGGCAGGTGCGTGTGGTGGCAGGTCAGGGGAAGTTCGGGGGAGAGCAGTCCCATGGCCAGACGCCCGCAACCGGGTTCTGTGCGGTTGCGCGAGGCTGGAAGGGAAGATTGCAGGAAGTCTGTGGTGACGACCTGCAGTGATCTCGTGTCGCCGTACTCCCATGCAAGAGGTTCGCACGGATGCATGGCCGTGCGCAGACGCTGTGCGGGACAACAGAATTGCGGTTGCGGAGGCATTTTATTAGCCCGGACACGCGGAGCGCGCCGGGCTTCAGCAGGTGTCACAGGGCGGAAACGCCCGTTCATAACCTTCTGTCTTGCTCCACAACCACCGGAGTGGCTCAGAGCGGCCTTCTGGCTAAAACAGGCTATACCGCCTGCTCACCTCGTTGACTAAAATCCATGTTTAGCCACCACCTCCTTTCCTGTCACTATCCATTATTGCAGGAGGCAGGGCAAAAGTCAAGTACGTGTTCACGGGATGCTGGAAGCCAGTGCGCAGTCTTCCTGCACGCAACGAGGAGAGCAACGCAGAACACCCATGCTCCCGAAACGAGGCAGTCTATCAGGGGGAACAACAGGATCATGCAATATGGCTCTATTCCCGGCGTCGCGTTACCCGTCGCGCGCATCATTCTGGGATCCATGGTCTGCACCACCGACGCGATGGAAGCAACCAGAGCGTTGCTGGACGCTTACGTGCAGGCAGGGGGCAATGCGATCGATACGGCGCATCTGTATCATGGAGGCAAGAGCGAACGGGCGATCGGTCAGTGGATGCAGGAACGTGGTAACCGGGACCGGATCGTACTGATCACCAAGGGAGCACACCCCACAGATGCAGGACCGCGCGTCACTCCCGGGGATATCACGCAGGATCTGACAGAGAGTCTGGATCGTTTACAGACCGACCGAATCGATATCTACCTGTTGCACCGGGACGATGAGAACGTACCGGTTGAGCCTATCATTGAGTGCCTGAACCAGCACTGTGCCGAGGGCCGCATCGTCATCTTCGGGGCGTCCAACTGGTCCACAGCCCGGATCGACGCGGCAAACGCCTACGCTCGCCAGCAGGGATTGCGCGGATTCAGCGTTAGTTCGCCCCATTTCAGTCTGGCGCTCACCAACGAGCCCGTCTGGGCCGGATGCGTGACTCTGGACGATGCCGGGCGACAGTGGCACCGGCAGAACCAGATGCCCCTGCTGCCGTGGTCTGCACAGGCGCGCGGTTTCTTCACCGGGCGCTTCACTCCAGACGACACCAGCAGCGAGCACATGGTGCGTGTCTACTACAACGACACCAACTGGGAACGCTACCGGCGTGCACAGGAACTGGCTCTCCAGAAAGGATGTGACGCACGCCACATCGCTCTCGCCTACGTGCTGGCAGAGCCCTATCCGGTATTCGCCCTGATCGGGCCAGCAACCATCGCGGAACTGCAGGACAGCCTGCGCGCGCTGGATGTGGCCCTGTCGCCCCGGGAACGCGCTTACCTGGAGTTGCGCGCGGACCTGCCAGCATAACCAGCGGGTAGCACAGGCTCAGGTAGCGGTGATGTTCACCACCGTGAGCCGATCTGCCTCCACCATACGTCGTCCCTGACGCACCATCTCCAGCGGTCTGTGCGTCACCGTACTGCCATCCAGAGAGACCATCCAGTTGGATTGCCCGTCCTTCAGGAGGCGTACCGCGTACTCCCCGAACTGCGTCGCCATGACCCGATCCCGCGCAGTTGGTGCTCCTCCCCGTTGAATGTGTCCGAGCACCGTCAGGCGCGTCTGTATCCCGGTAATCTGCGTGATGGTCGTAGCCACATCCGCGCCCGACGCAGCCCCTTCCGCCACAATGATGATGCAGGACTTTTTGCCCCGGGTCTGCCAGCCGCGGATCTTCTCACACAACTGCAGCATATCCGTACGGAACTCCGGGATCAGGACGGCCTCTGCGCCGCCCGCAATGGCGACTTCCAGTGCGATCTGCCCGTCGTGCCTGCCCATGACCTCGATCACGAAGATACGCCCGTGCGAGTCAGCTGTGTCCCGGATCCGGTCGATGGCGTCCAGTGCAGTGTTGACCGCGGTATCGAATCCAATGGTGTAGTCCGTTCCGGGGATGTCATTGTCGATGGTACCGGGCACACCAATCACACGCACTCCACAGGTCTGGTTTAAAAGCAACGCGCCCTGATAGGATCCGTTCCCCCCGATGATGATCAGTCCATCCAGACTGTGTCGCTCGATGGTCGCGGCGCACCGTTGCTGCCCTTCCGGAGTCATGAATTCCTCGCTCCGCGCCGTGTGCAGGATAGTGCCCCCACGGTTGATGATCCCACTAACCGACTGTGCGGTCAGGGGGCGCACCTGCCCCTGCATCAGCCCCTGAAACCCGTACTCGATCCCGATAACTTCCAGACCGTGGACAATGCCCGACCGCACAATGGCGCGGATCGCGGCATTCATGCCCGGTGCATCTCCCCCGCTGGTCAGCACTCCGATACGCCGCATCTCATCCCCTCTTGCTCTAACCGGGCAGGCGTTCGTGCTCGCGCCTGTCTGTTACTCCTCATTGGCCCGGGGATGCGCCTGCTCGTAGACAGTCCGCATACGCTCTGCACTGACGTGCGTGTAGATCTGCGTGGTGACCAAGTGCGCATGCCCCAGCAACTCCTGCACGGCGCGCAGGTCAGCGCCGTTATCCAGCAGGTGTGTGGCAAATGTGTGACGCAGAATGTGTGGCGTGATCTTGAGTCGATCCGAGGCCTCACGGAAGTACTTGTCGAAGGTGCGCCGGATACCCCGGTCCGAGAGCCTGCGACCGAACTTGTTGAGGAACACGGCTGGATCAGGGGGTCCATCATTGTGTGAGGCCAGCAGGGGTCGCCCATTGGCCAGGTAGTCACGCAGGGCGATCACGGCAGCGCGGCCCATCAGGGCGATACGCTCCCGATCGCCCTTGCCATGACGGATCCGCACCTCCTCATTTTCCAGATCCAGATCCTCCAGATTGAGTGCCTGCGCCTCCCCGGCCCGGATCCCCGAAGCGTAGAGCAATTCCATCAGTGCTCTGTCCCGCAAGCCTTCGGGCGTGCCGGTGTCCGGCGCGTTGAGCAGAGCTTCTACCTCACGCAAGCGAAGGAACTGCGGGATGCGTTCCTCCTGCTTGATGGTAATCACCCCCACGGTGGGATCTCCCTGAATGTAGCCCTGACTTTTAGCCCACGCACAGAACGCGCGCAGGGCCGCCAGTTTACGCGCCAGTGACGTACGGGCGTAGTGCCCCTGCTGCAGTTCGGTCAGAAACGCGCGCACGTGTGCACGCTCCACCTGGATCAGGTTGCCCTGCAGCTCCGGATGCACCTGAACGAAGCCCAGAAACTGCGCGATGTCTGCCCGGTAGGCGCGTACCGTGTGCGCCGCGGCGTTTTTTGCCAGCCGGCAGAACTGCAGAAATCCGTGCAGCACATCATTCAACGCAGGGCTCAGTCCTGCATCAATCACAGGGGGATCCTGTGGCAGGGTATGCGAGAAATCGCCTTCTACCCCGGGATCAAGAGCGTGCGCGTCTTCCTCTCCGAACATAGCAAGCCTCTTCACATCTCAAGAAGCGAGTCAAGACTGGCCTCCTCCGCAGCAAAGAGATCCGCAGTGGTGGCGCGTGGAGCGGGCGTCTCACGCGGAGCAGTCAGGTCTCTGGCATGTACCAGGACCACGTAGCGCAGACGAAAGAGCTTCTCTGCGTCGGTCAGGCGATTGCGTGCCTCTTCCGACAACCCATCCAGCCAGCGATTCTTCATCTGCTCCTGTACTTCCCGATGCCGGGTGGCGATCGCCTCCTCCAGACTCTCCAGATCCACGTCAACGGCAACCTCGCCAGTTGCATACACTTTCTGGACTGTTCCGACCAGACCCTGAAAGTGACGGTAGTAGAGCCCGGACTTCGCGTCCTCCGCGTTTGGATCGCGCACCACAATCTGTACACGATCGCCCTCTTTCACTGCATGTGCCATTGCTCCTCCTCTTGCCGGTCTCCCCGGCAGGGATTATACCCCGACCAGCGCCATCATCAGCGCCTCGGTCACCATGGCAACATTTGCGTTGGCCTCGAGCCGTCGGCGGGCCATCAGGAGTGCATCCAGACAATACATCCAGCGTTCCGGCCCGGCGGAGGCCGCTATCCGGGCCAACCGATCCACTCGATCCCGATTGACCACGCAGGCAGAGGCGCCACTCACGCTCAAAGCCAGCAGATCCCGATAGAAAATGACCAGCAGATCGATACAGCCGAGCAGAGTGCGACGGCTCGCTTTCTCCTTTGCAGGTGCAGTGTCCCCCTCGTCACCGGAGATCGGGTCCGCCTGCCCGCCGGGAAGAGCGCGGAGTTGCGCGGCACACTGCCGCAACTGTTCTGCCAGCCGCAGGGCGCGCACGCGGGGTGCGCGCGGAATGCCTTCTGCCAGGTCCAGCACCCGCGCGATTTCTGCGGCAATCGCAGGATTTTCCGCCATCCGCACCGCCTGCCCGACCTTCCCTTCCGCGTATGCGGCTATGGCCTCTGCCCGATCTGCCGGCATGTGGAACCTCTGTGCCAGATAGTCGGTCAATCGATCCGTGGGTACCGGATGGACCCGCACGATCTGGCATCGGGACACGATGGTTGGCAGCACATGCGACGTATGGGGCGCCCGTAGCAGAAAGAGCGCGTAGGGGGGAGGCTCCTCCAGAACTTTCAGAAGACTGTTGGCAGCGGCCTCCGTAAGCGTGTCGGCCTGCTCGAGAATATACACTCGCCTGCGACCGATCACAGGCGCGTAGCAGAGGGTGGTGGAGAGCACACCCGGCGTGTCCCGGTTGTCGCGCGTCCAGAACTGCCAGATCTGTGTCTGCTCGCCCGCCGGACTGACCCGGACTACCTCCGGATGAGTCCCGGCGCGCAGACGGCGACAGGACCCACACTGGCCACACGCATCGAAAGGGTGTACCGGCGCAGTACAGGTGGCGGCGCTGGCGAGTGCATCGGCAAGCGCGCCCTTGCCAGTACCGGGTGCTCCTACGAACAGGTAAGCCCCGGCAAGACAGTCGTGCGCCAGCGCCCGCCGGATTGCCCCGATGGCAGCCTCCTGCCCGAAGATCTGCTGCAACGTCATCATACTGGATCATTATACCGTGGCCGACATCCCCCCGGCACATACACCTGCCTCCTCACAGACCGCAGGAAAATCCCTGCTCGCTAGCGAATCAGAGATAGTCAGCGTCTTCAGATCAAGGAAGTCACCATGCGCCCACTTATTTCACCGGAGCAACATCAGCAGTACGAAGAACGTGGCTTCTTCGTTCTGGAAGACCTGTTCACGGCAACGGATCTGGAACCGCTGCTCGCGGTACTGGAAAAGCACCATGCGTTGCATGAAGCCCGCCTACAGCAGACAGGAACTGAAGGCATCTCGCGCGCCGGCGAGATCGCGTTTACCGCACACATCGCCAGAAACGACCCGACGGTCCTGGCTTTCTGCCGGCGACCGGAGTTCATCGCCATTACCACGCAGCTTCTGGGCCCGGATGTGGACCTCTACTGGGACCAGACGGTTTTCAAGGGGCCGGAAGGTCAGCACCAGTTCCCGTGGCATCAGGATGACGGATATACCCCTGTGACGCCTTCTCCCTACCTCACGCTCTGGCTTGCGCTCAACGACGCCACTGTCGAGAACG
Source organism: Chthonomonadaceae bacterium (assembly GCA_025054835.1). Classification (GTDB taxonomy): domain Bacteria; phylum Armatimonadota; class Chthonomonadetes; order Chthonomonadales; family Chthonomonadaceae; genus JANWZQ01. Next base: position 24,923 of record JANWZQ010000141.1, read on the forward strand.
GGTGCGTGTGGGTGCTTCCCGGCTCCCATAGACTGGGCCTCCTGCCACACAAACCCGGTCCTACCGGGCTCACCTGTTATCCGCTGGATGCGCCGGATCAGGGCGTTCCCGTACCTGTGCGCGCCGGTTCTGTGGTCGTCTTTCAGTCGCTCACCGTGCACAAGAGCGGAACCAACCGGTCGTCCGGGATGCGCAAGGCCTACATCATCCAGTATGCGCAGGCTGGCCTGCGCAGTGCGCTTACCGGCGAACTCATTCCCGGAACGATCCCCATCGCACGGGGAGGGAATGCTGTCGCGTAAGCCCCGGTTGACCACTCCGCATGTGCGCTCGCAGGATGGACCTCAATCTTGTCTAACCTCTCCGACGAGAAGTCCCGACAATGAGGAAGAGACTGAGATTGAAGGAGCCTCCTGTCGCTATGTCGCAACCTGTTCCCTTGTTCGACGTTACCAGAAATGAGGATACTGCTCAGACAACTCCCCCGGTGCTGATTGCCGACACAGACCCGGTCCTGCGCCGGGTACTGGCTACCGTTTTTTCTACCGCAGGCTACAGCGTCACCTGTGCCGAAGATGGTCAGGAAGTCCTTGAGCTGGTTCAGCGCCAGAGCTTCCCCCTGTTGATTTTTTCCATCGACCTGCCGAAAGTCGACGGGATTCGCCTGACCCGTGCCCTCGCCGAGCGGGATACCTTTGCCGTCTGTCTGCTGCTGGCCCTGCCTGAGCAGCTGGACCTGGTGCTGGAAGCCGCCGAAAACGGCAACGTCTACAATCACTTCTGGAAGCCAATTCGCGATGTGGGAGACCTGGCGCGCGCCGCGGCCCGCGCACTGGAACAACGCGAACTGCGCCGCCGTAACGCCTATCTACTGACGGAACTGCGCGACGCCCGGAGTGAACTCAAGGCGCTGCATGCGCGTCTGGAGCAACTGGACCGGGTCAACACACTGGGGCAGATGACACAGGCGATGACCACCGATCTGGAAAAGTCGCTCGCAGGCCTGAAGGCCTACGCGCACTACCTGCGAGAACGTCTCGAGCGACAGGACACCGAACCGCTGAACGCCCGGCAGATGGAGCGCATACAGGCCTACATGCAGGACATGGAGAGCAGCATCGCCCGATGCCACGCCAGCGTGCAGAGCATGCGGGATTACGTATGCCCTCAGGACGATACTCCGGGTCCTGTCACCGTCCGGACGGTTCTCGAGGACTGCCTGCACCTGCTCACGCCCGGACTGCAGGAGCAGAACATTCAGATCCAGGTGGACTTTTCCGGAGAGATCGCACCGGTGCTGGCCCATCCGCATCGTCTCCGACAGGCGTTGACCAACCTGATCCTGAACGCCCGGCAGGCAATGCCCGGGGGAGGCACTCTGCTCCTCGCAATCACTGCATTGAAAGACGAGTTCACAGGGAAAGAGACGGCCGTGCAGGTCCACATCACGGATACCGGGACTGGCATTTCGGCGGACGTTCTACCACACATCTTTGAGCCCTTCTTCACCACGCATGTCTCGGAGAAACAGCTGGGGCTCGGCCTGACTGTAGCCCGACAGATCGTGGAAGAGTGGCGTGGCCGGATCGATGTGGATAGTGCTCCGGGCAGAGGCACCACGGTCACCCTGACATTGCCCGTGTGCGCCGAGGTAGCGGTTCCGGTGCGCTCGGGGCTCCTGCAGGAACAGCCTGCTCCGTCTCAGAAAGCGGCCTGATGCACAGGCAGAGTTGCCCTCCGTTGGAGTCGAACGGAGGGCAACTCGCGCAACTGCACTCTGGAATGCATCACAACGCCATCAGGCCAGCACAGGTTCCTCCTGCATGCGTGCTGTCTGCACAGCAAGGGGATCGGGAACCAGCCGGAAGAGCGCCACTTCCGCCGGGCAGTTGAGGCGAAACGGCTCCCCGGTCACCCCGACGCCCCGGTTGACGTACTCCCTTGCCCTGCCATTGTGATACCATCCGGCAACCTGACGACAGCGCAAGTGCAGCCAGCAGACAACCTTCCCCGTCAGCACGTAGGGCAACGTGATCTGCCCTCCGTGCGTGTGCCCGGAAAGGATCAGGTAGTCGCCCTGAACCCGCTCGATCAACCGGGGGTTGTGCGACAGCACCATGCTGGTCCTGTCAGGAGGGAGCCCCTGCAACGCGCGCGCCATATCGGGCTCTCCTTCTTCCAGATCGTCGATACCCGCCAGATACAACCCGTTCTCCAGCTGCACATGACGGTTATTCAGGACAGTCACGTTCGCCCGTTCCAGTTTACGGAGGATCCCCGACACCCCCCGACGGTGGTCATGGTTGCCGAACACACCGAACACCCCCCGGCGCGCGCGGAAACGAGCCAGCACCTGTTCGATGGGATAGTCAGCCTGTCGGGCATGATCGTCGATATAGTCACCCGTGAAGAGCACATAGTCGGGTTGGGCCGCATTGACCCGGGCAATCGCCTCCTCGTAGACTGCCTCCGTATTGCCAAAGCCGGCATGCAGGTCGGTCAGATGTGCGATCACGCAGGGCTCAGAAAGCCCGCGCACGGGCAGTTCCTGTGTGGAGATCTCCAGCATGTAGGGCCGTTTGCGCCCGGTCTGTATAGCAATCTGTGTTGTTTCCACGCGAAAGAGCTTTCTCCGATCATGCTCCGGGTTGCACACCGGTCGGGATATCGCCTCTGTGCTCTGCCTGCTCCCGCAGCAGGTGGTACGCCACAGCCCACGAGCGCTCCACCAGAAAGCGTGCGAAGGGCACTTCGGACACGGGTTTATCTTCGGCAAGTTGCCCCGCATGGTAGAGTGCCATGCGTGCCGCCTCCCTCTCCGAACGGCGTTGCAGAATATCGGCAGTCTCCTCCAGACGGCGTACATAGAGGCGACGCACCGGAGCCGGCAACAGCCCTTCTGTCGCCTCCGCGAGCGATCGGGCCCTGCGCTCAGCCCTGGCGCTCTCGGGCAACTCGATCGGGCTCTGCATCGCCTGAACGTACCGGTACAACCAGGGGATCACTTCATTGACGTCCAGAAACCAGTTCTCGAACCAGACCGTTGCGAAGAGCTTTTCCGGATCATGCGGAACCGTCGGATCTGACAGTACTTCTTCCGGGGAGAGATGCGCGTAAACCGCGGGGCGTTCGTACTCCTGGCGGGGCATCCCGATGAGCGGCAGCAGATCCAGAAAGCCGGCGGGCGTCATGGTACCATCGCGCTGATGAATGGCGCGCGCCTCTGCCAGCAGGAAACGGCCGTAGTCGGGCTCGATCTCCGCGATTGCTAGCCCCCGCTCCATGCCACGTTCCATATCGGAGATGCGCGCCTCGATCTGACGGCGTGGCACGCGTTGTCCGCCGTAATCCCGTATTCCTCGCGCATCGTTGATCAGGATATGACTGAGCAGGGGATTGCCCCCGTCCGGTTGCGGGATCAGAAAGATGAGCAGGCGGTTGCCCGCCCCATCGAATGCAGAGGCAAAAGCGCGCAACGCATCCGCAGGCGCCTGCAACACCGTGGTTGGCGCCACGGGTTCCGAACGCTCTACTGGCAGGATATGTTTCTGGCTGAGCAGGTACAGAGCGCGTTTCGCCGCTTTACGCCGCTCGCGATCCGGCGCCATCTCAGCAATGTCCCTCAACTGCGTCGCGGCCTCCGGGGTCGCCTGATGTAGCAGGTCTGCAATGTCCGCAGGGGGATTCCACCCGGCCATAACGGTTCTGTTGCCCTCCTCCCGTAAATGCCTTCAGTCGCTCCACTGAGGCGGCCCGGACTCTGTCTGTGCGAGCCGATTGTTCGCCTCGTCGCGCATCGCCGTCCCGGCCCCCTCGCGTACTGCGTCGCGCCACTTTGCCCGGGCCTGCTCCACGTCTCCCCTCCGGTACAGAGCATCCCCTTCTGCAATCAACTGTTGCGCTCTCTGCATCCGCTCCGTGAGAAAAGCGTCCGGGTCAGCCGGTACAGACTCCATGCCGTCCGCGCTAGCAGCAACCGTATCCAGCTCCGCCGGTGTTCCGGTTCCCCCGAGTCCACTGCGAGCCAGTTCCCGCTCGGAGCGCGCTTCGTCGCCCCGTCCCATCCGCTCCAGAACGGCTGCCAGTCCCTCGCGCGCGAGACGGTTGTACGCGTCCACTTCCAGAGCCGCGCGGTAGGCGGCCTCCGCGTCCTGCCAGCGCCCTTCGCTCTCCGCCACCCGTGCCAGTTGTACGTAGGCAGACACCAGATTGAAGCGGATAGTCTGCCGCTCTCTGGCAGAAGGGTTCTGCGCCAGAGCCTGTTCGAACAGACGCACTGCCTCCACGTACCGGCGCGCGTTGTACTCCTGTACTCCCTGATTGATCAGGCTGACAGCCTGCTGTACCGAGGACTGCTGCAGATGGATCTGATACGCCCGCAAAAAACCGATTACGATACCGGCCAGACCGATTCCCAGCAGAATTGCCAGGCCAATTGCTATCAGAGTTGTCCGTTGCGCGGGGGTAATCCGGATCACCGGCCAGGAAGCCCACGGATCTCGTGACGTGGCCCATGCAGGAACCTGCCCGCCGGAAGAAGCGGGCACCCCTGCAGGCGTTTGCAGGGGTGCCCCGGCCACCGGTGCCATGGCTGTGGGCGGAACCCCGGCAGAAGCTGCCCCCGGAGTGTTCCACGGCCATGGCTGTCCCAGAGGATGAGGATACGGGGGCGCTACAGGGAGCGATGGCGCACACCCCATCCCCGGTGAGCCATACGGTGCGACCGGGTAAGCACCTCCCCCGGCCGGATACGGATTAGGATAGGGAGCAGGAGGCGATATGGACGCCCAGGGCCCGCTCACGCCTCCCCCATACCCCGATCCGGACACATTGGCCGCAGGAAGGTAGGTCACCGGTGCGCGCTCCGCACGTTGCAACGCATTCCGCATTTCCTCTGCGGTTTCCGGGCGCCCTGAGGGATCCTTGCAGAGCGCCCGCCGGATCACCTGCTCCACAGCCGCAGGGATCCCGCTCATGGGCGGGGGATCGAAGTGCATGATCGCGTACGTGATGCTGATCACGCTATCGCCCGTGAAGGGCCGGCGCCCGGTGAGCATCTCGTACAGGACGACGCCCACGGAGAAGAGGTCGGAGCGATGGTCGATCTCCCGCCCGATAACTTGCTCCGGAGACATGTAGCTTGGCGTACCGAAGATCTGCCCATCATTTGTTAACGCAGGTTGATCGGTCAGGCGGGCGATACCGAAGTCTGTGAGCTTTACCTGCCCGCCCGGCAGGATGTGAATATTGTCGGGCTTGATATCCCGATGAACAACGCCCCGTTCGTGCGCAAACGCCAGCGCATCCAGTACCTGATAGGCAATATTCAGGGCTTCCTGTAGAGAGAGTACTCTCTGCGTCTGCAGGTGGTCACGCAGGTTCTGGCCCTCCAGGTACTCCATGACGATGAAGTGCCGCCCGTTCTCCTCGCCATACTCGTAAATGGAGACGATATTGCGATGCCGGAGCCGTCTGGTGGCCTCCGCCTCTCGCCGAAACCGTTCGACACGCTCGCTGCGCAGCTGCCCGGTCATGCCCGGAGCGATGTTGAGCTCCTTGATGGCGACCCGACGCCCGCAGGTCACATCCTCCGCTTCGTAGACGATGTCGTTGCTGCGCGCGATCTCGCGTATGATCCGGTATTTCCCTCTGAGGGTCTCCACCAAGGCCATCGTCTCCACGCAGCGGTGCCCGGTACGTCACGCAACCGTCACCCCATCACCGACCGAACAGCCATCGCCACCCGGAACGCGGGGAGCTCTGCGCGCCGTTGTCACTGCCAGCCCGTGTCACAGGGTCACCTGTGTCACGAACATACCCTGCAGTTTCTGTGCCGGCTCCCGGCACGGCTGGCGTTTCTGCGTATGCGTAGAAATCGCGCACAGCGATCACGAACACCGTGATGTTATCGCGCCCGCCACGCCCGTTAGCCAGTTCTATCAGCTGTCTGGCAGCCTCAGAAGGCGCATGGCGCGAGGCGACCTGCAGGATCTCGCTCTCCTCCACATGTCCGGTCAGTCCATCGGTGCAGAGTACCCAGATGTCGCCCGGGCAACATGTCTCCGTGAACAGGTCCGGCTGCACCGCAGGCGCAGCGCCAATGGAGCGCGTGATCACATTGCGGAAGGGCGACATCTCGGCCTCGGCACGCGAGAGCAGGCCAGCACGCACCTGCTCTTCCACCCACGAGTGGTCCTGCGTGATCTGCCGGATAGCGCCTCCGCGTATCAGATACGCCCGGCTGTCGCCCAGTTGCGCCACCACAACCCGGTCTTCCACAAAGATTGCGGCGGTCAGAGTGGTGCCCATGCCATTACGCTCCGGGATCATCTGCGCCAGCGTGTAGATCCGATCGTTGGCTTCGGCAATCGCGTCCCGCAGGGCAATCTCCAGATCCGGTGATGGATGATCGTAGTAGGCCGTGATGAGGGTCTTGAGCATGAGTTCACTGGCAATCTGACCGGCGAGCGCCCCTCCTACACCGTCCGCCACAGCGAACAGACTCCCCCGGGCCGCCAGAATGGCCGGCACCTCTGGCTCATAGTAGTCGAACTTATCCTCGTTGTTCTCGCGCAACTGCCCCATATCGGTCTTGGCCGCGTACTTCAACAACGGCACCACGCGGGGCATGCGTTGCTCATATTCCCGCCATCCGCGCACCAGCTCATCGCGATGGAAACGGGCGGTTGCCTCCGGGTCTTCTTGCGTGTCCGTACAGGGGGGATTGAGATCGCTCATGCTCGGGTTTCCTCATTTTGATATCAGGGAGAGGAACTACGGCTCGGGGTGGATCCAACCGGAATCGTCGGTCTCTGCTTCTGCCCGGGCCCTGTCATCAGGGACCTCCGTGCCTGCAGTTGTAGCAGGCGTGGAGTAGTCGGTCGGGGGGAACAGGTCCACCAGGACCTGTTCTGTGACCATCTGTGCGGTTTGCTCCGACAGGGTTTGCAGCGGTGCTGCCGGAAACAACGGTTCTTCGATCAACTCGAACAGGTACGTGTTCATTCCCAGTTGTATCTCATCGCCTGCAAGCAACAGGCGACGCTCATGGGGCGGGATCTTCTGCCCGTTGATCACTGTTCCGTTGGTACTGCCGATGTCGGTCAGGTACGTTCCCGTGTTATCCGTTGTGATCTCCGCATGTCGCCCGGAGACATAGTTGTCTGGGATAACCAGATCGTTCTCTGGCCTGCGCCCCACACGCAACGTGCCCGGGCGCAGCAGCAGGTCCTTGCCGGTTCCTCTGACCACCCGGAGCCGGGCCACAGCACCTGCAGCGCCTGCACCACTGGACGACGTCAGCGTTCCTGCCACGACCGTTCGGGTAGCGCCAGGGGAGCGCGCCTCTTCTACAGGAGCCATCAACGTGGCTTCCGTCGCGGCAGGCATGCGCGTCGGCCCGGCATCCCCGGCACCGGCGATCTCCAACATCACACGCCAGTTGCCAAACTTGAGGGGGGTGCCGTGTGTGGCCGGGGTCGGCTGGTTCGGCCCGATGCGCCGATCTCCCACTTTGGTGCCGTTGCTGCTGCCCAGATCCTCCACGATCACCTGGCCATTTTCGACCGTCAGGCGGGCGTGCATGCGCGAGACTGTGCCGTCCATCACCAGTACGTCGGCGCCCTGTCGCCCCAGCGTGTTGACCCCCGGGCGCAGGCGATAGCGTCGTCCGTTCAGGACGTCGACCAGCTCGGCTACTGGCTCCTGCTCCACGGGAGCCTGAATGTTCTCTGCCGGGGTTGAGGCGAGCAGAAAACCGCACTCACCACAGTACGTCTCGCCGATGGGTGTGGTGGAGTGGCACACCGGGCACGTCGCCATCCCCCCGATCTGTGTGCGTGCGGGATCCACTCCGATCCCTCCTGCAGGCATCTGCTGCGTCACGCCGGCTCCCGGCACGGTCGGCGTCGCGAGCACGGTCTGATCCGGCACACCCATCATTCTGGTCTGATCTGTGTCGCTCATCCGCTTCTTGCTCCTACTGACGCCTGCCCTGATCGAGATTGTAGATGGTGCCGATGATGGTTTTCTCGACATCCGCTCCCTGCTGGAGGGCCTGCATGGCCGCATCGACTTCCTGCACCTGCTGTAGCTGCCCGGCGTTCAGGAGAATGGTGCGGGTCTTTTGAAGTTCTGCCAGTGCGCCCATAGCAGTCATCTGCTGGGTACGCATGCCCATCATGGTGCGTTGCAGGTTCTGCGAGGCCATCGCGATCTCCAGCTCGTTGCGCACGATCGGGTTCACGTGAGCCGCAATCCGGCTCCGATCCACGGTGAACTCAAACACACAATCGGCCGCCGCATGTTCTGGTCGGTTGTTCACAACGTCATCATAGGCTACTTCTACTCTGGCCACCCGGTAAATTCCTGCCGGGTGCCGATCAAATTCCAGTTCCGCCAGCGCGGTACGACTGGTGCCGCGCTCGATATCCGGCAGGGTGACCTCAACAGCGCGCCCCTGGAAGGAAGGTTGCATGCCATAGATCTGCCGCAGTTGCACCCATTTCGATAGCAGGAAGCGCACGCGCACGTTCTTGGCCACGATGGTCATCAGCGCCTGCAACTCCCGGCGAAACACTTCGGGCAACAGATCGGGGCGCTGGATGTAGTAGTAATTGCCCCCGGATCGGCGCGCGATCCCTGCCATCAGCTCCTCGTTGTACTCGCTGCCGAAGCCCAGCGCAGTGATAGAGATCCCGCGCTGTTTCTGTTCTGCCACCTGCTGCACAATGGAGTTGTAGTCTCTCAGTCCAGCAGTCGGCTCGCCGTCCGTAAGCAGCAGGACCCGGTTCACGTACCCTGCGGTCTGGGGCATCACCGAGGCGATCTGCATGCAGGCAGCCATCATGCCATCGTAGAGATTGGTGGTGTTGCCCACCTGAAGCCGGTGGATGTGTTCCTTGACCAGCGCCTTGTTGACTACCCGGCGCGCCGGCATCAGCACGTCGACCTGCTCCTCGAAGGTCACGATGGACAGGATATCGTTGGGCTCCAGCAGGTCCACCACGTAGTCGCAGGCGCGCTTGACGTACTCCAGAGGCTCGCCCTCCATACTGCCGGAGCGGTCGATGCACAGGCAGATGTTCAGAGGGGCGCGTCGCCCCGGTTGCTGCCCTGTAGCCTTCACGACGACCAGCGCATGCTCCCGGGCCAGTTCGCCGGCAAGGACGTACTGATTTCCGGAAAGACACTCCACCTCGAGTGTGCGGGCCGCCATGCCGATCACTGTGCGCCCGGGGTCCATCCCCGGCACCCCCATTGGCGTAGGCGCGCCCGTCAGTACCGTCGGTTGCGCGCCCGCAGGAGCCGGTGGAACAAACTGTCCTGCTATCTGCGTGCGGTCTTCCATCCCTCTCACCTCCTCACAATCGTGCGCACAGGATATGGCCGGAAACCGTGCCGGAACACTGTCGCGCTCCCGGGCTCGCCGGTCGTACCGGCGTTTTCCCTCACTCGAATCGGAACTTGCTTGCCCCGAATTGCACCAGATCTCCCGGTGCAAGGACCTGCATGGCAATCCGCATACCGTTGACAAAAGTCCCGTTAGCAGAGCCATTATCGTACAGGACGAAACGCCCCTGCTCATTGACCAGACGAGCGTGATTGCGCGACACCGTGGTGTCCGCAGAAAGCACGATGTCCTTATCCGGTTCACGCCCCAGAAACGTTACCGGATTGTTCAGCAGGAACACCTGTCCGGCATAGGGGCCCTCCACTCCTACAAGGCGCGGCATCGTTGTACCTCCTGCTGCCGCAACATCCTGCCCGCCGGGCATTGGATGCCGGGGCGCTCCTGTATAAGCCTCGAGGCCGGGTTGTGACCATCCAGGCCCCCACCCGGGAGATCCGACAACGGAGCACTGGCAGTGACCGGCAGCATCTTTCGGAGCACCACAGAAGGGACACAGATGGGCGGGCATGGGTACGCCGGAGGGAACTGGCGGCTGACTTCTGGGAGCGTCTACCGGGTCCCGGGCAAAGCGGGCAGCAGTCGCTTTCTCACGAAACAGAATGCGGTGCGTGCCAATCTGGATCATGTCGCCGTCCCGCAGCAGCAACTCACCTCCCGGGGGCACCCGTTGACCGTTGACCAGCGTGCCCACAGGCGTTCCGGCGTCCATCAACACGTGCCGATTGTCATCGGCGCGGATCGCGGCATGCTGCGGCGCGACGTTCATGTCGCCATACAGTGGCACCTCACAGCGTTCGTCACGCCCCAGTATATTCATCGGGCGCGACAGAATGAAATCCTTACCTTCGTTCCGGCCGACCAGTACGCGCACCCAGGCCTGCTTCATCCACTCTTCCACCAGGCCGATGAAGAAGCCGGTCAATCCCCCGATGGCCGTGAAGCCCACCATGCGGCTCTGCCCACCCACGTCGCGCAGGCCGGGCTCCCCGAGCGCCTGATGCACCGGGTTCATGGTGATTGCCAGAATGTCGAAGACAAACCCGCCCAGAAAACCACCGAGGAAACCGCCCAGTGCCCCGTGCCAGATACGCCGGGGCGACAGCGTCGCCAGCGAGGCCCCTACCCCGAGCCCGGCTCCCAGACCCGCCCAGCCAAAAGAGCGCGCGATGACCTGTCTGGCGAACCCGAAAAGCCCCTCGCCAGACATGCTGTCAGCACGTCCCCCGAGCGCATTGAAGATAGCGTTTCCGAAGAAGAAGCCAATCAACCCGAACAGGATCCCTCCGAACAGACCGACCAGCAGGCCACGCGCCAGCTTCCGGGTGTTGCCCTCCACGATCCCGTCCACTGCACCCAGCCACAGTCCAATCAGGCCGCCTACACACAATACCAGTATGCGTGTGGCATACGCCGGCATATCCTGTTCCAGGAACGCGTTGTAGTCGAGCAGGTTCTCCTGTAGCAACCAGCCCAGAAACCCACCTGCCGATCCGCAGATCAGGCCGACCAGAATACGCGATCTCACGATGCCTCCCACCCCACAAACGCCTGTTGCCGGCTCAGGCCTCGAATCGGAAACGGGTGTTGCCCACTGTCAGCTCATCACCGGGGCGCAACGGCTGCGGCGTCTGCTGCACGATCCGCACCCCGTTCACGAAGGTACCGTTGGAGGAACCGACATCCACCAGCAGGTACTGCCCGTCGACAACCTGTATGGTGGCGTGCCTCCGGGAAGCATTGGCGTCCTGTGTCAGAGCAATTGCGTTGGATGGATCCCGCCCGATGTCCACGCTACTACCGGTCAACGGGAAGATCTGCCCGGAGTAGATCCCTGCAGTTCCAATCAGGCGTGGCCCTGCGTTGCCCGTCCCGGAGACCGGGAGCACACTGCCAGAGGGAGCCGCACTGGCAAACGGGTCTGCTGTTCCTTCGGTAATGGGTGGTACAGGCACACGCTCCACCTGTGCGAACGGACCGGGCGCAGGCTGCGTTGCCGGAACCGGAGCAGCAACCTGAATGCCCAGCTTCTCGAGCACTGTTTTCAGCTTGCCGCTCTGGTACGCCCGGTAGATGCCATAACTGCAGGCGGCCAGGAAAGCCAGGCTGATCAGCGTGCTTCCGATCCCTCCACCGGCCGCAGGCTCCGCGGAACCCGATCCACGTTCTGACGCGGAAGCCCCTACTGGCGGCAGTGTGGCAGGTGGATCCAGTGTGGCGTTCGCATCGGCACCTGTTCGCACCTCTTTCCAGTCAACTTCGATGGTCTGCCACACGTGATTGTCCCGGGTCAGAGTCTGTCCGATGCTCTTCTCCGGGTAGGCACCGAAACGCACTGTCGCCGTCAACGGGGCCCCGAGTGGCACGTTCTCAAACCGGGCGACACCGTTGTCTGTCGGGCTCAACAGGCGCGTCTGCCGGAACTTTCCATCTTTGCTCTCCAGGACCACCAGTGCCCCCACAACGGGTTTACCTGCGGACCTCACAGGCACGTGCACGGACTGCGCAACGGTGAAACTGCTCTCCATGAGGCGCAGTTCCGCGCCGGCTCTGACAGGCAGGCGAGCGAGGTTGCCCCTGTCCACATCGATTACTTCCAGCGTGGTCTCCGCAGGGCGATATCCTGCCGGAACGTTCAACGGAACTGGCCCCGGAGCTGTCCCCCCATCGCCTGCTGGCGCAGGGAGAGGAGCTGGCGGCGTCGCCATGCCAGAGGCGGACACAAAGCGGTACAACAGGTCGCCCGACACTTCCCTGCGTAGCTGCACAATCCTGTTCGTGCTGCCCCCGGCAGCTCTGTCCGCCGCCTGCGCCGGAACCGGTTTCTGCGCCTGAGTCCACGTTACCGGAAGGCACAGCATCCCCATCACCAGAGCGCAGCATACGCCCGTTTCTTGCGTGCGCTTACTCATTCTGCGGATCCCTCCAGGCACCGCAGCGCTTCTGGCAGGCAGGCGACGATGTCCCCGGCGACGAGAGGCATCTCGCCCTGTTGCCGGGCCGCGATATCGCCGGCCATACCATGCACCATCACGGCCATCTCCACGATCTGACGCACCTGCGCCTCTTGCAGCGCAGCATCCGCTGCAAACGCCTGCGCCAGCAATCCCCCGATCACTCCTGTCAGCACATCCCCGGAGCCTCCTGTCGCCATGCCAGGGTTGCCCGTTGTGTTGATGCCCACGTGTCCCTCGGGATCCGCAACCAGCGTGCGACATCCCTTCAGAACGACGCAGGCGTGGTACTGCTCCGCCAGACGCTGTGCCGACTCCACACGGTTCGACTGCACCTGCGCGATGGACGTTCCCAGCAGTCGGGCTGCTTCGCCCGGATGCGGGGTCAATACCAGCGCAGGCAACCCGCGCTCCTGACGGCGCCGCGCCACCTCCGGATGCCCGGCCAGTGCGTTCAGACCGTCCGCGTCCATCACCAGAGGGCGGGCGATCTCCTCCACCACTCTCAGGATCAGCGGCGCAACCTGCGGCGCGTTCGTCAGGCCCGGTCCTGCACACAGAACGGCGGTGCGCGCAGCAAACTGCGCAATGGCATCGAATGCGCCCTCTGCAACGGCTCCATCGGCGTCCGGCAGGGCCAGAGTCATCGCCTCATTCACCTTTGCGGCGACAATCGGTTGCACGCAGGCAGGCGTCAACACGGTCACCAGTCCTGCACCGGCGCGTTGTGCCACCTGCGCTACCATCGCCGCTGCGCCAACCATTCCCTGTGATCCAGCCAGGATCCCGACGTGCCCGTAGTCCCCTTTGTGCGTGTCTGGCCGTCGCTTCGGGAGCACGGCGCGATACGCTTCCGGACGTATCCAGTGGTAAGGCGTTTCCAGTGCGAGGCGTTCCCACGGGAAGCCAATATCGGCCACATACAGTTTCCCTGTGTGCTCCGCGCCGGGGAACAGTAACAGGCCGAGCTTGGGCGCACCGAAGGTGACTGTGAAGGCGGCCCGTACCGCTTCCCCGGGAATGGCTCCCGTGTCGGCATCCACACCGGAGGGCACGTCCACAGCAACCACGGAAGCCCGAGCGCACCGATTGACCGCAGCGATGACCCTGTCGTACGGGGCGCGGGGCGCGGCCCTCAGGCCGGTGCCCAGCAGAGCGTCCACCAGAATATCGGCGTGTTCCAGTACCCCCGTTTCCAATACTCTTTCTGCAGGAGAGGGATCCAGACCGATACGACAGAGAAGGTTATGGTTCACCCGTGCATCTCCCCGGATCGTCTCGGGATTGCCGGCCAGCGCCACCAGCACATCGGCCCCCCGTAGCGCGAGATGGCGCGCGATCACGAACCCATCGCCTCCGTTGTTGCCGGTGCCACAGAGAACAACAATCCGCCGCCCCCGGAGAGTGCCATGCTCTCGTTGCATGTGCTCCACGACCGCGCGCCCGGCATTCTCCATCAGAACTACCCCGGGAATGCCAGACGCCTCGATGGCCATTCGGTCCATCTCTCGCATCGTTTCCGCCGTCACGACCCTCAATGTGGCCCCTCCAACGGTGCATTTTTCGTGTCATATTATCAAATTCTGGCACGAAACGCAAGTTCCGCACAGTCCCCCCACCCGAGCAGAAAGGAACTGGTAGGTGCTGTGCGCAGAGCACAGATGTGTTTTCTTTACTACGCGACGACACCAGACGTTGTGCCCTTCGTGGAAGCCTGTGGAAACTGCGGGAGGGCACAGTGAAAGCTGTTGTGTCGGTGGAGGTACAGGCCGATTTCTGTCGTCGGGTTACCGTCCCCCGCGGGTTTTTCCACGTCAACAGGCCCGCGCCAGTGCGGACGCGGGCCTGTAACAGGATAGTACCGGTACATCTTTGATTGGGAGGGGAACGCGTTAGACCTCAACGAGAGATGTGGCGCTGCGATGTCGGGTACGCCCCTCTTCCCGGAGCTCTTCCGCCCGGATACGCCGTGTGCGCCCGGGGGTTACCCCTGTTTCCAGATACCTGCGCAGCATCACACGAGCCCGGTGGATGCGAGAGCGTACCGTGCCGATGGCGCAGTTCATTCTCTCTGCAATCTCCTGATAAGAACGTTGCTCCACGTCGCACAGCAGGATCGCCTCACGATAGTCTGCAGGAAGCGCTGCAAGCGCTTGCTGCAAACGCTCTTCCATGACGGCCCCAACAACCAGCTGTTCCGGGTTGCCCTCGGCCGCCGGGAACTCATGCGCCAGCACCTGTCCGTCGTCATCCCCCTGAATGGGCGTATCCAGCGAGTACATTGGAACGCGCTTCTGGCGACGGCGCAGATCGATGACCCGATTGGTGATGATACGGAACAGCCATCCCTCGAATGAACGGCTTGAGTCGTAGTTGGCGAAGTTGTTCCACGCGCGCATGTAGGCGTCCTGTGTCACATCTTCCGCGTCCGTCGCATTGCCGGTCAGACGGTAGGCCAGGTTGTAGGCGCGGCGTTGACTGCGCTGGAACAACCGTTCAAATTCGCGTTGCGAGGTCACCGTCGTCGACAGGGCTGCCATCCGCTTTTTCCTCACTTTCTGTTTCGCTGTTCTCAACTGTTCTGGCTCCAGCATTCTCCAGAACGTGCTGTACTGCGTATGCCGGTCCCCGGGGTTCCGGGCGCTACCGGGCGATCACTACCGATAACCCACCATGAAAGCCGTGTAGAACCTGCAGGTCATTGCGCGTTCTGCCCCCGGTCCCCGCGAGGCGCTTGCTCGCCGAACACCTGCCGGTAGAGCGCCTCACGGATCCCCTCACATCCACAGTCTTTGGTGATGAACGCATCAGCACCTGCGGCCAGCGCCTGTGCACGTAACTGTTCGTAAACGCTCATGACGATAATCTGCTGTCGGTGATTGCGCTGTCGCAGGCATCGTGTTGCCTCGATGCCATCCATGCGAGGCATCTGGGCATCAATCAGGATCAGATGCGGCTGGTGCTGCTGGGCCAGGATTAACGCCTGCAGTCCATTATCCGCCTCCCAGCGGATTTCGAAGCGCGGATCAGCCTCTACCGCGCGACGCAGGCACTGCCGCACAATCACATCGTCGTCAGCAAGCAAGATCGAGATCGGTTGCATCTGCCTTTCCGGGGCCCCACGGCCTCCCTACCGTTCGGGCGCACGTGTCGTTACTTATTATTCGTTTCACCACGCTCAATGACACTGGGCACCTTCCTGATTTTCCAACCGGCAATCCCCCAGAAAACGGACTGGGGATTTCCCTAATACTCCCCGGATATATCATTTCACAGTGAATATTTCTCCCTGAAAAGGATCCTGCATAACACGGTTTTACACGCCAGCGCAGGGACCCTGCACCCCCTGGTGGCGACGCATGAGGCCGATGTGTGATACAATAAGGCGGATACCTTTCTCAGGATGGCAATCAGAAGTGAGCGAAGCAGAAGTCAGTACAGTAGAGAGACCGGGAACCGCGATCGACACGCTCGAACTGCCCGCAGAGGACCTTTACGACATTACCATTGTTGGCGGGGGCCCCGTCGGATTGTTCGGTGCGTTCTACGCCGGTCTGCGGCAGATGAAGACCAAGATCATTGACAGCCTGCCCGAGCTGGGCGGGCAGCTAAACGCTCTCTACCCGGAAAAGTACGTCTACGACATGCCGGGGTTCCCCAAAATTCTTGCGCGCGATCTTGCAGAGCAGTTAATCCAGCAGGCGATGCGCTTCAACCCGACCATCTGCCTCAACGAGAAGGTCCTCCGGCTGGCGCATCAGCCGGACGGCACCATTGTACTGGAGACGCAGAAGGGCGTGCATCACACACGTACGGTCGTTCTGGCTACCGGCGCCGGTGCGTTCTCACCTACCAAACTGGATACGCCCGGCGTGAATGACTACGAAGGGCGCGGGGTTTTCTATTTTGTGCGCGATAAATCTCAGTTCACGGGCAAGCGCCTGCTGATTGTGGGTGGAGGCGACTCCGCTCTGGACTGGGCCATGAACCTCGAGGAGCAGGCCAGACAGATCACGCTGATCCACCGGCGCGACGTGTTCCGAGCGCATGAGGAAAGCGTGGACTGGCTGCTGCATCGTTCGCGCGTGAACGTGATGCTCTGGCATGAGTTGCGGCGCGTGGAGGGTAATGGATGGATCGAGCGCGCGGTCGTCTTCCACAACAAGACGGGTGAAGAGACCACTCTGGAGGTAGACGCCATCCTGCTCAATCTGGGTTTCAAGGCGGACATTGGCCCATTGCGCGAATGGGGGCTTGCGTTGCACGGCAACCGTAAGGTCGTTGTGAATCAGCTGATGGAGACCAACCTGCCGGGCGTCTATGCCGCAGGCGACATCGCGCACTCCCCCGGTAAGCTCGATCTAATCGCTACTGGAGTTGGCGAAATCTGTATCGCCGTAAATTTCGCCAAGACCCGGATCGACCCGACCGCGAAGGCTTTCCCGGGCCACAGCAGCAATATGTCGCTCTCCTAGCGCCGTACAGTCCCGGGAAGGATCCGGGGCATTTGCGCCAGGAAGCAGAGAGTTGCTTTCCAGAGCTCCGGGCAGGATTTTCCCGTGATCGCGAATAAGATACTTTCGATTATCCCGGGAGCGTGCGCACACTCCGCGCACACTGGGAACTTCTGGAGACAGTGCTGCGGCCCTGCGCGCTCCCAACAAGGAGGTCTGTATTGAAAACGACAGGTACATTGTGGAGCATCGTGCTGGGGGCGCTGATCGGGGGGATCCTGCTGACAGCCTCCAGCGCCGCACAGGCTCAGTTCCAGACAGACGAAATACCGGAACTGTCACGGGACTGGACCATTCGTGCCGGTCTGTTCATCTTCAACAGCCGGGCGGCACGTGACCAGGAAGGCGCAGTGACCTTCGCAGGTAGCGTGGAGCGCACTGTGTACACCACTCCGACCTATGACGTGTCCATCGGCGTTGGCTACTACGGCCTTGGGAACGTATACAGCGTGCCGATCATGGCGCACATCATCGGTCATCGGGAGAGCTGGCGCTACGGCATCGGTGGCGGTTACGCGTTTGGTCGCCGCCTCGACGGGCGAGGCAGCGCGGGCGCAGCGATCGGCCTGCTGGTGGGATATCAGATCAATCGCGCCAGCCGCTACCCGCTGAATGTGGATCTGCGCTACAACTTTATCTCCGGGGCCAACAACGAGCTGGACGGCTACTCGATCACCCTCGGCGTCAAGTTCTGAGGCAGCAATACGACATCTCTGCACGATGCCCGGGCACAGTGCCCGGGCATCGTGCGCTTCAGGAACCTTCCTGGAGAAAAATTCCGTGGTATCGCCCCATCCAGTAGGGGAGTAACCAGAACGTACCATCCTCCTCGGTGCGTCCGTCATCGCCCCCATCAGGCAGGTAGGGATTGCGGTTCCACCGGGCCACATGCGTCTCTCGCGGCGACAGAACACGCGTCAGTTGCGGTTGCGCGAACCGATCCTCCTGCGGCTGGAAGGCCACATCATCGCGATGGCTGTTGGTCATGGTCCACCCACGCAGGTCCAGAGGCGCCTCATACAACCACTGCAACGCGCGTTCTGCATCGCATGGTCGGCCGGTACAGGCGCCATAGATCACGTTGTGGAATGGCGAGCCCTCCGGCCGCAGGATTTCCCACGTGCGCTCCAGACTGAGGAGGTAGAGCGCACGCAGGTACGGATCCTGCTCCAGCAACAGCAATGGATAGTAGGCAACAGCGGCCAGTTCGTCATCCGAGTGATTGCACTCCCCTTCCGGAGGCATACGCTTCTGCAGCACCGTGTTGAGCGCGTAGCCGTGCTGTGTGATCAGATTGTCGTACTCCCTCTGGAAGCGTGCATCTCCGCAGAGATGAATGGCCACTTTGAGGTGCGAGAGGATCTCCAGTGCGTTCAGTCCCCGCTCCTCCACCCATGCGGGATCATCGTTCAACTTCTCAGGCGTCCACACGCCCCACCGCGTGTGCTTCCCGGTCGGGCCTACCAGCGTGTAGTTATGGTCCAGAATATGGCTGGTAACTGCCCGGCAGACTCCGGCAATCTGTGCCTTTTCCTCAACGTCCGCCACGAGGGCATCATAGACGAACCACGCGAAGTAGTGCCCGTCGACCTCATCTGAAGAAGTATCGTTCTTGTACAGAACCCCGGGCTCCACAGGCGAAGGGTACCAGTTGGGCCCCGGATCGGACTGATGCACGCGCTCCCCCTCCCGGATGAACGTGCGCGCCGGAAAGCCCGCGATGCCGGTCACGCGTACCAGCTCCAGCAACGCCTGCATCCCCAGCCGGGCCTGCTGACGTGCCTCCGGAGCCCGTGTTACCGCAAATCGGAACGATTGCGCAGCCACGTACAACGCTGTCCAGAGACCGTCATTATCGCTGGCGTGGTACAGGAAGTCACGTCCCTGATCCAGCAGGAAGCAGTCCGTCACAAAGCCGTTCCGGTTATGTCGCGCCCCGGTAATTGCCTGATACAGAGCGGCCTTGCGCTCGTGCCCCGGCAGTCGCTCATCACCCGGCACGGGTTGAAATGTGATCCGTGCCAGCCCCTCTTCGGTAGCAATCAGCACGTCCTCCTCAACCCCGGGTCGGGATGGCATCACACAGAGGTCCACGACGCGATCGGACGGCAACCAGCGTTTTCCGGCATAGTAGCGCCACTGCCCGCGGTACAGACAGGCGATGCCCCGCGCTGTCACAACCCAGAGCGTTCCCTGCGGCGTCAGCACCACCCGGTATGTGTCCCGCACTGGAAGCGCCGGGCGCTCGTTGAGATCCAGATAGATGTCCTGCACGTAGTAATTCAGACCTCGTGCGGTTGCAAGGTAGAACCCTCCCTTCCCGTCGGCGCACAGGTCGCGCACGTCCGCAGAGAGCAAACGGTCTTTGCAATTGGTCCACCGGCTCTCTGCAGAGAGCGGGTGAAGTCGGGATCCATCGTACCGGAACACCCCCTGATCCGTCGCCACCAGTACCTGTCCCGTGTTATCTGCAGCGATGGCCCGCGCAACCACCCCCTCAGGCAGCGCGACCGTACGCTCCTGCACACGATCGATCAGCGTGCGAGAGGTTAGCACGAGCATCGGATCCTGATGGACTACCATGTCCACGATGTCCGATCCCCCGAAGGAGACCGGTTTCTGCGTTCCGTCCAACAGCACTTGGTACGATTCTTGCATCGATGCCACGTACAGACGGCCGTTTCCCGGCGCCCAGATCCGGGATACTGCCGCTACCGGGGTCTCCGGGACAGGCTGCGGATGACCATCGGGATCCAGTTGAAACAGTCCTGCCTCTGTGCCCAGAAAGATCCGGCCGCTGGCCCCTGCAGCGACGGCCCGAACTTTTCCAGGCAACAGGGCTTCTAAGAGGGTGTAGTGTGTTGCAACGTCCTGTATCAGAGGGCCCAGAGTCACGCCATATGCGTAGCGAGGCAATGTATTCATGGTTCTTTCCCTTCCGCAGATCTTCGCTTCTGCGCGATGTGGCAGAAGCGCGCTTTCTGTTCGCTACCGACGCATGGTTTCACTGCTGGCCCGGGCATGCGCACCGCTGCATAAACCAGTTGTTGCAGGGCTCATGGCATACGTCACGCCTGCCCGGCACGACACCCGTGTCCGCTGCGCGTTCTACCGGTTTTCCCCGGCATGCTTCTTCCCCGTCCCGGGAGAGAAGTCTGCCTGTGGAATAATGATCACACCCCGGGCACGTGCCCGGGCCCTGCCGCTGTGCCGTCGGCCAGAAGGAGTGTCAGTACCAGTATGAAACGAACGACCAAGTCGGAAGCGCTTCTGGAAAAGAGGGAAGCATCATCGGAAGCCACCGGGCGCAAGGGCGACCTTCAACCCTATCTGGGCCGCCTGACCCGACAGAGGCTGCTCACGTTCGAAGAGGAGGTGTGCCTGTCCCGACGTGTTCAGAGCGGGGACATGCGGGCCAGAGACATTCTCGTGGAAGCCAACATGCGCCTGGTCATCAATATCGCCCGGCACTACCACAGCGCGCTGATCCCGTTTGAGGACCTGGTTCAGGAAGGTGCGATTGGCCTGATGACCGCCGCAGAACGGTACGATCCCTCCCGGGGATATCGCTTCAGCACCTACGCCACACACTGGATCAAACAGGCGATCAGCCGGGCCATCGACAACAAATCCAAAGCCATCCGGATCCCGGCACACGTTTCTGAGACGCTTCGTAAAGTGGAAAGGACCCGCGCGCTACTCCAGCGCGAGCTGGGCGAGGAGCCTGGCGCCGAATTGATCGCACAGCACCTGGGTCTGCCCCTGCGCAAGGTCCATGCGTTGTTGCAGGCCTCTCAGGAGCCCGTTTCGCTGGACATGCTGGTCGGAGAGGAGGAGAACACGACCCTCGCTTCCCTGCTCAATGACAGCAACGCGGCCAACCCGCAGGAAGTGGTGCTCTCCTCGGAAAAGTACCAGATCCTGCACCGACTGCTGGAAACGCTCACCCCCCGGGAGCGTGAAATCATGCGCCGCCGTCTCGGCATGGATGAGGACAATGCCGAGGTGCTGCAGGAGATCGGCGAGAAGATGCATATCTCGCGCGAGCGCGTACGGCAGATCGAGGCACAGGCCCTGAAGAAGCTCAAATACGCTGCCAAACGCGACGGCCTCTACGGATACATCTGTGACTGATCCCCCCGCGTCTTCTCCCTGATGAACATCCTCGTTGCTCGCCTGGCGGGTAACGAGGATGTTTGCTGCAGGCCTCTGCCATCTGCGTGCATCACGGCACCGCCTCCAGCCGGATAGTGCCCACAGAAACCCGTGGCGTAGTGTAGTTCAGCACGATCCGGGGTAGCAAGAGCCTCTCCTGCTTCCACTGACGCAAGCGGTCTGAAGCCGGCAGGGCGATCGCCAGCAGATATTCGCCCTCCACCAGATGTTGCAATGTGAACGCCCCCGCAGCATCCGTCACGCTCGATGCGCAGATGGTACGATACGCGTCGAAGCGCGGCAGACGGCCGGGAGGCAGATAGGAAGGCGCGATCATATCGGATGCGTTGAGCAACCGGGCTTCCAGATCGGGCGGCAGACCATTCAGACGAATGGGGATCGCTCCAACCGGTGTGCCTGCCAGAGGTCGGCCGTTCAGCAGAATGCGCCCTTCGATACGGCCCTGATGAAACATCGGTCGCTCGGCTCGAATGCGATTTAGAAACGTACGGGGCATCTCGGCCCTGCGATACCACTGCAACGCTCTATCCCCCACCCCGAACCGCCGGTACAGGTCTCCCATCATCCGCAGGCTCTCCCGATCCGGGTAGACGAACCGTTGTCCGTCTGCAAGGCGGTTCAGCAGTGCGAGGTTCTCCGGGGATGCTGCGCAGGTGAACAGCATCTCCCGCAACGGCGGCGCAGTACGGATCATGTGCGGGCCGTATTCCTGATCGTCCAGACAGGCCGCGATCGCATCGGTGATCCGGAACCGAACGCACGCCGCGTTGTACAGATACCGGGTCGCCACCCATGAGAGCGCAGAGCGGTACCTGCGTCGCTGCAGGAAGTCGCGCACCTTCCGGACTGTCTCGTCGTCCACGAGCAGGCCATCATCGGCCAGCAGGTTCTGTCGCGCCACCCGCACACTGCTATCCAGGATCAGTACCTCGCGACTCAGAGTTCCCGGGCGTTGCGTGAGTCCGAGGCGCCGCGCCAGTTCCTGTGTAGCTTTACGAGTGTTGGGCACACCACCCGCCGGCATCCGGGGGGTGTAGGGTAGCGCAATGCCCTGCAGCACGGCCGGGGTGATATCCAGACGTGCAGCCAGCGCCTGTGGCGTGAACGGGCGTTCTGCTGCCCACGCCAGCAGACATCCCGGCAGTGCCCATCCGAGCAGCAGGCCACGCTGCCTGATCGTCAGGCAGGGACGCCCCAGAGCGTAGAGCAACGCGCCTATCGCAAAACCTGTGCCCGCCCAGGCCGCAAAATAGCCCCCGGCGAGCTCGGCAAAGTAGCCTCGATGAAACGTGCCCAGCGTCTGGTAGAGCGTCAACCGGGGTTCCAGTAGAGGCGGTGCAAGGTGATGCAGTAACAGACCTGCTGTCAGTCCGCACAGGGCGCCAGTCATCAGCAGGTTGGAGAGATTCCCGCGTGGCCAATGCAACCGGGGGCGATTGAAATGGCCGGCCAGCCCGTGGCAATGCATTCCCAGCCAGAGCGTTGCCCCCAGCACTCCCAGACGCAGAGCCCACAGCAGTCCCGGCCTCCCATCCGGGGTCACTGCGGGAATGTAGGCCGCGAGGCTCCTCATTGCCCACAGCAGCAATCCCACGGGCAACCCGGTGCCCAGCAACACGATACCCGCCTTGCGTAATTGCCGCACCTCCAGCACAATCAGCAACAGATCCAGCCGGGAACCGGTCCGCCACTCCCAGTGCCCCGGGCCAAACAGGCGAAAGGTCGGGTTGATCACCCCGATGAGCAGACGCAGACCGATGCCGGCCATCAGCACGGTCACTCCAAGCCGGACGGGCGCCCGCATCTCCTGCAGCAATATCAGAGCGTCCAGCAAACGGTCGGGCCATGCCAGCAGGTGGGACAGGGGCACCCCTGGCATTATCTCCTGCAGGCGCGCCGGGTCCTCGGGGTTCAGAATATGGGGCAGGACTGCGTCTGCGAAACGGGGCAGGGCCATAATGCCCCCGATCAGCGCAAATGCCACCCCTGTCCAGAAAGCCTGCCAGGGAGCCGCGCGCGCCCACTGTGCCCGTCGAACAGGCAATCGCCTGGCACGCGCATCCGCCTCTTCTGGTGGCACCTCCCGGACAGTGCCCCCGGTGTCCCCTGCACTGTCTGCACCGGAACACCCGTCGTCCCCGGTACGCAGAGGTATGTCGTTCTCGCCCTCTTCCTGCGTCGTCACCGATCTCGCCCTACCCTATTCGTGTGTTACAGGATACCTGTTTCCCCTGCCTTCTGGAAGGTCCGGGTGCCGGTGGAGACGCAGGCATGTGCATCCTGCATAGGTGCCAGTATCTTCCAGCATCTGATCTGCCTGCAGACACGGGCAGTCAACGGCTACAACCGTCATCTGTTGACGGGCAGCCTGGATCTCGCACATTGTAGCCAGACGCGGTTGCACAGATCATGACCGGGCTATGGTAGTTCGCCAGCAGACCAGCAGAGAGTCCTGACTGCCTGCGGACACTTTCTGCAGACTTCCTGGCGCCCTCCCCCGGATCTCTGCCATGTTAACCGGGTTTCACAGCAATGATCTGTGCCAGAGACAGGTACTGCTGCACAGCGTCGTCCCAGAGCGTCTGCTCGGTGTAGAGTAGAAGACGCCAACCGCGGTACAGGAATTTCAACTCGTCGTGCTCCATGCAGTAGGCGCCAGCCTGCACAGGAGCCTCTCCCCGCATGTACACGCTGACGCTATGCATGCCCCCTGCAGACGTCCCGGATTGAAGCCGTTGCAGGTAGGAAACGCAACGCTCCCCCAGAAACTGCAGGGCGTTGTATGTGTGCACCATGGAGACCGGAACAGGAAAACGGTAGACCTCCAGAGGGCACTGCACGCTTGTCAATCCGACGCGTGCTTCGCGAGCCAGAACTTCCAGTCGTTCCAGAGCATCCCCGGATGGATCCACGACGATCACGTCGAAACCCGCCTGCGCGAAGTAGACAGCGTCGCCTTCTGCGCCTCCTCCCGGGATCAGCAACAGGCCTTGCCGTTCGCCGTACAGGCGTTTCCAGTAGTGCAACGCCTGACGCGCCAGAGGGCTGACCTCCGGCATGTGCGCCGGACTTTCATGATCATATACAGACCGATCTCTCAGAGGATCCTCCGACACACTCGATCCCCCGGACCCGCGACCGGAACAGCGGGGTTCCGCTCGCTGATCTGCAGGCCGGTAAACAGAATGGACGCGCTGCTCCATGAGATCGGCCAGCGCGTCCAGCGGTTCGAGAAAGGGATCGCTCATACCTTACGGTACGTTCTGCATAACGCCACGCTTCCACGGCGGGCGCCGCGCCTCGTAGGCCGCGATGTCCGCCTCCTGTTGCAGGGTCAGTCCGATGTCATCCAGACCATGCAGAAGACAGTGCTTCCGGAACGGGTCAATCTCAAAGGATATCTGTACTGCTTCCCCGTCACAGACGGTCTGCGCCTCCAGATCCACCGTCAACCGGTATCCGGGTTGCGCCCGGGCCTTCTCGATCAACGCACGCACGGTGTCTTCAGGAAGCACCACCGGCAACAGGCCATTTTTGAAGCAGTTGTTATAAAAGATATCGGCAAACGAAGGGGCAATGATCACCCGGAAACCGTAGTCCATCAGGGCCCACGGTGCGTGCTCCCGTGAAGAGCCACAACCGAAGTTCCTGCCTGTAACCAGAATGGTCGCCCCGCGATACTCTGGCGCGTTCAGCTCAAAGTTCGGGTCAGGCGTTTGACCGTCGCTCAGGTAGCGCCAGTCGAAAAAGAGAAAAGGGCCAAATCCGGTACGTTCGATGCGCTTCAAAAACTGCTTGGGTATGATCTGATCGGTATCCACGTTCACCCGGTCCAGTGGCGCTACCACACCGGTTTCACGTACAAACGGTTGCATGTCCTCTCCTATTTCCAGTCGCGAACGTCCACCAGATGGCCAGCAATGGCGGCGGCGGCGGCCATGGGGGGACTGACCAGATGCGTGCGTCCTCCCCGGCCCTGCCGCCCCTCGAAGTTCCGGTTGGACGTCGAGGCGCAGCGTTCACCGGGGCGCAGAATGTCGGGATTCATGCCCAGACACATCGAGCACCCGGCCTCACGCCATTCAAATCCAGCCTCTTTGAAGATCCGGTCCAGCCCCTCCTGTTCTGCCTGACGCCGCACCTGGGTTGAGCCGGGCACCACAATCGCGTGTACATCCGGGTGGACTTTCCGCCCCCTTGCCACTTCGGCCGCTGCGCGCAGGTCTTCAATTCGCCCGTTGGTGCACGATCCGATGAATACCCGATCCAGCTTGATCGACTGCATGGGTGTATGCGGCATCAGCCCCATATACTCCAGCGCCCGCTCCGCAGCACGCCGGTCAGCTTCCGAGGTGAATTCTTCCGGCGACGGCACACATCCTGTGATGGGCACGACCATACCGGGGCTGGTTCCCCAGGTCACGTGAGGCGCGATCTCACTCCCATCGAGCGTCACCTGTGCATCAAAGCGGGCGCCGGGATCAGTCGATAATGTGCGCCACTCCGCCAGCGCGGCCTCCCAGTCCGCGCCCTGCGGTGCGTATGGCCTGCCTTTTACGTATGCAAAAGTCTTCTCATCGGGAGCGATGAGCCCCGCGCGCGCGCCGGCCTCGATGCTCATGTTGCACACCGTCATCCGACCTTCCATGGAAAGGGCGCGGATCACCTCCCCCGTGTACTCGATCACGTAGCCAGTAGCGCCGTCGGTGCCAATACGACCGATGATCGCGAGGATCACATCCTTCGCGGTGACACCGTAGCCCAGCGTCCCATCCACACGGATCTCCATGGTTTTCGGACGGCTCTGCCACAGGCACTGCGTGGCCAGGACGTGCTCTACCTCGCTGGTTCCAATGCCGAACGCCAGAGCCCCGAAAGCGCCATGTGTGCTGGTGTGGCTGTCACCGCAGACGATCGTCATCCCCGGTTGCGTCAGCCCCAGTTCCGGTCCGATCACGTGCACAATGCCCTGCCTCGGGTCACGCAGATGGAACAGGGTAATGCCGAACTCCGCGCAGTTGCGCTCCAGCGCCTCCATCTGCCGCTTCGATATCGGGTCTGCAACGGGCAGAGAACGATCGGTGGTGGGCACATTGTGATCCATGGTAGCAACCGTCAGGTCCGGGCGGCGTACCCTGCGTCCACTCAGGCGCAACCCGTCGAATGCCTGCGGAGAAGTTACCTCATGGATCAGGTGCAGGTCGATGTACAGCAGATCCGGACGACCGGGCTCGGAGCGCACCACATGCGCGTCCCAGATCTTTTCCAGCATCGTCTTTGGCATCAGGCTTCCTCTCCGCTCCCGATGCCCCCCAGCAACGCACGCGCCTGACGCAACCGCTCCTCGGCCAGATCACCACCCTCCCTGACCTGTTGGATGTCGCTCAGCGACAGATAGAGCTTGCTCACGCCGTCCAGATCGGTATTGGCGATGTCCAGTACGATCCAGCCCTCCGGGTCCGTATCTCCCTGGTAATGGGCAGTGAAGCGCATTTTCCGTTTCGGGAACCGCATACAAGCCTCCTCGCGTGGGATCACCTGCAGCACATTGTACCCAATCTAACGCGATCCGCACAGGGGACTACATGCATGAAATGCCCGGAGCGCCGGATCCTCACATCGGTTGCGTCCCGCAGATCACGGGCGTATCGACATCGGTGTGCGACAGGATAGCCAGATGCGCCAACGCACATCGAGGACAGAAGTGCAACGCTTTCCCGTTATGGACTACAAACAACCATCCGTGGAGCGCATTCTCTGGCTCGTGCCCCTCTTCATCTCGTCCCGGGAGCGCGACCGGGAGCGGTACAGTAACCCCACATCCCGCACCGTCACACAGGATCCATCGTCCTTCTGCATCCAGGCTCATCGCTCCACGCCTTTCTGCGCCCCTACCTCTCCCATCGGGATCAGTGTACAGCGGTCACGTTCCACTCACATCCACAAAACGACGGATTATGCGCAAAGCAGCGGAGTCCGATCGGCCCGGCAGGGGTGTACCAGACGCGAAACAGCCTCGGCCAGAGCAGAACAGAGCGAAGAGTAGCAGGGGATCAGGAGGGGGGCAGCAACCCTTTGCGTGCTGCCCAGACGGCGGCCTGCACGCGATCGGATACGCCCAGTTTGTTAATGATATGCTCGACGTGTGACTTGACGGTGCTCTCCGCGATGAATAGTACCGAAGCGATGTCCCGGTTGGACAACCCGGTAGCCAGCAGGCGCAACACGTCCATTTCGCGCTCGGTGAGCGGCTCTATCAGATCTTCTGAGTCCGCCGTCTGCGGGCTGACACTGCGCAGGGAGCGCGCCAGTTCCTGCGCAGAGAGCAGCATTTCCCCCGCCGCGATGGCACGCAGGGCTTTTAGCAGAGCGTCACGCTCAATTCCCTTCAACAGGTAACCGGCGGCGCCTCCAGCGACTGCACGGGCCATGTAAGTTGGATTGTCATATGTGGTGAGCATCACCACAGCCGTTTTTGGCGACTTCTTCTTAACAGCTACCAGCGCTTCCAGTCCGTCTCCGCCCGCCATACGGATGTCCATCAGCACGATGTCCGGCTGGAGTCGCTCCACGACTTCCACGGCCTCGCGCCCCGATCCAGCCTCGCCGACCACGCGGAACTCTGTGTCCTCCAGCATGCTGCTCACGCCTCCGCGCCAGATGGCGTGATCGTCTACCAGCACCACCGTGTAACCGGTGTTCTCCGTATGGCTCCCGGTCTCTCTGTCAGTCATCGCACTTTTCTACCTCGTTCGAGTTCAACGATCGGCAGCACGGCATGCACGGTTGTGCCTTCCCCCGGAGCGCTCTGCAACGTGTATCTGCCATTCAGCAAGTTGACGCGGGCCACCATGCTGTGCAGACCGACATGGGCGTCATCGCTGGTTTTCTCTTCCAGCACGAAGCCCCTGCCCCAGTCACGTACCTCCAGTGTCAGATGCTCGTGGCCGGCCATGTCCCTGTCAGCCAGCAACATCACGCGGACCCGTGTGGTGCCGGAATGTCGGCGTGCATTGGTCAACGCCTCCTGTACCACGCGATAGACCGTTGTCTCCAGCAGGGTATCGAAGCGGCGGCCTGCGATGTTGTGGATCAGGTCGGCTGCATCCCAGCCAGCGCGTCGCTTCTCCTCGTTGAGCAACTGCTCCACGGCGCCGGCCAGCCCCAGGTCGTCCAGCGCCAGCGGACGCAGGCCGTTAACCAGCCGACGGGACTCCATGACGGCCTGCTTCAGGTACTGCATGCCCTGCTCCAGCTCACGCTGGGCCCGATCCAGCTTCTGCTGTTGCTGCGCATGACGGAACGCCTCCAGATGCGCGTGTGCCGCCATCACGTACTGCGTCAGGCCGTCATGCAGATCATAGGCCACTGCCCGACGCTCTTCCTCCTGCGCGGCGATCAGGCCACTGACCAGGGCACGTTGTCGGGCCAGCATGTGCAGGTTGTGGATCGCGACAGCCGCGTAGGCGCTCAACGCCTGTACCGCTGCCTCGTCCGCCTCGGTGAAGACGCCACCGTCCTGCTTGTCCGTCAGGTAGAGGCTTCCCAGGACCTGCTCACCGCTCCGGATGGGTACCCCGAGGAAACTCTGCATCGGCGGGTGATGGGGTGGAAACCCCACAAAGGCCGGGTGCTCGGTCATCCGTTCAACGCGCAACGGTTCGGCGCGCTGCAGCAGCAGGCCCAGAATTCCCTTCCCGGTAGGGCGCACTCCGATCCGCGCGATCTCCTCCGCACTCAGCCCCGCGGTCACAAACTCGGCAAGCCCATGCCCACCTGTTTTTGCCACGCCCAGCGCAGCATAGCGAGCCTGCACCAGATCCCGCGCAGCCTCGACGATATGCTGCAGCGCTGTCACACCGGTACGGCTCGCCAGAATGTCCAGTGCAACCCGGTTGGCCGTCTCCAGCAACAGTGTCTTCTGCTCTACAAGATCCATGGCCCTGACAGACTCTCCCCTGCCCACATTGTACCTTATCCCTGCGTAAACACAGGGATGCTGCATCACACCGGCAGTTCTGCAGGAAACCGTGGCAGGATCCACCGGGCGATCCCGTCGAAATGATGGAATAGGCCGTGGGTATCGCATTCGTGACATGGAGGAGGTAGAGGGATGTTCTGGCGATACAGAACCGTTTTGCCTCTGTGGTTTCCTGTCCTGTTGCTATCGTGCACAGCCTTGCGGGGCGAGGCTCAGAACGCCCCGGTCAGCATCTCTGTGGACGTCAGAGCCAACCGGAGAGCGATCAGCCCCCTCATCTACGGAGTCGCGCATGCCACCACCGAGGTGCTGGCAGATCTGAACTGTCCGCTGAACCGGCATGGGGGCAACCACACCAGCCGCTACAACTGGCAGCTCAACGCGGATAACCGGGGCAACGACTGGTACTTTCAGAGCATCCCTTACCCCAGCGCGACACCTGGCGAAGTCGGCGATACCTTCATCGCCAGCACGCGTTCCGCCGGGGCGCAACCCATGCTGACTATCCCGATGCTGGACTGGGTGGCCAGACTGGGACCGAATCGCACCAAGCTCTGCTCCTTCTCGATCGCCAAGTATGGCCCGCAGACCGACAACGACTGGCGCTGGTTCCCGGACGCCGGCAACGGGATCTCTCTGCTAACCGGTCAGTTCATCACGGGCAATGACCCCAATGACGCCAACGTCCGGGTCGATGCCTCTTTCCAGCAGGCATGGGTTCATCATCTGATCCAGCGATGGGGCACCGCCGCAAACGGCGGGTTGCGCTACTACATTCTGGACAATGAGCCCAGCATCTGGCACAGCACACATCGGGACGTACATCCGGTGGGAGCCACCATGCAGGAGGTACGTGACCGGATCATCGAGTATGCGAGCCGGATCAAACAACTGGACCCGCACGCTCTGATTGTCGCACCGGAGGAGTGGGGATGGAGTGGCTATTTCTTCAGTGGCTATGACCAGCAGTGGGGGAGCCAGCATGGCTGGCATTACCTGCCCGATCGTGCCGCACAGGGGGGATGGGACTACCTGCCATGGCTTCTGGACCAGTTGCGCCAGCACCACACGCGCACCGGCCAGCGCCTGCTGGACATCTTCAGCGTGCACTTCTATCCGCAGGGAGGCGAGTTCAGCGAGAACACATCCACGGCCATGCAACTGCGCCGCAATCGTTCCACACGGGCCCTCTGGGATCCGAACTACACCGATGAGACGTGGATCGCTGCCCCTGTCCGCCTGATCCCCCGGCTACGCGAGTGGGTCCACACCTACTACCCGGGCACCCGGATTGCGCTCACCGAGTACAACTGGGGCGCAGAAGGGCATATCAATGGAGCTCTGGCGCAGGCCGACCTGTTCGGGATCTTCGGCCGGGAAGGCCTCGATCTGGCCACACGCTGGACCACACCCGATCCGTCCACCCCGACCTATAAGGCCATGAAGATGTATCGCAACTACGACGGCAACCGGTCCACGTTTGGCGATACCAGCGTGGCTGCGACCGGACCGGACCCGGACAATGTGGCCACGTACGCTGCCGTACGCTCCACCGACAACGCGCTCACTGTGATGATCATCTGCAAGCACCTCTCCGGCAGCACCCCGGTGACAGTGAACCTGTCCCACTTTGCGCACAGGGGAACGGCACAGGTCTGGCAGCTCACGGCAGCCAATGTGATCCAGAGGCTCCCCGACATCTCCTTCAGCGGCAACGCGTTTCAGCTCACTGTGCCGGCTCAGAGCCTGACTCTGCTGGTTCTGCCCTCCGGGAATGCCGTTGCTCCTTCCTTCAGTTCCACCGCGGTAGTCAAGCCGGCCACAGTAGAACCGGGCGCTACCGCAACGATCACGGCTACCTTCGTCAACACGGGCGCGCCGCTCACCAACGGGATCATCGATCTGGAGATCTACAATGCCGCCGGTCAGAAAGTCGCGCAGCGGTTCTGGACCGGCCAGCATCTCGCGATGGGCCAGAAGCGCTCGTTCACTTACTCATGGACGGCACCTCAGGAAACGGGGGCCTACGCGGTGCGCCTGGGCGTCTTCGGTGCGGGGTGGACACCTCTGTATCACTGGAACCATCATGCGGCCAGCATTCATGTCGGCAATCAGGATCCAGCGCAGTATCACTTCGAGACTGGCCTGCAGGGATGGACGCACAACGGCGGGATCATCAGCAGTCTGTTGCGCACCACGGAGCGTGCGTACGCGGGCAATTACGCGCTGGCCGTCCATTTCAAGAGCCGTCGCGCCGGGCAGGCCAACGCGTTTGTCCCTCTGCCACCCACTCCGGCAGGACGCACCATCACGTTCCGCATCTGGTTCCCATCAGGAAGCACCATCACCGCCATACAGCCCTACGTCCTGCAGGGCGCGGCCGGGAACTGGCGGTGGACCGGCAACTGGCAGTCCACTGCTAGCTTGCGGGCAGGCGCATGGAATACTATCACCGTCACAGTGCCTTCCAATGCGGCCACCCCGTTGTATCAACTGGGCGTGGAGTTCACCACCAGCGCGCCGTGGAATGGCACCTGCTACATCGACTCCATCGGGTGGTAGATCAGAGAGCAGCGCCCTCCTCCAGCGCATGCTCAGCCAGTGCGCACAACAGAGCGATGCATCGCTCCACCCCTTGCAGGCTCATCCGGGCCCGGGGCAGGTGTACCCCCTCGCCAGGCAGTGCTACCGAGAGAGTCGGAGCCAGCGGCGTGAACAACAGGGTCTGGCTACCACTCCGGGCTGCTGTCAGGTGGTGCGCGACGCCACGTGCCCGCATCGCTTCCGAAGCGCGAATGCCGCATGCTGGATCGATGAAGTTGCGCCCTTCGTAGATCCGGATGGCCGGCAGATCCAGCTGGCCTCCTTCCAGGTTCTGGACACCCGGCACGTCCGCGTTGATGATCCGGCGCAACGTGGTCCCCGGGCACCCGCCGCACAGGCGTTCCAAAAACAGAACGGCTTTGCGTGCCACATCCATAGCGCACTCCTCGGCCATCACAAAGAGCGCGCCTACCTCTGGCATGTTCAGCGCACGTACTGCTTCTGTGACCGCAAACACCGTCACACGCGGGTCCAGTGCCTTGCCCTCGATCACGTCCCCTGTGATGACCGTCTTCTCGAGAAACGTCCATACCGTGCGATAGGGACGAACGTTCTCGCCATGCAGGATCAACCGGGTTTCCGACGCATCCTGCAGAACTTCCATGCGCACCGGGAAGGCCTGTGTGGCTTCTTCGGCCAGGTAGTCCCAGGCCTGCAGACTGGCCGCGGCAAAGACGTCCGGGGTGTTTCCCCAGAAGCGCGTGTGGTATCCCCCGGAGTCGCACGGTCCGAGCACACATCCGCCCACTTCATCCACATGCGCGACGAACACCACGGACGGGGACACCGGGGCTCCGGATGGACCTTCCGGGGCAAAGTAGCAGAAGCCGTCTGGTACGCAGTGGCGTGTAAAGCGATCCCCGAAACGCGCTGTTAGCAGGCGCCACACCGGTCCACACGCGGTACCCACGGAAGGCACCTCGGTGAGCGCTCTCAAGAAATCGATATCCACTCCGTTATCTCCACCTCTTCCTGTTGCTGCAGCTCACTTTTCCCGGGCTGTCGCTCGCTCCTCCACCGCCTTGCATGTCCGCAGCCAGACGTCATGGGGTGGACTCTCGTAGCCTTTCCATGCGTAGGGGTCCGTACCGGCAACAGGCACGATGCACCGGCGGTCAGCGATGGCCGGGTATTCCCCCTCGCGCACCTGCCACGGCAGCAAGGACCATGCGTTCATGTAGTGATTGACCAGCACCCGCCGGTAGATTGTGCTGCGGTTCTTGCGCGAGCGGTGCAGTAGATAGCCGTTGAAAAAGACCACGGTGCCCGCGGTTACCTCTACCGGGATCTCACCCGACGGGTCAAAGCCGTAGCTCTCCCGGGCAAAGTCAAATTCATCCGGATTGTTGTGTTCGCGTTGCGGGTAGAGATAGCCACTGCGATGCGAGCCGGGCAGGATCCAGAGACAGCCGTTCTCCACCGTTGCATCGTCGATTGCGATCCACGCGCCCACCAGCGAGCGATCCCGCGTCGGGATGTACACCTCATCCTGGTGCCATGCCTGCCCCTGAAATTGCGGGGGCTTGACGAAGAGCATGGACTGCATGCATTTGACGCTACCATCCCAGAACGGCAGGTGCGCCCCCGTGATCTGCGCCAGCACGCCACAGATACCCGGGTGCCGCACGTACTTCAGGATCACCGGGCTGATGAAGTGGGGTTGATGAATACAGAGGATGTTCTGCAGGACCTCGTCGTCGCTCCATGTGTCGGGCAGGGGTTGTAACGTGGGGCAGGGATAGCCTCCTCGCGCCAGCGTGACCGTATCCCGCTTGAGTTCCTCCAGTTCCTCCGGCGTTACAAGATCCGGCATGATCAGGTAACCGTTTTCCACGTAGAAACGCACCTGTTCTGCCGAGAGCATCCGGGGCACCTCAATATACGGACTCTGCGCAACCTCCACCGGGTCTCCTCCTCGAGTGAGATTCCTGCCTGTTATTCACCGGTGCATCCGGCGACTCCTACCTTGCTATCCGGGGTGCATTTCGGGTAGAATAGCGATCAAATATGCGGCGCTCAGAGCCGGGCCGGGCGCAGTGACGGGCAGACGAACCAGTGTCAGGTCCGGAAGGAAGCAGCCTTAAGTCTGACCAGTCGCGTGCGATCCGTCAACCCGGCTCTGAGCGCCGCGCGTTCTGACAGGAAAGTGTAAGGGAACGGGGAAGTCGTGCGTGGGCCGACGGCAATGCCCCTGTTCCCTCTTCCTTTTTCTTTCGTACTCCCATGACCTACGTTGCGTTGTATCGCAAATACCGGTCGCAATCGTTCCAGGAACTGATGGGGCAGGAAGCGGTCACACGCACCCTGCAGAACGCCCTCCGCTCCGGGCGCATTGCGCACGCCTACCTCTTCTATGGCGCACGCGGGTGTGGTAAGACCTCCACCGCGCGGCTCGTTGCCCGTGCCCTCAACTGTGTCGCGCAGGATGGCCCTACCCCGGACCCCTGTGGCACCTGCCGCCTGTGCGTCAGCATCCGGGAAGGTTCCTGCATGGACGTTGTGGAGATCGACGCGGCCTCCGAGACGGGCGTTGACAATGTGCGCGAAAAGATCATTGAAAACGTGCAGTACGCCCCTGTAGAGGCGCGCTACAAGGTCTACATCATTGACGAGGTACACGACCTTTCCGCCAAGGCCTTCGATGCGCTTCTGAAAACCCTCGAGGAACCGCCAGCGCACGTGGTGTTCATCCTGGCCACCACTGAATTGCACAAGGTGCCCATCACCATTCGTTCGCGTTGCCAGAGCTACTTCTTCAAGCGTGGCACAGTGCAGGACCTGAGCGCAGCCATCCAGCGCGTGGTGACTGCCGAGGGATACACGGCGGATCCCGAGGCCATTCTCTCTCTGGCACGTAGCGCCGAAGGGTCATGGCGGGATGCCCTCTCGCTGCTGGAACAGGTTCTGGCCTACGCGGATGGCCACATCACTGCAGAGATCGTGCATCGCGCGATCGGCACGGTAGGCATCGAGACGTTGATGCGCGTCACAGAAACGCTGGCGTCTGGCCGATGGGACGCGATACTTGCCGTTGCAGACGAGCTGATCTCTACCGGAACGGACGTGCGCTATCTGCTGACCGCGCTCTCCAATCACCTGCGGGACCTGATGCTCATCGCGTCCGGAGCCACACAGACGGCCATGCAGGAGCTGGGGCCTGAACGTTACGCCCTGCTACGCCCGCAGGCCGCTCACTTCGACCCGCGCACGCTGCTTACTATGTCCGCGGTGCTGTCCTCTGCGGAGCGCGACGTGCGGTACACCAATCAGCATCGCTGGCTGCTGGAGAGCACCCTGCTTCGTCTTCTGCCCGAGAACCTGCCACTGTGCGCCACACCGGCAGAACCGTACCGGAGGCCCCCGGAGCGTGCCGCCACCGGACCGGAGCCCGTGTCCGCCACCCCCACGGTGATCCCGAAACCGCCTGTATCAGGCCACCAGACCCCACCGGAAGCGCCGGAAGCCGCTGCGGAATCGTCCGATGCTACAGAACCGGAGCCTCCCCCTGCGCAGTCGGGACAGGCTCCTGTGGACTCCGTATCCGGCTCCCCGCCTCCTTCTTCTCCGGTGGAGCCGGTCTCCTCTGGAGACTCCCGCTTTGCGGAGCCGGTCACACTGGAAGTGGTCCAGCGTTCCTGGGAGCGCATCCTCCAGATTGCCGGCAAACGCAGTCCCAAGGGCGTCGCTTTCCTGCGGCATGCGTCGCCCGTTGCTCTGGAGGGCAACACCATTGTGCTCGCCTTTGTCAATCAATTCAGCTGCGAACGGATCCAGAGCAAAGGGCGACAATTCGTTGAAGAGGCAATCAACGCGGGCCTGCACACGGAGGGCTACAGGATCCGGTGCGTGCCGGCGGAGACCGTCGGTACGCCCCCTGCTTCTGCCAGCAATACGTCGGCGCAACCCGCCCCGGACAACACTCCCTCTGTTGGAGTGTTGCTGGACGCCCCGCCAGCCCCGCCAGCCGCACGGCGCATCGCAGACTTCGACACGGCGACTCCGCCACATAGCGCTCCCCCGTCCGAGGTCAGAGCGACCGGGGAATCCCCCTCACAGGAGACAGAAAGCACTCTGCTGGAAACCGCTCTGGACCTGTTCGGTGGCGAGGTCATTGCGACCGAGGAGATCCCATCGTCGTAACAAATAGAGCACACACGCAACTGGTGGCACCAGAACACAGAAGGCAAGGAGAACTTTATATGGCACGATTCAGCGGGAAACCCGGGGGCTTTGGCGGCCTGGGAGACATCAGAAAGCTGATGGAACAGGCTCAGAAGATGCAGGAGGACGCGCAGAAGCTGCAGCAGGAACTGGCAGAGATGCGCTTCGAGGCCAGTGCGGGCGGCGGCATGGTCACTGCCACAGTCAATGGGCACGGCCATCTGGTGGCCCTCAGCATCAACCCGATCGTGGTCGACCCGGAAGACGTGGAGATGCTGCAGGACCTGATCCTGACCGCGGTCAGGGAAGCGTCCGAAAAAGCGCAGGACAGCCAGCAGGAACGTATGGACGAGATCACGCGCGCGCTCGGCGATCTGAATTTGCCTCCCGGACTGATCTGACCATGGCACACTACGCGAAACCACTGGCACGCCTGGTCGCTGCACTGGAGCGTCTGCCGGGTGTCGGCCCCAAGTCCGCGCAACGCATGGCGTTCCACATTCTGCGTCATCCCGAAGAGGAGGCCCGTCAGCTTGCCGAGGCGATCCTGGCGGTCAAGCAATCCATTCACTTCTGTCGGGAATGCTCCAACTTCACCGATCAGGAACTGTGCGATATCTGCGCCGACCCGGGTCGGGACCGCACCCTGCTCTGCGTGGTCGCAGAGCCCCGTGACCTGATCGCCATGGAGAAAACCAACGAGTACCGGGGTCTGTACCACGTGTTGCAGGGTTTGATCTGCCCGCTGGAAGGCATCGGCCCGGAGATGCTCCGGATCCGCGAGCTCTTCCCTCGCGTCGCCAATGGCGTGCAGGAGGTGATCCTCGCGCTGAACCCCACCACTGAGGGACAGACCACGACGATGTATCTGGCCAGCCGGCTCAAACCCCTGGGAGTCAAGGTCACACAGATCGCTTATGGAATCCCTGCAGGGGGTGACCTGGACTACGCGGACCAGGCGACGCTGATCTCGGCCCTGCAGTGGAGGCGAGAGATCCTCTAGCGCGCCGCTCGCCAGGAAGGATGTTTCTCATGGTGCTGGTGATTGACAACTACGATAGCTTCACCTACAACCTGGTGCAATATCTGGGCGAACTGGGTGCGCGCCTGATCGTCCGTCGTAACGACCGCATCACGCTGGATGAAATCGAAGCGCTCGGTCCGGAGCGTATCGTGCTGTCGCCGGGTCCCTGCACCCCGAAGGAGGCCGGGATCTGTGTGCCACTCATCCAGCGCTTTGCCGGGCAGGTGCCCATTCTGGGCGTGTGCCTCGGGCACCAGAGCATCGGCGCGGCGTTCGGTGGCGAGGTAATACGGAATACACGTATCATGCACGGGAAGATCTCGCTGATCTACCATCAGCAACAGGGTGTTTTCCGCAGCCTGCCCACTCCATTCGAGGCCACACGCTACCACTCGCTGGTCATTCGGCGGGAAACGTTGCCTGCCTGCCTCGAGATCACTGCCGAGACCGCAGAAGGAGAGATCATGGGCGTCCGGCACCGGGAGCTTCCCGTTGAGGGCGTGCAGTTTCACCCGGAGTCCGTACTGACGACCTGTGGCAAGCAGCTACTGAGCAACTTCCTCCACACCTCCTGACCCGCGCGACCGGAGGCGAACGCAGCAGGGAACCGTGCACTGTGCGACGAACCTCATGGCGAACAGACCACATCACATGAGGACAGGTACCGATGAAACTGGTTCGTTACGATGCCGGGAACGGCCCGGAGCTGGGTGCGCTGGATGCCACGGGGGCGGCCATTGTCCCGCTGGATAACGTGAGCGACACACGCTCCATGTCGGCACTTCTGGCGCAGGGCAGCCCGGGCATGGAACGCATTCGAGCTGCGGTGCAGGATGCCCGGCAACAGATCCCGCTCGCGGGTGTGCGCCTGCTGGCACCGGTAGGCGACCCGCAAAAGATCCTCTGCATCGGCCAGAACTATCGGGACCACTGTGAGGAGCAGAATCAGCCCATACCGGAACGTGCTATCCTGTTCGCCAAGTTCGCCAACGCGATCAACGACCCCGGAGGCGTTATCCGACTGCATCGGGCCACCACGCAGGTCGACTATGAGGCGGAACTGGCAGTCGTTATCGGGGGAGCCGGTGGGGGCGGATTTGCCATCCCGGAGGAAGAGGCCATGCAACACGTTGCGGGCTATATGTGCGCCAACGATGTCTCCGCCCGTGACATCCAGCTGCATCCGGCGGAGAAACAGTGGGTCCGTGGCAAAACACCGGACGGTTTCTTCCCGATCGGTCCCTACCTGGTCACTGCGGACGAGATCCCGGACCCGCATGCACTGGATATCTCGCTGACGCTCAACGGAGAGGTACGACAGAAGTCCAACACATCCAACCTGATCTTCAAGATACCCTATCTGATCTCACACCTGTCGCAGACCATGACCCTGGTTCCCGGCGACATCATCTCAACCGGCACTCCGGGAGGGGTGGGCATGTACAGTAACCCGCAGGTCTTCCTCAGGCCCGGGGACGTTGTCTCAGTGACCATCTCCGGGCTGGGCACGTTGACTAACTCCGTCGCGTGATGCGGTTCAGAACGTAGCGCAGAGCCAGTCCTGCTGCCATGCCGAGCACCTTCATTTTCAGGTTGGAGGTCCGTACAGAACGAACGGAGGAGCCGATCAATGCAATGGGCGGCATGAGCCCGGAGACAGCTTCTTCCACCTGCCCCACGATGCGTTGCGCTGTTTCCGCGCCGCTCCCGATCCGACGCGTTGCGACTTCGGCGTTGGCCAGAACGCCCTGCGCCATGCGGAGCACATTTTTCACCTCCTGCAACAGATCGGTCACCTTGCGATACACCAGGAATCCGATCACGATCACAGTAATCATGATCAGAAAGTTGAAGCAGGCGATGGCCAGAACGGCATAGGTGAGCGTGCTGGGTATCTCCAAGGGGATTCACTCCTCTGAAAGCGGTACGGGGCGCGTCGTGCTCGGGTCACATTCGGCGCGCCTGTGATGTCCCAATATACCACACACTCCCCTGCGAGGCAATTCCACGCATCCTCCGGAAGTACGCTACCCGTACACCGGGTACCGGGTATTCCAAAGCAACATCCCGGCCGAATGCGTGTCGAACAGGGCAAACAGTCAGGATGGACTACACCACCGAGGAGGTCTGCATTACCCTGCAGGACGTAGCACATCGCTTCGGGCATCGCCCGGTGTTTGCTCCCGTGTGTACGCAGGTGCAATCCGGGCAGGTACTGGCGATCACGGGCCCGAACGGCTCGGGCAAGAGCACATTGCTGCGGATCATCGCGGGCCTCCTGCCTGCGACCCGGGGGACTGTCACGATCACGGTTGGCGGCAGGGTACAGGACGCGTTTCAGCGCAGACGGTTTATCGGCTACGTGGCACCGGATCTGACGCTCTATCGAGAACTGACCGGCGCAGAGAACCTGTTGTTCTTCGCGCGTCTGCAGGGCGTCGCACTCTCCCGTGAGGCGCTCGCGGCACTGCTCGCTACCGTTGGCTTGCGCGGACGGGGTCGAGACCCGGTGCGAACTTACTCGTCCGGCATGCGACAGCGATTGAAATACGCGTTTGCGCTTCTGCATCGCCCACCCGTTCTGCTGCTGGATGAGCCGACAGCCAACCTGGACAGGGACGGGCGGGCGATGGTCGAGGACCTGATCGCCCGGCAACGCGCACGTCCCGATGGTGTGGTCGTTCTGGCTACCAATGAGCCCGAAGAAGTCGCCTGGGGCGACATCGTAGTACATCTTGAGGGTGCACGGTGACGCCGCAACCGCCCCCACATCCTGCAGGATGGCTCGCACAGGCCTTCGCTCTGCTGGGCAAGGACGTACGTGCGGAGGCGCGCACCCGGGTGGCAGTGAGCGCGGTCGGGGTGTTCACGTTCTCCGCACTGCTGCTGATCGGTCTGGCGACTCTGACTCTGAAGGAGGTTCGCACGGTTAATCTGTTGCGACTGGTCGATCCTATCACGGTGGCCAGCGTGGAAGCGCAGATGCGTCCGGCATGGGATCCGCCCGCAAAGTTCGGCCTGCTCTGGGTATTGCTCTGCTTCGCGGCGTTCACCGGCCTGGCCCACTCGTTCGTTCACGAGGAAGAGGCCGGCACCACCATGGCTCTGCGTCTGGCCATGCTGCCGCAGGCAGTCTATCTGGGCAAGCTGCTCTTCAATCTGGTGCTGATCACAGTGGTCGCCCTGCTCGTCACGCCCGTTTACATGATGATGACCGGAATGCCAGCAGGCAATCCTCTCCTGTTTCTGTGCGTAATGATGAGCGGATGCGGGGGATTGGCCAGCGCGGCTACCATCGTGGCGGCCCTTGCTGCGAAGGCGCGTGGAACGGGCGCCCTATATGGGGCGATGGGGCTGCCGCTGCTCGTTGTCTTTCTGATGCTGCTGATCAACGCGGCCAACACACTCTACACGCTGCACCCGGCGCCGTTGCGTGTGGTGCGCGATGTGGGCGGATTGCTGAGTTACAGCGTCCTGCTCATCGCACTGTCTTCTCTAACGTTTCATTTTGTGTGGGAAGAGTGAATTTCTATGGCAACCTTACAGAGGCCGTCAACGACGTCACAGCAGCCGCAGGAACCGTCGCGTGAGGCGCAACAGGCCGGTATTGCGGTCTGGAAGTGGCTCTGCGGTTTGCTAATGGCCTACGTCTGCTACGGGGCGTTCTACGTTGCCCGGGGCGCGACAGGCTTTACCGGAGGCGCAGGCGACACGGCACGCATCGTCTTCTTCCATGTGCCCTCGGCGATCCTCTCTTCTGTGGCCTACTTCGTAGCCGCCTTCTATGCGGTTCGTTTTCTCACCCGACAGCCCGACACCGAGACCGATGTGAAGTCGGCCATCGCCATAGAGCTCGGGTTCCTGTTCTGCATTCTGGCCACGATGACCGGCAGTATCTTCTCTCATGCGCAATGGGGCAGCTACTGGAACTGGGATCCGCGCCAGACCTCCATTCTGGTCATGCTGCTGATCTATGCTGCGTATCTATCCCTGCGCGGGGCAGTTGCGGAGAACGTACAGAAGCGCGGGCGCCTGTGCGCGGTGTACGTACTGGTGACTCTGGTGCCCGCTTTCTTCCTGATCTGGATCGTGCCGCGCATCCCGGCTCTGGCCAGCCTGCACCCGCCCGACACACTCTTCAAGCGCGAGAACACCGGGCCCGACTACAAAGCGGTCCTGTACCCGTCTTTTCTGGCATTCACTTTGCTTTTTATCTGGATGTTCCAGTTGCGCCTGCGTCAGGTGAAACTGACGATGCGCCGGGAACAGGCGAGGGGGTACAATGGATAAACTGCTGCCAGTCATGGCAGTCACACTGATTACCTGGCTGGGTATCTTTGCGTATTTACTCATGATAGACCGGTCTCTGCGCCGCATGGAGCAGGACGAACAGGATCCGAACGACCTATGAAACAAGCCTACATCATCGGCCTTCTGGTGATTGGCCTTGCCCTGGGCTTCACGCTCTGGGCCTTCAGCAGTGCAATGACGCCTTACGTGACCATCGCCGTGGCCCGGCAGAGTGAGACACCGGTACAGGTGCGCGGCAAGATCCTGCGTGACGCGCAACATCAACCCCACTACGACCGGGTAAACAATGCGTTGCGCTTCTGGATTGAAGACCCGAAGGGCGACCGGATCGAAGTCGTCTACAAGGGGGGGAAACCAGAGGCCTTCGATGAGGCGACGGAAACCGCCGCGCATGGCATCGTGCGGAACGGCATCTTCTACTCGGATAAGCTGGTCGTCAAGTGCCCTTCCAAGTACGAGGGCAACAGTACACCCTATCAGAAGGAAAGTCCCCGGGGATCGGGCACCGTGCGTGACGCCCGCCCGACCCCGCCATACCCGGGAGGGTCCTCCACATGAAGCCAGAGCAGTTCCTTCGTGATGGTGTGGGTGTGGGCTTGCTCTGGTCCGGGCTCGTTCTTTCCGTACTCACGATGCTGGCCTACGCGGTTTCCCTGCGACGCCCCGGGGCGACCGGCCCCCGTGTGCTGGGGCGCATCGCATATGGCCTGACCGCGCTCAGCGTGCTCGGCACGTTTGCCTACCTGTGTCATCTCGTCTACACCCAGCAGTTCCGATACAAGTATGTGTTCGAGCACACCGGCACCGATCTGCGCGGCGGAGCGCTCGATTTCTGGTACCGACTGGCAGCTACCTGGTCCGGACAGGAGGGTAGCTTTGCGCTCTGGGCCGCGATGACTGCCCTGATTGGCTTCCTGGTGCTCTGGAAGGCGGGCCCCTACGAGGCCCGCGTGATGCCGTTCTATGTCTCCATCCTGTCGTTTCTGTGCGGCATCATGCTCTGGCAGAGTCCGTTCCTCATTATTCCGCCGCCATCTCCAGCAGAGCTGGCGGCCAATCCCGACTGGGTCTACCCGCCAGTAGAAGGCATGGGGCTGAATCCCTCGCTGCAGAACTACTGGATGACCATTCATCCGCCAACTATCTTCTTCGGGTTCTCCTCGCTGGCAGTGCCCTTCGTGTATGCTATTGCTGCACTGATCTGGAAGGATTATGAGGATTGGACGCCTCGCGTCATGCCCTACGCCCTGCTCTCCTGCGCTACGCTCGGCGCCGGCCTGTTCATGGGCGGCTACTGGGCCTATGAGACGCAGGGGTGGCACGGTTTCTGGGCCTGGGACCCGGTTGAGAACGCCTCGTTTTTCCCATGGCTGGCTATTACCGCGCTGGTACACGGTCTGGTGGTGCAGAAGAACCGCGGGGGCATGGCGCGCACCAATACCTTCCTGGGCGTTCTGGCGTTCAACCTGTTTCTGGTGGGTACCCTCCTGACCCGTTCCGGCGCGCTGTCCGGACAGGGAGAGGACGGGCAGTTGCTCTCTGTGCATGCTTTCGCGAACATCGAGAGCAGCGCGTTGAGCCTGCTGATCGCTATGCTCGGCCTGTATGGCCTCGGCGGGTTGTTGCTCTGGGCGTATCGCTACCGCTCAA
This sequence comes from Chthonomonadaceae bacterium, assembly GCA_025054835.1. GTDB lineage: Bacteria > Armatimonadota > Chthonomonadetes > Chthonomonadales > Chthonomonadaceae > JANWZQ01. Next base: position 67,707 of record JANWZQ010000141.1, read on the forward strand.
TGCCCCGCCGTGTGACGACCGGGGAGACCCTGATCTCGCGCGACTTCGCCATGTTCATGTCGGTTCTGCTGATGATCGTGGCGTGCGCGTTGATCACCTACGGCACAACGCAACCGCTGTTTCAGACGTGGCTCAAGAAGCCGATCCAGCAACCCAAGCCGGCCTTCTACAACACGATCATGCTGCCACTGACCGTACTGGCAGCCCTGTTCATGGGCTTTGCGCCATGGATGGCGTGGAAGCGCACAAACTCCGAGGCGTTCCTGAAGCGCCTGCTCGTGCCATGGTTCGCGATGCTGGTCTTCGGCTTCGCCCTGCTCTTCTGGGTTCTGGGGCAGGAGCGCGCGATGGCCGCAGCCTTTGATCCCTCCGACCCATCGCAGGTGCAGACCCGCGCCGCGTGGATCAGCCCGACCATCCAGCGGGTCAGTGTCGTCCTGCTTACCAGCCTGGGCTTTTTCGCGGCCCTGTCCAACGCCATGCTCGCCTACCGGGTCTTCCGGGCCAAACCGCTGGCGGCCGGCGGGTGGCTGGCCCATGTGGGCATTGGCCTCTTCATTGTTGGCGCTGTGGTCTCCAACACCTACGAACGCACACAACGCGTTCTTCTGGTGGAAGGAGAGCCGCCTCGCGAGGTGTTCGGGTATCAACTGGCGTTTGAGAAGATGACCGGAACTCCCATGGAGTTCCGCCCGCTGAACCCGGAGTACGATCGGAATAACGCGGTACGCATCCGGGTCACGCCTCCCAACGCGGACCGGGGGCCGGGCGGGGCGGACGGCGGTAGAACCTTCACAGTGGAACCCCGATGGTTTGCCCACAACCTGAACCGCGCGGTGGAGCAGCCCATGGCGGAGGGAGTGCGCTCTCTCGAATTCATGCGGTGGCCGCACATCGAGAAGTTCGCGTTCCATGACTTCTACGTCGGTCTGGCCAACGACCCGGCCTACGCCTGGCCAACCGACGACCCGCGCGGCGAGCGGCCCGGCATTGTCCTCAAGCCCAAAGAGAAGCGCACGATCGGTCCCTACACCATCGGCTACTACGAGTCATTCGGTGAGCCGGGCAAGCTCATGGGCGCGCACATCGTTCTGGCTACGCAGGACGGCAAGATCGTGCAGGCGATGCCCGCGATCCGCATCCTGCCAGATCAGTTACAACGGATCAATGTGGCTGTGCCCGAGCTGAAATTCGAGGATGGAACGCCGGGCGTGATCATGCTGGAGCGCATGGATGCCGGAACGAAGGCGGCCACCTTGAAGATCAGCCTGCCGGGTTACTCCGGGCGCTGGGAAGTTCCCGTGGAGGTGACCTACAAGCCGTGGATCAACGTGGTCTGGCTGGGAATTATCATCGCGGTGGCAGGAACGCTTCTGGCAATGGCCCACCGTAGCCTGGAGGCGCGCCGGGTGCGCGAGACCGTGGCCAGCAAAGTGCCCGATGGCGATGAGGAGCCGATCGTCCTGCCCGGGCCGGTCCCCACGCCGGTTGGAGCGGCCCCCTTTACGGAGACGCGTCCCCGCGGCACACGCCGATTGAAGCCTGCTCCCAACAAGCCTGCTTAAACTTCCGTCTGCTGCCCCGCATCCCCCTGTTCTGCTGGATGCGGGGCACTTTCTTCAGAGACAGGTTGCAGGGTGCGCCCCTGCAACGCGGCCAGCACATTGCGCCGCAACCCGCGCCATCTGGCTCTCTTGACCGGACTGCCCCGGAACTTCTGCCGGAATGTCTCTTCATCCATCGCCAGCAGATCCGTCAATCGCGGTTGGTCCGTTACCTCACGCGCACGAAACGCGGGCTCTTCCGTTGGTACAGACCGTCGTAAGTTGAACGGGCACACTTCCTGACAGATATCACATCCGAAAATCCGGTTGCCCGATGTCGCAATCGCTGCGTGATATTCCCCCGGGATCTCGCCTTTGAGCTCGATGGTGAGGTAGGAAATGCAACGCCGGGCGTCAAGTACGTAAGGCTCTACGATCGCCCCGGTCGGGCAGGCATCGATGCATCGGCGGCACGTGCCACATCCTCCGCGGGCGGGTTGATCGGGTTCCAGCATCAGATTGGTCACAATTTCACCGAGCAGGAAGTAGGAACCGCGCCGGGTATTGATCAGCATGGTGTTCTTGCCGAACCACCCGAGCCCCGCCTTCTGTGCCACCTCACGCTCCAGCAGAGGGCCGGTATCCACATAGATGCGTCCTTCGGCATGTGCTCCTGCCTGTGTCTGTACCCACTGCCACAACACACGTAACCGCGCTGTCATCACGTCATGGTAGTCATCACCCCGGGCATAACGCGCGAAAATGCCCCTGTCCGGGTCTGTGACCGGCGTTCCGGGCCCCTCCGCACGATCATTGTAGTAGTTCATTGCCACCACGATGATCGAGCGGGCATCGGGCAGCAGTTGTCGGGGATCGAGCCGGCGCTCCAGATGGCGCATCAGATAGTGCATCTCCCCGGCGTATCCCCGATCGATCCACTCCTGATACTCCTCCCGGAACAGGGAGGGCTCCGCGCGCGTGATGCCTACCGGGTCGAATCCCAGTGTGCGTGCTTTCTGCTTGATCGCGGCGCTCAGATCCTCTGGCATCAATGTGTTACCTCTGTGCCGTTCTGGCCTCTCCCCGATCGGGCACCAGATGTACCACAGTCGGCAGCCCCACGATCTGAAACCGCTCGATGAATGGCCTCACGCGCTCGCTCTCAAAATCTTCCAGCTGGAACCGCAACGCGATATGGTTCTCCGTATCCCGGATCACGCCCGGATCTGTGAAGGTCCTGTGCTCGAGCTCCTTGCAGGCAGCGCACCATGTGGCCCAGAAGTCAATCAACACGGGACGACCCTGTGCGCGCGCTTCCTCCAGTTTCGCCTCCAGAGCGGCGAAGTCCGCAGGTGTTTCGAACGCGATGGACTTTGCCGGGGGTGCCGGGCTCACAACCGGCCAGAGCAAGTACGCCGCCACACCGAACGCTGCCACGCCCATCAGGCTTTTAAACGCCTGAAAGCGCCTGACATCCCGCCCGGCCGGGTCCAGAAATAGCAGATAGACTCCTGCGCAGATCAAATACAGGGCCATCACGATCGGGTAGCCCCGTGATCCCAACAGATCGCGCAGATAGTAGAGCCCCATCGCGAAGAGCAGCAGACCGAAAATATGCTTCACGGCCACCATCCACTCGCCGGAGCGCGGCAATGCCTTGATCACCCCGAAGCCCAGCAGCAGATAGGGGGTGGCCAGCCCCACCCCCAGCGTGAAGAAGGTCACCAGCCCCAGGCCGACATCACGTGTCTCGCCCACGATCTGCAGCAAAGCGACCACAACGGGCCCGATGCAGGGAGCCGCCACAACGCCAACCATCAACCCCATGAGCAGAGCGCCCGCGTAGCCTGCACGCGCCCGCGCCTGTTGCGTCAGACTGGAGGGCAGTTGCAATTCCCAGATCGGGCGCCCGTCCGGACGCTCGAACATGGAAAGCCCCAGCGCAAACATCACCAGCGCGAACCCCACCAGCACAGCTGGTAACTGCAGCCACGATCCAAACACCTTGCCGGCCAGTGCGGCGAAGACACCGAGCGTGGAGTACATAATCGCCATGCCGAACGCGTAGAAGACCGAGAGCAACCCGGTTTTCGCACCACTGGCTGCCTGCTTCCCGAAGTAGCCGATCGTGATAGGAATGAGCGGATAGACACAGGGCGTCAGGTTCAATGCCAGCCCCAGCAGGTAGATCAGACCCAGAGCGGCCATCCAGTTGCGCGGGCCACCCTTTCTCAGCAGATCGGCGACCATGCCGGCCTGCCCGGTGTCCGTTTCCGTCTCGCGCAACCATTTGCGGAACTCTTCAGGAGGCAGGAACTGGGTGATCCGGGATGCGCGAAAGCCCGGGATGTTCAACGTGCTGCTGCCCGCGGGCGGCACTTCCGCAGCAGCGACAGAGGGGATTGCTGCCTCTCCCGCCGCTTTTTTCTTCTCTTTGCCAGTCCCTACGGTTACCTCCACCCGGGTCTCTGCTTTGCCGGGCGGGAAACAGGTCGTCTCTGTGCATCCCTGATACTTCACCGTGATGGGTAATGCCACACGTCCGGGCCGTACTGAGCGATCCGGCGTTACCGCGATCCGGATCTGTACCCTGCCCTCGAAAACAGGCAACGGGGTACCCGCAACCGTCGCCTGCACTGGCTTCGGATAGACAACCGGACCGACCTTGAAGCCGTTCACGGGCCCTACCGTCACAGTGGTAGGAATGAAGCCCTCCGGGGTTTTATCGGCCTGAATGTGATAAGGCTTCTCGATATCCAGCGTGACGGTCACCGTGAACGCTTGCCCCGGCACAACGGTCTTCGGGGCGGTAGCTTCCACTTTTACAAACTTTTTCGCGCCGAACTGGCCCCATGCCATCGCCGTGTGCAGCACCATTCCGGCTGACAGAGCCAGCAACGCGAGTGCTCTGATCTGACGTTGCATACGTCGACTCCTTTACCCGGGAACCACCCGATACTTCCTCTGACACGCCCGGACCTGCCGTTGTTACCGGATCCGCGTCCGGGCGTTGCTATGGAACTTGACAAACCGGTTCCCGCAGGGTTACACTGTTGCCGCGTCCTAGAGAGGACGGGGGCTCATGCGGACACAGAAGGATTGAAACCAGAATGCTGGATGACTATCACGAACGCAAGCCTGCATCGCCCCGCCCGGCCTGAACCACCAGAGCACGTTGCACCTGCTCGCTTCCATCAGGCCGGCAGGGCCTGCGGAAGTGGAAGCAGGTGACCTCACATCGTTCCTTCCCTGCCCCGCTTCTTTATACCCGGAACGCTCGACTGACTGTGTTGGCCTGTCGTAACGCCGACGCAACCCGTACGATCCTGCTGAATGGGAGACCTTGATGCGGCTGGAAAATTTTGACGCCATCTATCGCGACGTGTTGCACGCGCTCGGCAAGGGTAGCCGGGCACTGGACCTGAACACGTTGCGTTCCCTGCTGGAACACCTGCATCCTTCCGACATCGCCGACATTCTCGACGAACTGACCCTGCCCGAGGCGGTAGTGGTTTTCGGATGTCTGGACGAAGAACGCGCCGCGCAGACACTTGCTGAGGTCTCTCCAGAAACACGCCGGTACATCATCGACAACGTGCCTCGCGAGCGGATCGTCCGGGCGCTGGATCTGTTGCCCATGGATGACGCGGCGGAAATCGTCGCGGAGGTGGGTGAAGCAGAGGCCGCTCCTCTGCTGGAGAAGCTCGACTTCGAGGACACACACGACATCCGTGAGCTTCTTGCCTATCCGGAGCGCACGGCCGGCCGCCTGATGACCGGCAAGTTCGCCTCGGTACAACCCCACACCACAGCCTCCCTGGCACTGCAGTACCTGCGTCAGAACGCACCCGGCCTGGAGACTGTCAACGTGGTGTACGTCACCAACGGGGCCGGCCGCCTGCTCGGTGTCTGCTCCATCCGCGACCTGCTATCTGCCCCGCCCAACCAGCCTGTCGGGGCCTTCATGACGAAGGACCCCGTCAGTGTGCCTCCGGAAACCGACCAGAAAGAAGTGGTGCGTCTCATCTCTCAGTACGACCTGCTGGCCGTTCCGGTTGTGGACAATCTGGGGCGGATCCTCGGGATTGTCACGGTGGACGATGTGATCGACGTTCTGATTGAGGAATTCGAGGAGGACATCGCCCGCCTGGTTGGTACCGATGCCGAAGAGATGGACCGCCGCACCCCGGCGCAGGTCGCGAAGCTGCGTCTGCCCTGGCTCATGGGCACCATGTTCATCGAGCTCTGCGCCGGTCTGGTCATCTCCCGCTTCGACTGGGTGTTGCGCGAGGTGATCCTCCTCGCGTCATTTATGCCCGTGATCTCGGCGATCTCGGGCAACGTGGGCCTGCAGGCGGCGGCCATTGTGGTACGTGGCCTGGACACCGGTCATGTGACGCTGGCCAAATGGGGCCGTGCCGTCCGTAAAGAGCTAACGGCGGGGCTGTTAATGGCCATGGCATGCGGTCTCGTGCTCGGGACCATCGGGTCGCTCTGGTCGAAGCACCTGCCGTTCGGCGTGGTGGTCGGTGGCGCGATGACCTGCTCGATGCTGACCGCAGGCTTCATGGGCACAGTGATCCCCATCCTGTCCAAACGCCTCGGGTTCGATCCGGCGACGACCGCCGGCCCCTTCGAAACCGCGTTTCAGGATGTCGTGGGCTTCGCGGTCTTTCTGTGGCTTGCCTCACTGCTCATCCACTGGCTCAAGTGAGCCCCATGGCAGGTGTTATTTTCCCCCGGCATCCGGCTTCTTGCGCCGGTGCGACAGCAACCATTCGTAGAGCTCGGGATTGTCGTAGGTCACTGTCCATGAGTCGTGCTCCGCGTCCGGGTAGACCGTCAACCGGGGTTCGGCGCCTGCCTTGCGCAACTCCTCGATCATCGCTTCTGTTTCCCGGAGCGGGACAATCAGGTCCTTTGCGCCATGAAATGCCCAGACGGGAATATCCTTCAGGCGTCGCGCCATGCGTGGTTGCCCGCCTCCGCAGATGGGCGCGATAGCGGCAAAGCGCTCCGGATTGGCGGTCGCCCACGCCCACGTGCCGTATCCCCCCATGCTGAGGCCGGTCAGATATACCCGATCCTCGTCGACCCGGTAGCGAGCAATCAGGTCATCCAGCAACGCGTTCAGAACCTCGATGTTCCACCCGAACTGAGGCGACGCAGGCGCCTGCGGAGATACCACGATCATGGGAAACGATTTGCCCTGCGCGATCAGTTTTGGAGGACCATGTGCTTTCACCTTTTCCAGATCATCGCCACGCTCGCCCGCACCGTGCAGAAAGATCATCAGAGGCCACTTCTTCTCTCGATCTGCCTCATACCCCTCGGGCAGGTAGAGCAGGTAGTTGATCTTCAGCACTCTGACGACAGTCTTCTGGAGCGTCTGTGCCTGTTGTTTGCCCGGTTGCTGCCCGTGCACCGCCCCGGACGCGACCAGCGCCAGGACGGCCACCATGCCGGTCCAGCAGACTCTGTGCATCCTGTTTTCCTCCCGTTGTATGTTGAGATGCGTTCTGAACGCGGAACGGTTCGCGTCTCGGGGCACAATTTCCTCTGCAGGAGCGACCCCTGCTCTGGAACGAAACGCTTCAACATCTGAGAAAGAGAGGTGATCTATCACATGCTGCTGCCCCCACAGGCTCTGCCTCCACCGCAGGCCCCTCTCATCGCGATCGTTGGCGCGACTGTGATCGACGGCACTGGAGCCCCACCGATGGCCGACGCAGTCGTTGTGATACGAGGTCGACATATCCTGACCGTCGGCCGACGCGGGGCCATTGCGGTGCCTCCGGAGGCCCGACAGGTACAGGCGTCTGGCAAATGGCTGGTCCCGGGATTGATCGACATGCATGTGCATCTGGATGAGGATATCTCGCCAGAAGCCTACCCCCTGTTCGGGGTCACAGCAGTGCGCGATGTCGGGTCACGCCTGGTTACCCTGCAGAAGCTGCGTGCGCGCGCTGCCAGAGGCGAGCCTCTGCCCGTGATGTACTGGATGGGGCGCAATATCGATGAGGGGAAGCCCAGCTGGTGGGGGGCTGTTGCAGTCGGTGCTCCGCGGGAGGTCCCTGCCCTGATCCAGAACATGGCGCGACAGGGAGTAGACGGCGTCAAGCTGTACGTGCGCGCCGGGCCGCAGATCACACGCGCGGTGATCCGGGAGGCGCATCGCCTGGGCCTGTCCGTGACGGCTCATCTGGAGCGGACCCTGCCCTCTCAGGCAGTGCAGGCCGGCATCGACAATCTGGAGCACGTGGCGACACTCTTTCTGGAGTTCGCTCCGCCCCCCTCCGGGAAGCAGGGGTTTGGCCGCCATTTTCCCACAGATGCCCGCGCTGATCTGCGCTCCCCGCGCGCCCAACGCCTGATCGCCCTGCTGCGGCGCCATCAGGTCGCGGTCACTCCGACCATGGCCGTCGTTACATTGCCCGTGGAAGGGGAACGCATGGCCACACGTCTCTACAGAGGATGGGCCGAAATCCCGGAGGGGTGGCGCGCCTTCTGGAAAACGCGCTACTGGGACTTTCTCACACCGAAGGGGTGGACCGCACGCGACTATCGTACAGCGCGACAGGCGCGCGCCCGTTACCTGCAGATGGTGCGCCTGCTCCATCGGGCCGGTGTGCCGCTGGTGGCTGGCACGGATACCCCGGCCCCCTGGGTCCTGCCCGGAGCCGGGCTACTGCTGGAACTGGAGTGGATGACCCGCGCCGGGATGTCCCCTGCAGAGGCTTTACAATCCGCTACCGGACGTGCGGCGAAAGTCCTGCGCAAGGAGGAGCAGGTAGGCACAGTGCGCCCCGGACGGCTGGCCAATCTGGTACTGCTGGACGCAGATCCGTTGCAGGATATCCGGAACCTGCGGCGCATCCACGCCGTGTTCCTGCAGGGGCGCCTGCTGGACCGTGATGCGCTGCGCCAGAAGTTTCTTCAGGCCAAGCCGCCTCCACCGGGGGCCTGAGAACACTTACTGGAACGCCCGCCTGCCCGTAACAGGCAGGCGGGCGTTGCGCACCGTGTGCCGGGATTCGCAGTGACCGGGCTCACCAATCAGCTCTGACCATTCCCGACCGTCCCCTCACCGTTGCCCTCAATGGAGGCCGGGGTTCTGGCCGCTTCTACAGCACGTACAGAGTCATGCTGCACCGGGATACGCACCGCGCGCGCACTCTGCGCTTTCAGGAAGCGCACGCACAGCACACCATCTCTGTACTTCGCCTGAGCCTGCCCCGGATCCACCGGCGCGGGCAGACGGAAGCTGAACTGGAATTTACCGTAGCGCGGGATGCCGGCCAGATGTAACGTCGCGTTTTCTTCCTCGTTGAAGCAGAGGACGCTCTGCTGCTCACCGGAGATCGTCAGCATCTCGTCCTTGACTTCGATGTTGACCTTCTCCGCATCCAGGCCCGGCAGGCTCGCCGCGATCACGACCTCATCGCGCGTCTCGTAGATATCAACCGGTGGAATGTAGGAGCCGTTGTCGCCCAGCAGGCGGCTCAGGGGCGTCAGGCCAGCAGGAGTGGTGAACCAGTCCCACATGCGGGACCATGTCGGATCCATAGTGGCAAACAGGCTGCGGCGCATCAACGAAGTTGCCATAGCAATCACCTCCTTGAAACACCTTTACAGTCTGTTCTACCGGATCAGAGCCGGTCTCTGCACATGTTGCACTGATATATACGATAGGGTGCTTTTATAAGTTCCGGGAAGTGCCTCGATTTGTGTCCGATCTGCAGGCCTGTTACGAACACAGGAAAACGAAGCGATGGAGGCGAAATGATGCACTGTGTGACCTTCTCGCCAGTAGAAGCACAACAAGGAGGTTGCCCATGAGTTCCATGCGTTCTGTGCTGGCCGTGTGTGCCGGTCTCTCCACACTCTGGTCTCCCCTTGCGCCCGGCCCGGCAGGGGCACAGCAGTCTGCCATACTGGACCTGCCGAAAGAGACCCCGGAGCAGTTCGCGCGCCGCACGCGCTGGTGGCGTGAGGCGAAATTCGGCATGTTCATTCACTGGGGCATCTATGCGGTGCCTGCCGACTCCTCGAAAGGACTGGCGGAATGGTACATGTCGAACATGCAGAAGCAGGTAGCGGAATACGAGCGGTTCGCAGCGCAATTCAATCCGATACGCTTCAACGCTGCCGAATGGGTCGCCATGGCCCGCAATGCAGGCATGAAGTACATGGTCATTACAAGCAAACACCACGATGGTTTTGCGATTTTCGATAGCAAGGTGTCCAACTACGATATCATGGATGCCACGCCTTTCAAGCGCGACATCCTCAAAGAGCTCGCGGCAGCCTGCAAACGGCAGGGTATCAAACTGGGCTTCTACTACTCCATCATGGACTGGCATCACCCGGACTACCTACCACGCCGACCGTGGGAAGCGCAGGTACGCCCTGCCACAGGCGCCAGTTTCGACCGTTACGTCGCTTACATGAAGGCACAGCTGAAAGAGCTCATCACGCAGTACGACCCCGCGATCCTCTGGTTCGACGGCGAGTGGGAGAACACCTGGACGCATGAGCGTGCCATCGATCTGTATCGCTACCTGAAGGCGCTCAAGCCCTCGCTGATCATCAACAATCGGATCGACAAGGGACGGCAGGGCATGGCGGGCATGAACGTGTCCGATCAGTTTCTCGGCGATTTCGGTACCCCCGAGCAGGAAATTCCGTCCTCGGGGTTCAGTGACGGCCGCCTCTGGGAGACCTGCATGACCATGAACGACACATGGGGCTACTCCCGGAATGACCATAACTGGAAAAGCGGGGAGGATCTGACCCGGAAGCTGATCGACATCGCGCACAAGGGGG
>JANWZQ010000024.1 GCA_025054835.1 Chthonomonadaceae bacterium
CCGTTCGCGGCCCGGGGCGCGCGCGCGTTCCACCCGAAATAGAAATCCAGCAGGCCCGTGATCACCACCTCACCCTCTTTCGGACCCTCCGCAGGTTGCTCCTGCGCCCGCACGCCCGGAACCGTCACAACCGACAGCCCCAGCAATATGGTCACGCGCCAGAAACGTCGTATCACGTGTCTCTGTCCTCCTTTTCGTCGAAGTCCACCCCCGACTGCCCGCACACACAGATACAGGCAGCAACAGGTCCTGTCGCTCTCACAAATCACGGAAACAGCATCGAAGGTCCACTGCGCACACCACAGCGCGCAATGGGAAGCAACGTGGCACGCAACACCCCTGTTGCGATAACCAGACGCTAGAAGTGACAGTGCAGAGAGGAAACGAGGGCAACGCCGCCCATGGACCGGCGCATATCACCGCATCGATAGCCCCGATCCAAACACAGCCCCCGGTTAGGAGGAGAGGATACCGCCCCGCGGTCACGGATGGACCGGAAGCGGCTATGGAGTCCCGACAGGGTCCGTCGAGAACAAAAATCGCTTAGAATACCCGGTGCAAACCGCACCATCCCCGGAAGATCCACCGGGACACCCGGAACACCCCGGGGAACCGGAGCCTCACACGCCCTTGCGATGCCCCGTTCTGGGTTTCGCTGGCCCCCCATCACCGGCGATGGTCATCTCATCCGCCAGCAGGATTGCCTCGGCAATCTCACGCAACGTCCGCTTGGTCGCCAGCGCCTGCGCCTGCAAGCGCCGGAACGCCTCCTGATCGCTCAGACCATGCCAGTACATCAACACCCGCTTCGCCCGCCCGATCAAACGATTCGTCTCCGCCTGCTCCTGAGCCGCCTCCAGCGCTCCCTCCAGAGCCACCAGCTCCCGGTAGCGGGCAATCGCAATATCAATCGCGGGCTGCACCTCCTGCTGCCGGAACGGCTTCACCAGATACGCCAGCACGCCCGCCCGATTGGCCTGCTCGATCATGTGCGCGTCACTGTACGCCGTCAACAACACCACCGCGCCCAGACGTTCCCGGCTGATCGTCGCCGCCGCGTCCAGACCGCTCATCTGCGGCATCATGATATCCAGAATCGTCAGATCCGGACGCAGGCTCCGCGCCAGGCGACAGGCATCCTCGCCATTGTCCGCCTCCCCCACCACGGAGTAGCCCAGATCCTCAATCATCCGGCGCAGGTCCAGACGCGTCATAGCGTCGTCATCAGCGATCAATATTCGCGCTTCGAGCATGCGTATCACCCCGAACAAGACAAAATACGGATAAGCACCTCCGGAGACGTGGACGCCTGCAGGGACTTATCCGCACTGATATCCTGACAGTACTCAGATCTGTACCCGACACCGCAGACCCTGCCATGCGTCACCACATGCAGGCCGTGCACGCCCACACGCATTCTGACAGCAAACGACAGAAGCGCCAGAGATGGCAAACACCACTGTCTGCGGCATATTCCCTGCCAATCCCCTCATCGATTGACAGGTACGCCGCATTATAGCAGATCTCCCCTTCACTTGTCAAACTGTTCCGGATCTTTTTCTCCAGTTACCCCGGCCCCGATCTCAAAACACCGCCTGCATGCCATTCCTCCCGGCCCCCGGATACACTCCGCCTCCCGACCGTAGCAGGATCCTCCCCCCTGTACGACGAATTACTGTGCGCAACGTAATCCGGCATCACCCGACCTGTTCCATTTCTCTATCACTGAGGAGCCTTGCGCCATGCGAGAAACACCCCCGGAAGTCCCGCGACACTACGGCTACGGGTTGCTCCATCAGGCGCTCCCGCGCCATGAACAGTGGCTCGTCGTCACCATGCCCGAGCCCTGGCAGATCGCCAGCCGACAGTTCGCCGCAACCCCGGCGCATGTCCATCACGTCACCTCCATGGACGAAGAACAGATCGAGCGCACCACACAATCCCTTCCCTCCATCGATGGTGTCCTCGGCATTGGCGGAGGTTCCTGCATGGATTTCGCCAAATACGTCGCATGGAAACGCCAGATCCCCTGCATCCTCGCACCCAGCATCGTCAGCGTTGATGCCTGCCTCACCGACGCCATCGCCGTCCGACGTCAGGGCCGCGTGCACTACCTCGGGCAGGTCTATCCCGCGGCCGTCCTCGTGGACTTCGAGCTGATCTGCCAGGCGCCTCCAGAGCTCAATCGCGCCGGCGCCGGCGACATCCTCAGCATCCACACAGCTCTTTTCGACTGGCAGCTGGCACACCGGCACAACAACGAGCCCTACTTCCCCGAAATTGCGGATCAGAGCCGCGCCCTGCTGCACACCCTCTTCACGCACGCCGACGCAATCCGTGAGGCCACCCCCGAGGGCATTCAGATCCTCATGGAACTCTTTCGCGCCGAAGTGCACCTCTGCTATCAGGCAGGGAGCAGCCGCCCCGAAGAAGGCAGCGAGCACTTCTGGGCCTACAATCTGGAGTACCGCGTCCGCCGTCCCTTTGTGCATGGCGACCTTATTGCCCTCGGTGTCCTGCTCATGAGCGCCCTGCAGGAGAACGACCTGCCCGGCATCAAGGCCCGCATTCAGGACCTCGGCCTGCGCTACACCCCGGAGGCCCTGCAGATCCCGGAAGACGCCCTGCGTGACAGCCTGATCACCGCACACGACTACTCCGTGGAGGACCAGCTCAATTTCAGCATCCTCAACGTCCGCCCTGTGGACGAACAGCTCGCCACACACCTGATCGCCAGCGCGCGCTAGCGCCATGCGCACCCGAACAGGAGCCAGACCATGCCGCAGGATCCCAGTCTGACCATCAGCGCCAACGGGCGCTACCTGCAGTACCCCGACGGCAGGCCTTTTTTCTATCTGGCCGACACAGCGTGGGAACTCTTCCACCGGCTCAACTACGAGGAGGCCACCCGCTACCTGCAGGACCGTGCCAGCAAGGGCTTCACCGCCATACAGGCCGTCCTGCTGAGCGAACTGGACGGCCTGACGGTCCCCAGCGCCACAGGCCACCTGCCTCTGCAGGACAACGACCCCACCCGCCCCAACGAGGCCTACTTCGCCGACGCCGATCGCGTTATCCGGAAAGCCAACGAACTGGGCCTCTTCGTGGCCCTGCTGCCCACGTGGGGCGACAAGTGGCACACGCGCGAGGGAACGGGCCCGGCACTCTTCAACGAGCAGAACGCCTTCCAGTACGGCCAGTTTCTGGGCCGGAGATACCGCGAGGCCCGCATCATCTGGGTCCTCGGTGGCGACCGTATCGTGACCACCCCGGAACAACACCGCACCCTCACGGCAATGGCGCACGGCCTGCGCGATGGCGACCGGGGCCGGCACTGCATAACGTTTCACCCGTGCGGGCAGTACAGCTCGGCCATCTGGTTCCACAACGCCGACTGGCTGGATTTCAACATGGTGCAGACCGGCCACACGCGTGATCGGGACAACTACAACTCCGTTGCCGCCGAGTACGCCCGTACCCCCATCAAGCCCGTAATCGACGGGGAGCCAGGCTACGAGAACATTCCACACGCGTTCGACGCGGCGCACGGGCGTCTGGACGCGCACCAGACACGCAAGTTCGCCTACTGGTCAGTGTTCAGCGGGGCCTGCGGGCACACCTACGGATGCAACGATATCTGGCAGATGTACGCGCCGCACCGGAAGCCAATGGTCGCGGCCAACACACCCTGGTACGAGGCACTGCACTTCCCCGGATCCGGGCAGATGCGCCATGTCCGGAATCTGATCGAGTCCGGCCCCTATTTCAACCGCCTGCCCGACCAATCCCTGATTGCCTCGCCCAACCCCACCGGGGCCGATCATGTCCGTGCCTGCCGTGATCCGGATGGTCGCTACGCGCTTCTCTACCTGCCCACCGGCCTGCCGGTTACCGTGCGTACCTTCCTGCTACACCCCGGAACCCTGTCCGTCGTCTGGTACGACCCGCGCACCGGGCAGCGCCACACGCAGGGAACCACGCAGTCCCGACCATGGTCCACAGAGACGTTCACGCCCCCGGGCCCGGGGGACTGGGTGCTGATCCTGACATGTGTGGCAGGTTCCTGAAGCACCGCACCATGCAGGGGACGCACGCCCGGGAATTCCATACAGGCAGGATCCAGACCGTTTCACGTGAAACGGTGTCGGGGTATCACAGCCCCCACCATCGGGAGCTCTGCACAGGCCGGATCCCACCCGTTTCACGTGAAACGCGGCCCTATCACGGAAAATTCCTGTTTCGGAAATGCCGCATCCGTTTCACGTGAAACATCGACCTATCCCGGAAAACTCCGAAGTCGGAAGACTCCGATCCGTTTCACGTGAAACGGGGTCCTATTCCGGAGGGATCTGGAGCAGGCAAGGTCCGGTGCGTTTCACGTGAAACGGGGGATCTGCTGGAGCATGCCGGGATCGGAACAGGCGCATCCGTTTCACGGGAAACGGTGC
>JANWZQ010000128.1 GCA_025054835.1 Chthonomonadaceae bacterium
TATCCGTATCCTCCCGTAGACCGGAGATCCCTGTGTACTCCTCGCGAAAGCCCCCCAGTTGCGCTACCACCTCACGCCGATAGGCCATATTGCACCCCATCACATGGTGCACCTCAACGTTCCGGCCCGGATCGGCGGCAAAATAGCCCGTCAGTACCCCGCCGGGCAACAGCAGACCGATCTGCTGCACTCCTTCGGTCTCCTCGCCGGGCCGATGGTTCAGCGCGCGCCCCCCGACCGCGCCCACCTGCGGATCCTGAAACCCGGCACGCAACGCGGCCAGCCACCCGGGGTGTGCAAACGCATCGTCATCCACAAACGCCAGAATATCCCCGGTCGCCTCCTTGATCCCGAGATTGCGTGACGTGGTCATCCGGCCAAAACCGTCCGGGTTCCGCAGATACTTCACCGCTGCAAACTCCGCCACCACGCGCGCGGTCCGATCATCCGTGGAGGCATCCACCACCACGATCTCGTCCGGAGGCGGCACCTGCGCCCGCAGGCACTCCAGACAACGACGCACATAGTCCGGGCGATTGAGCGTGATGACAATGACCGAGACGCGCATGACGGCCCCCTCTGGCTCCGTTCCGTGCCCGCAGGTCCAGGAGGATTTCCATGACAGAGCAGAGAAGTCTCCCGGGACACAGTGTATCACATCGTTCGGAGCAATCTGGTATGGACCGACGGAACTTTTTCCGGACAGCAACCACGGCCATGGCCTTTCCCGCGATCCCGGCGTTCGGGGCCCGACAGGAAAAGAAGTACCGCACCGCGCTCATCGGCACCGGATGGTGGGGCATGAACATCCTGCGCGAGGCCATCCAGTCCGGGGCATGTACCGTGATCGCGCTCTGCGACGTGGACGCCAACCATCTCCGGCGCGCCGCCGAAGAAGTGAACCGCCTCTGCAGAGACACGCCGGTGCAGTACCGGGACTATCGGGAGCTACTGGACCGGGAGAAGCCGGAGATCGTGATCGTTGCCACGCCAGACCACTGGCATGCCCTGCAGACCATCGCGGCAGTGAAGGCAGGTGCGCACGTGTATGTGGAGAAACCCATCGGGCATACAATCAACGAAGGAAAAGCCATGGTCCGGGCGGCGCGTGAGACCGGGCGCGTGGTCCAGGTCGGCACGCATCGCCGGGTCTCTCCCCATAACATCTCCGGAATGGAATTTCTCCGGTCGGGCAAAGTGGGCCGCATTGGCATGGTGCGCGCTTTTGTGCACTACCCCGGAGGACCGGGCCGCCCCACCCCGGATACGGACCCGCCACCGGGCCTGGACTGGGACCTGTGGTGCGGCCCCGCACCCCTGAGGCCCTACAACCCCGCGATCCATCCCCGGGGATTCCGGCAATTCCTCGATTTCGCCAACGGTCAGCTGGGCGACTGGGGGATCCACTGGATGGATCAGATCCTGATGTGGACCGAGGAGCTCTACCCGAAACGGGTCTACTCCACCGGAGGGCGGTTCATCAAACAGGACAGCACCGATGCCCCCGATACCCAGACCGCCGTGTTCGAATTCGAATCCTTCGTCGCGGTCTGGGAACACCGCCTCTACGCGGGCAACGAGGCCGAGAAGGCCAGCATCGGCTGCTACTTCTACGGCACCAACGGCACGTTCCACATGGGATGGCTGGACGGATGGACGTTCTACCCGAGCGATAAGGGGCAACCGGTAGTGCATCAGGAGGCACGGCTCCACGAGCCCGACCACCAGAACATCCGGGAACTCTGGGCCGACTTTCTGAACGCGATCCGCACCGGAAAGCGCCCGGTATGCGACATTGAGATCGGGCACCGCTCCACCAACATGAGCCTGCTGGGCATGCTCTCGATGAAACTCGGGCGCAGCATCCGATGGGACGGCAGGCGAGAGCGCGTGATCGACGATCCCGAGGCCAACCGCCTGCTGGAACGCCCCTACCGGAAGCCCTGGACCTACCCGAAGGCCTGATCCACTCAGCACCGGCGATCCGGCACGCATCAATGAATGGTACTGGCAGCAGAACCGCCCGTCAGGTCGATGACCGGCCCGTCCTCGAAGGGCACGCGCACCAGCAGATGCCGATCGCCGGCGTTGGCCATGCAAAAGAGCAACCCCTGCGTGAGCCCCAGCGTCTCCGGAGTGCGCTCGGCGTGCACCCGGACCTTGAAAAACAGGGGCAACACATCCGGCTGGAACTGCCCGAACTGCAACGCAGGCCCGCGCTTCTCCCCGTCGTCCCGGTACTCGAAGACGAAGCAGTGTGCGCGGTCCACAATCCCCCGGCGCGCATAGAGGGCAAAAAGAGCCAGATGGCGCGTGCGGTACTCCTCCACACGCTGCGTCATCTGGCAGGCGCACTCCAGCAGACCGATCACCTCTTCCCGGGACAGAAAACGGCGCTCGATATCCGGCCCGACTGCCCCGCCAAACTCCTCCGGCAGGTCTTTCAACTCATAGTAGGCGCCATTCTCCGACACGACCGTCCGCACAACGGCGTTCTCGTACACAACACCTGCCCCGACCTGCTCTTTCAGGTAATTGATCTGCACCTGAAACTGCTTCTGATGCGCGGCTCGCAGCAGAGCGATCTCCACTTTCTGCACCGGATCCAGCTGGTCCTCCATCCAGTGCGGCCCCCTTTTGCGGACTCAGAGCCGACGGGAAGCCGTACCCCGGCCCCGGCACGCCGGCCATACTCCCGGCAGTACGGACCTCCCCGTCGGTGCATCTGGCAGCTATCCATTTCGACGTCCGGAGCGTGGCGGCCTGCCACCGATGAGCCTGCGCGCAGTCCCGTGCCCCGAAAAGCAGCTCCAGATGGTCACTGCCCCTGCCGCACTTTACCTCTCCCTGCCATATTTTCTCTCCATCCACAGGGGCACCAGAGATACAAGTACAGAACACCCCATGATGATGAGAAACGTTGTGAAGCAGGTGTTGAAGTCCTTGCCGCCCATCAAACGCATGAGCACCATCACGAGACAGCCGAGTTGCAGAAATGCGACATACACGGCCCCGACCATTACCTGCCCCGTCCCTGCCTGCTGGGAAGCATTCTCCTGGGCCAGCATGTGACGCCATGAGGTAGTAGCAACATAGTAGCCCATCAGGAGTACCGGGATGGCATTGCGCCCGGTAGCAGCATCAAAGGCCGCGTCAAACACCACATAAGTCCAGCCGGTCATAACGACAGGCGCAGTGAACACAAGTCCCAGAACGCCCAGAGCAATACATGGGATGCCCAGTACCGCTTTCGAGAAGGTGCTTGCGGTACTGAAAAGCCACATGCCGGGCAGGAGGAGCAATCCCCCGAGAACAAGTAACACAGAAATAACAATAAATCCCACGAATGCCCATAGCAACCCGGTAATGAGAATCCTCCACTCGCCGATCACAGCAAGCCACAGGAGTACCGGTATGAGTGCTAGCTCCAGAAGATGGCCCAGCACAAGCATCACGCATACCGGGATCATTACTACACCACTTAAGACCTCTTCCGCCTTCTGAGTTGAATTCAGGCCATCTGAAAGCGGCGCACGCAGCTCGGTCATGGTTT
This sequence comes from Chthonomonadaceae bacterium, assembly GCA_025054835.1. Taxonomy (GTDB): domain Bacteria; phylum Armatimonadota; class Chthonomonadetes; order Chthonomonadales; family Chthonomonadaceae; genus JANWZQ01. Next base: position 3,554 of record JANWZQ010000128.1, read on the forward strand.
CCCCTCACTGGCTCAAAGTATACTGCCATTTATACATAAATAAAAACCCTCTGTCAATAACAGATATCGATCACAGCAGGAAGGGCCGATGCGGTGTCACGTACTGCGCGCAGGGACTTTCCATCAGACACAGGAGATGCACTGGGGGCAAACCAGAGGGATGGATCCCCGGCGCTCCCGGAGACTGCCGGTTTGCCGCTGCCGATGTCAGGGCGCCTTCAGGGATCTCCGCGCCCTGTTGCGCCATCGCCGCCCCTGATCCACCCCGGAGGCAATGGCCCGGTGCCACGCTGTCACTGTGTCGCCAAGCAGATTATGCCCTTCAAAGTAGAGCCACACGAAGTGATCACAGCGGCTCAACGCCTCCGCCAGCGTTCGGGCATAGATGTCGGGGTTCATCTCCCTTCCGGTAGGTTCATCCGTGCTATCATAGATGCCCCAGCTGACGCTCACAGCAGGCCACTCCGGCCGCAACGATGCGGGAATGAATGGAGTCCGGGCCCTCTCCGAAGCGATGCCCCACTTCTGCCACCGGTAAGCCGTCTGAAACTCCTCTCCGGACCGCAGGGCGTACAGTTCACCGCCATCGCAGAGCAACACGGTCCCGCGCGCCTGCAACATGCCCGCAAAGAAAGGTCCCCACAGCTCATTCGCCTCCGGCAGGTGATACACTATCGGTGGGCCATTGTAGGCGGATAACGTGGGGCCGTGCAGGGTCACCACCACGGCCTCCGGAAAACCACGGCGGATCGCAGCCATGACCTCGGCCCCACGCTCGCGAGCCTGCTCCCGGTACGCATCCAGCGTTCTCGGGTACTTGCAGTCCTCCGGAAAGTTGGCCCAGCTGCCGAAATACTCCTCATTATCAAAAGCGATCCCGACCAGCCCTGCCTCGCGGCACGCCGCCGCGAACGTTTCCCAGTTAGCGATGGCAACAGACCAGTCGTCAAACAGATCCGCCGGGCGATCGTTGTAAACCAGCGCGAAGTGGTAACGCAGGCGCCGTGCAGGCATGTCCTTCACCGGTCGCAGTTCTTCCCGCACCGTCTGTGGCGCCAACCGGGTGCTCGACATCACCCCGAAGGACGATTTGTCCAGGTACAGGAAGAAACCGTCGACTCCAACAAGGTTCCTCTCCAGATGCTCCAGATGCTCCCGGATCCGTTGCGGCCGTGCCCGTTCGGGCCCCCACTGGTGCAGGATCACCCGCGCCTTCGCCCGGAATGATGCCGCGCGCGATCCATCCGCGCCCGCGCTCGCCGCGCCGGCCAGCACGGCAGACAGGGCAAGCCATGGAATGTACTGTGTGCTCATCACTCCCTCCCCCCACAGCAGACAATCGGCCCCGTCACTCTGATATCACAGACGGAGCCGGAGGATCATGCATAAGTGTTACGATTGTTACACTGGAAACAGAGCAGAACAGGAGGATCACGGTGCGAAGCGCAGAGCGGATCATCGATGACGTGAGGGTTGTCGCGATAACGCGCGGGGAACGACCGGCGCGCACGGCGCGGGAAGAACTGCGACCGGTGAAGGACATGCCTGCACGGCGCCTGCGTTACCACTTCGCGCTGGTTTCCACGGTGGAGAAAGCCAGAGAGCACAGAGGTCTGCCCCCCATTCACCCCGGCCCCTACCCCGGTCGGTCCGGCGTGGCCTGCGGGAGCCACACAGTGCCACTGTGCGGTGCACAGGCAGAAATCAGAGAGCGAGCCCTGCGCGATAACGGCGCATACCATGATGAGCCCGCGCAGAGTTCACTCCCTGCCTGTTCCAGCTATCACCCTGCCCCGCGTTCGTCTGCAGGCCGGTTCTGTTCGGTAGTTGCCCTGGGTCACACGGCACCGTCAGCTGGTTCTGAGCAACCGGGTGCACCGGGTCAGTGCGTCATCGCACAGAGATTTTTTTCTCGCCGCCACGCCGCTGAAAGCTTTTTCTCACGATTGCGGCAATGCTCTCGGCTCGGGGCAGAAACTTCTCCTGCCACTCATAGCAGTACCTGGCATCACGAAACGGCTCCGCGGGCTCGTGTGCGTACAGATGCAGGAACAGAAAGTCATACGCAATGTACTCTCTGGAGTATCGAGTGAGATACCTGTTCTCCCATTTATGCAGGAAACGCCGTAACTCGAAAAAGGCAGCAAAGTTATCGTTCATGGAACGGTGCAGAGCAAGCTCCTCCACCACGAACCGGGCCAGGGCTGTCAGACCGCTGCCTGTGGTTCTGCTACCGAGCGTGCTGATCCAGTGCTCGTACTCATACCCGCGAAAGCGCAGAGCACATACCGACTCTGCCTCCGCAACCTCGTTCGGAAACACCACCTGCTGCCGATCCGGGTCCAGCAACGGGACGAGATGGTAGTATCCCTTACGCTTCGCGATATCCACAGGTCTCTCGTCATCAATGTTCGTTACCGTCAAAGATGCCCCCATGTCCAGCAACCGCTGGATCACTTCCAGCGGCGCATTCCCATGTACCGCCTGATGCAATGGTGTGTACAGGGCTTCCCCTCCAGGACGCGTGGCGTTGATGAGATCCGGATGCGCGTAGAGAATGTCAAGAACTTTCTTCCAGTTGTACTCTTTCGCCGCATCCGCAAGCTGATGCCGGACCAGAACTCTGCTACCGGGCCTTCCCTGAACCATGGACGTAACTCCCTGCGTGCAACAAAACATGCGTAGCCCGCCCTCAGAGCGACTACGCCAGACCACAGGCCACATCCTGCTGCGCCGTTGCAGCACGACGTGAAGCAAGAACAGCAGGTAGAAATCCGGATTTCTATTGCTTGTATTGTAGCATACAATTTGTATAATGTCAAACAAAAAAGTTGCCGGAAGCCCCTGTGGAGACACAACAGACATCGCCGGGAGACCCTCCGGGCAGGAGGCAGAGACGCGAAGAGGACCGGGGCAACGAGGCAAGCGTTTCTCCTGGTGGCCGGGGATACGGACAGCAGGAAGGTTGTGCTGGTAACACGGCCGGGAACTGATCACCGGAGCCGCCACAGCGTCCCGTTATGAGCACTTCCCGTCAGCAGGTGGGCAGAGCGGAACGTTGCCTCTGCGGAAGAGCCGCAGGCCCTGTACGTGCTCCGGTCGGTCGAAGCTGGCAGGATCAAAACGGGTGAGCGGCGTGTTCCTCGAATGGGATTAGACGACTGCAACACCCGGAACCCGACTGCAAGCGCGGGCACCTCCCACTTCTGGACCATGCGGGAGCGCCCCGGGCGACGATTACCCGGGCAAGAGAGGCCGGGGCATGCGTCGTTCTCATGACGACAGCAACGCCCTGGCCCCCTGTCTTCCAGCATTACCACGATGGCGTTTCACGTGAAACGGTTGCGGCCATTCCCGAGCATCCCCGACTGCGCTGCGGGGCACGCCGGCAACGTACAGAGGCACCGTTTCACGTGAAACGGATCGGGTTCTTCCGACTTCGGAGTTTTCCGGGATAGGTCGATGTTTCACGTGAAACGGATGCGGCGTTTCCGAAACAGGAATTTTCCGTGATAGGGCCGCGTTTCACGTGAAACGGGTGGGATCCGGCCCGTGCAGGGCTCCTGATGGTGGGGGCTGTGATACCCCGACACCGTTTCACGTGAAACGGTGCCATGCGGAGTACACATGCAGATGCCGGGCATGGAACTGCCCGGCATCGCTGCGGCGTGCCTGCGCGCTCACTCCACAGGATCTGTATCCTCCGCAACACTCAGAGCGGACGCGACGCCACCGGACTGGCGGATGCGCGCCTCGATCTCGTCCATCAGTTCCGGATGCTCCTCGAGGAAGGCTCGTGCGTTCTCCCGGCCCTGACCGAGGCGGGTCTCGCCGTAGGAGAAGTACGCGCCGCTCTTGGTGAGCAGACCCATGTCGACTCCAAGGTCCAGGATCGATCCGGAGCGGGAGATGCCCTTGCCGAACATGATGTCGAACTCAGCCTGTTTGAACGGAGGCGCCACCTTGTTCTTGACGATCTTTACTTTGACGCGTGCGCCAACCGGCTCCGCACCGTTCTTGACCGTCTCGATGCGCCGGACCTCCATGCGCACCGATGCGTAGTATTTGAGAGCGAGCCCCCCCGTGGTGGTCTCCGGGTTGCCGAACATCACGCCGATCTTCTGACGGATCTGGTTGATGAAGATGGCGGCCGTATTGGTGCGATTGATGCTGCCCGCAACCTTACGCAACGCCTGAGACATCAGGCGGGCGTGCAGGCCGACGTGTGAGTCGCCCATGTCTCCTTCCAGCTCTGCTTTCGGCACCAGCGCAGCAACGGAGTCCAGCACCACCACATCGATCGCGTTGGAGCGTACCATGGCGTCCATGATATCCAGGGCCTCTTCGCCGGTGGTGGGTTGCGCGATGAACATGTTGTCGACGTCCACGCCCAGGTTGCGCGCGTACTCGGGGTCAATGGCGTGCTCCACGTCCACGTAGGCGCACACTCCTCCCTTTCTCTGCGCCTGCGCGATGCACTGCAGGGCGATGGTTGTTTTACCCGAGGACTCGGTGCCGTAGATCTCGGTGATGCGCCCGCGTGGAATGCCACCCACGCCCAGCGCCATATCCAGAGCGATCGAGCCGGTCGAGATCGCGTCCACGTTCAGGCGCATGGCCTGTCCGAGCCGGACAACGCTTCCCTTGCCGAACTGTTTTTCCAGATTGGCAACCGTGGTCTCCAGAGCCTTCAGCTTACGGGGATCCAGCTTGCTCTGAACTTCTTCCGTTGACATGGTCTGATCCTTTCTGCGCACCGGGGCGCAACACGTGAGGACGCAGCGGCGCTCCACGCGCCATCGCCTTCCCGATGCCCGAACGTATCTGCAACGGACCGACGATGTGCGCGTTTGCTCTGGCGCGGTTCCGATGGGGAACCGGGAGCTGGAGCGCGAGTGGCCTCCGGTAGGGAATAGCCGCACCTTCACAGGTACCCTGTGGCGCGTGGCGAGAGGGTGAAGTGCTCCTGGACAGTATACACGGAGCCCGAGGGGCGCAGCTCGCTACGCATCAGCACAAAACATGATACCTGAAATGTGCCAATTTTGTCTACTGTTTCTGTGTGTTGCTTCAGAACCCGGGCCAGAGCAGCCTGTCCGGAAGGACATCGGGCGCGGGCCAGCGTGATGTGCGCGTGGAACCGGCGCCGCTCTGGAGAGAACCCGTGTGCTGTCAGCAACTGATCCAGATACTCGGCGAGACCCTGCAAAACCGGAAACCCTTCCCCGGTTCCGGCCCACAACACGTGCGGGCGGTGCAGGCCCGGGAACGCGCCGATGCCTGCGAGGGACAGTGAGAACGGCGCGATGCGGGAAGCGGCCTGCGTGGCTGCCTCATGCAGAGCGTGGACCTGCGTTTCTGGCGTTTCGCCAAGGAATTTCAACGTGATGTGGAACTTGTCTGCAGCTTCCCAGCGGATGCCGTGCTCCCCGGCGGCGGCACGCAGACGGGCCTGCACCCGGGCCAGATCGGCGCGGATGGCCGGCGGTATTTCGACGGCAAAGAAGAGGCGTAACATGCGAGGTTTCACGCGCCGGGTGCGACGGGCTCTGGTATAGAGGCGGTGCCACGGCTATGTATGGCATCCCCTGTGTCCTATTTCGGAGGGCGCGCGAAGAACTCCTCTGAGAGCAGGACGAAGAGCAGGGTATCGCGCAACGATCCATCCGGGGCGCGCCTGTCATGGCGGAGTATGGCTTCCAGATGATAACCGGCTTGCTCTGCGACCCGGCGACTCCGGACGTTGCGTGAGTCGCATCGGATCTCGATGCGCCGGGCTCCGGCGTGTTCGAAGCCAGCCCGGGTGACGGCCTGTACCGCCTCGGTCACATAGCCCTGTCGCTGGTAACGGGCGCGGCACCAGTAGCCGATCTCAAATTTCGGCACGCGCCGGTCGCGCGGGTGTAACCCGGTGCAGAGCACCAGTTCCCGCGTGGATCGATGGCAGGCCACCAGCATGCAATCGCGGCCAGCGTGATAGGCAGCGGCGGCGCGCTGCAGGAAGAGGGCAGTCTCTGCAACGCTGGGAAGGCGATCGGCCCAGTCCATCCAGGTCTGCAGGTCCGGCCAGGTCTCGTGTAACGCGGCGTTCAATTCCTGGCAGTCCTCCGGGGTAGCCGGCCGGAGGATGAGGCGTGGCGTTTCCACATGTTCCGGGAAGTAGGGTATGCGCTCCTGGAGGGGCACGGGCATGTCCTTTCCACACGCTGCGACGGCGGGTTGCTGCTGCAGGCAGGTGGGGGTGCAAGAGAGAAGGGCCGGCGGAGCGATGTGCGCTCGCCGGCACGGGGTTGCAAGGACGTTCCGGTTACCGGATCATATCTGAATGCCGAGGCGTTCGCGGTCGGCGCGGGTCAGTACCAGTGTCTTGCCTTCTCGCGCCAGTTCCTCGATACGCTGGCGGCCCTTCGCGCTTTCCAGATAGGCGCGGTCGCACGCCTGACAGAAGGAACAGGGATTGGTGTGACAGTCCGGCGTGAACCGTCCTGCCCGGGCCTTCTTGTCTTCGGCGCGCAGGAAGGCCTTGGTGACCCCGCAATCGATGTGGTCCCACGGCAGGGGCTCCTCGTAGGATTTGTGGCGATTGGCGAAGAAGCGGGTGTCGACGCCGGTTTCTGCGAAGGCCTCCTGCCAGACACGGTAGTTGAGGTATTCATCCCATGCGGTGAAGATCTGCCCGCGGCGCCACGCCCGTTCGATGCCGTCGGCGATGCGTCGGTCGCCCAGTGAGAGGATCGCCTCCAGCGCGGTGCCTGTCGGTTCGTTGGGGCGATAGGAGACCGCCCGGTCCCGGATAGAGCGTTTGAGCAACGTCTGTTTACGGTCGATCTCCTCGATTGTGTCCTGCCCGTGCCACTGGAACGGCGTGAATGGCTTCGGGACGAAGGCGGAGACTCCAATGGTGATCGTGGGGTTGCGCACGCCATTCTTGCGGGCGATCTGCGCGCACTTGCGGGCCAGCTCACCGATGGCCAGCACGTCCTCATCGGTCTCGGTAGGCAGTGAGATCATGAAGTAGAGTTTGATTTTCTGCCACCCGTTGGAGAACGCGGTCTCACAGGCCGCAAACAGATCTTCTTCGGTCACCCCCTTGTTGGTGACATCGCGCATGCGCTGGGATCCGGCCTCCGGGGCGAATGTGAGGCCCGTTTTGCGCACCTTGTTGATTTCCTGTACCAGCTTCACGCAGTCCCGATCGGCGCGCAGAGAGGGCAGGGACACGCCGACCTTGCTGCCCCCGTACTTTTCGATCAGGCGGTGTACTACCTCGTCCACACGCGAGTAGTCGGCTGTGGACAGGCTCACCAGACTGATGTCCTCGTGACCGGTGTTGCGCACCAGTTCTTCGGCCAGTTGCATCAACCGTTCAGGCGACTTTTCACGTACCGGGCGCGTGATCATACCAGCCTGACAGAAGCGGCATCCCCGCGTGCATCCCCGCATGACCTCCAGCGATATCCGATCGTGCACCACTTCGATGTACGGGATGATGGGCTTCGTGGGGTAGTCCAGGCGATCCACGTCCCACACAACGCGCCGACGGATCTTCTCCGGCACATCGGGGCGCAGGGGGCGTGTCCTGATCAGGTGCGGCATGGTGTCGTTGCGTGCTTCGGCCATCTCTTCCGGGATGCCGGCGGCGTGCAGACGCGCGCGGCGCTGCTCCTCTGTTTCGTACACCGGTTCGTAGAAGCGGGGGACGTAGCACCCGTCGATCTGCGCGATCTTCAGCAGCAACTCTTCCCGGCTGCGGTGCCGATGCGCCTTGAACGTCTCTGTGATGTCGACCAGTACCTCTTCTGCCTCGCCGATGACGAAGAAATCGATGAAGGGAGCCATGGGCTCCGGGTTGAAGGTGCAGTGACCGCCGGCAAAGATGAGAGGCCACGGTCTGCCATCCGGCCGGCCATGGTCCCGGTCGCGCCATCGTACGGGAACGCCGGCGAGGTCGAGCATGTTCAGCACGTTGGTGTAGGAGAGTTCGTACGAGAGCGCGAAACCCCAGAGATCGAAATCGGCACAGGGGGTGCGGGTCTCCAGTGTGAACAGGGGGACGTGGTGCGCGCGCATGGCCTGTTCCATGTCTGGCCACGGGGCATAGACGCGCTCCGCGACGCAGTCCTGCCGTCTGTTGAGCAGGTCGTAGATGATCTGGCAGGCCAGGTTGCTCATGCCGATCTCATATGCGTCCGGGAAAGCGATAATGTATTTGACTTCTGCTCTGGCGTGATCCTTGACCACACTGTTCAGCTCGCCACCGGTGTAGCGACCCGGTTTGCTGACGTTCGGCAGGATCTCATCCAGGCAGTCCTCGATGTAGGCGCGACTGGCCGTGAATGGGGGCATACTGGCTACCTCCGCTCTGTGTGCGAGCGCGTGCGCACCGCGCAGATTATTTAGCCTTGCTAAAGTATACCTGACGCGCTCCGGCACGTCAACGACGGGATCGGTGTGGGCGCTCTGCGAGGCGGGGGCGGGGAGAGGTCAGTCGTTGTGGGCGCTGTGCACCTTCGCGCCGAGCAGGACGCCTGCGTAGGTCTCCGAGGCGAGGATCATCACGGCGATTGCGGCATACCCCAGGGCTACCAGCAGGCCACAGGTGGCTACGAGTGCGCGCAGGAGGAAGCCAAGTGGCCAGAGAGGCATGAATACCGTGAGCAGGCTGCACCAGAGCCATTTGCGCCGGCGTCGGGAGGGGCCGACGATCAGGCCGACCGTGAAGCCCCATGTGAACTGGACTGCCAGCACGGACCAGAGGAACACGTGAAGCACCCATGCCGGGGGATCGTGCTGTGCGTGGAGCAACCACCACCAGACCAGACAGACGAACAGGTGGAGCCAGAGCAGGAGCCGGCCCCACCGACGTGCATTCTGCATTGCTGCGCCTCGCAGGGGTCAGCTGAGCAGCGAGAAGGGCGTTTCCAGCGCTTTCTTGACTTCCTGCAGGAACCGCGCGGCCACCACACCGTCCAGCAGGCGATGATCTGCCGAGAGGGTTACCTTCATGCGCGATTTCACGACGATCTGGTCGTTCGCATCGACCACGGCATCCCGGGTGATGCCACCGACGGCGAGAATGGCTGCTTCCGGCGGGTTGATGATCGCGGTGAACTCGTCCACGCCCATCATGCCCAGGTTCGAAACGCTGAATGTGCCTCCGCTGAACTCCTCGGGTTTCAACTGGTTGTTGCGCGCCTTCTGTATCAGCGCTTTCGCCTCGGCGGAGATCTGGCGTAACGTCTTCTGGTGGCAGTTGCGCACCACCGGCACGACCAGACCGTCCTCGATGCCTACCGCGATGCCGATGTGGACCTCCGCGTAGCGCCGGATAACGCCCTCCGGGGTCCACGTGGCGTTCACTTCCGGCACACGGCCCAGGGCGACTGCACAGGCTTTGACGATGATGTCGTTGACGGTGATCTTGTTCCCGTCCCCGGCGTCGGCGTTCAGCTCTTTGAGCAGTGCCAGCGCGCGGTCCATCTCGATGAGCATCGAGACGTAAAAATGGGGGACGTTCTGCTTGCTCTGCACGGTGCGTCGGGCGATGGCCTCGCGCATCCGTGTGGGCTTGATGTCCTGACCTGTCGGGCCTGCATCCGGAGGTGCTGTGGCCACAGCAGGCGTCACGGGACCTGTGGTCGAAGCGGTTTCTACTGCGGGCAGGACTTTGCCTGGCTGACGCTGGAAGGCTTCGATGTCGCGCTTATGGATCACTCCACCCTGCCCGGAGCCGGTGACCTGCCTCAGGTCGATCCCGAGTTCCTGCGCCATGCGTCGGGCCAGCGGGGAGGCCTTCACGCGCTCTCCCGTACCTGCCGGTGTTGAAGACGGGGGATGAGCGGGGCGAGCCGCGCCGTCCGGGGTGGCCGGGGCCGGGGCCTGTGAAGATCCGGTGGTTGTCGCAGGAGTTCCGGTTACTTCTGCATCGTTGCCGTCACCGATATAGGCGATCACTGTGCCGACGGGAACGGTCTGCCCGACCGGGACCAGGATCTTGCTCAGGATGCCCGAGTCGTAGGCCGAGATCTCAACGTTGGCCTTGTCGGTCTCGACTTCGGCGATGATGTCGCCGGCTTTGACCAGATCGCCCTCTTTTTTCAACCAGACGTTGATGGTGCCTTCTTCCATTCCGTCGCCCATTTTGGGCATGCGGACTTCAGCCATCGGTTCTCCTCAGCTCGCTACGAGAGTGTGCGTTTTACGGCCGCGATCACATCGTTGTCGTTCGGGATGGCGGCGCGTTCCAGATTTTTCGCGTAGGGCATGGGCACGTCGGCCCCGGCAACGCGCTCCACGGGGGCGTCCAGATCGTAGAATGCGTGTTCGTGGATACGTGCGGACAGTTCTGCGCCGAAACCGACGTTTTTCCACTCTTCATGGACAACGACGGCACGGTGGGTTTTACGAACGGACTGCAGAACGGTCTCGATGTCCAGCGGGACCAGGGTGCGCAGGTCGATCACCTCGCACTCGATGCCGTCTCTGGCGAGCGCTTCTGCGGCTTTCAAGCACAGGTGTACACCCCGGGAGTAGGAGATCAGGGTAGCGTCGGTACCCTCGCGTCGGATCGCAGCCACGCCAAAGGGGACCAGAAACTCCGGGTCGTCCGGGACATCGCCCTGCAGGCCGTACAGGCCGGCATGTTCCATGAACACAACCGGGTTGGGGTCGCGGATCGCGGTCTTGAGCAGGCCTTTAGCGTCGGCCGGGAACGCGGGCATCACGACTTTGAACCCGGGGGTATGCGCGTACCATGACTCCAGACTCTGCGAGTGTTGCGCAGACAGTTGCGTGCCGACGCCTGCCGGGCCACGAAACACCACCGGGCACTGGATGCGTCCTCCGGACATGTAGGTGATCTTGGCCGCGTGGTTGACCAGCTGGTCCATCGCTTCCAGGGCAAAGGACCAGGTCATGAACTCCGCGACCGGGCGCAACCCTGCCATGGCTGCCCCGGTGGCCATCCCGGCGATACCGATTTCGCTGATCGGGGTGTCCACCACGCGCATGGGGCCGAACCGATCCAGCAGGCCTTCGGTGACGCGGTAGGTGCCCTGATACTGCCCGATCTCCTCGCCACAGAGGAATACGGTGGGGTCGCGCTCCATTTCCTCGGTCAGGGCCAGCCGTACCGCCTGTTGATACCGCATTGTTGCCATGTGTGGATCTCCCTGCTTACGAGAAGACGTTTTCGTACAGACTGTCCAGTGGTGGCTCCGGACTGGCCTCGGCGAAGGCGATGGCGTCGGCAACTTCCTGTCGCACCTCCGCATCGATGGCGTCCATCTGTGTGGTATCCAGGATACCCCGATCCTGCAGGTAGTTGCCGAGTTGCAGGATCGGATCTCGCTTGCGCCACTCGTTCACCTCGGCCTCTGTGCGGTAGGTAGTCCAGGATTTGGTGTTGTCGTCGCCGATGCCGTGCCCGACAAACCGGTAGCATTCCATTTCCAGGAAGTAGGCTTCTCCGGTCTCCCGGATCCGGTCGATGACGCGTTGTGCTGCGTCTCGCACAGTCAGGACGTTCATGCCGTCGATCTTCTCGCCGTCGATCCCGTGGGCTTTTGCTTTCAGTACGAAATCGGGCTGGCCGGTAGAACGCGCGACGGAGGTGCCCATGGCGTACTGGTTGTTCTCCAGGATGAACAGGATCGGCAGTTTGTACAGGCCGACCATGTTGAACGCTTCGTGAACGCCCCCCTGATTCATCGCGCCATCGCCGAAGTAGCACACGCAGATGTGGTTGCCGCCGCCGAGCATGCGGGCGCGGTATTTGAGCGCGTAGCCAACACCCAGCGCAATCGGTACCGGGCCGCCGACAATGCCGTCGCCGCCCAGGAATCCGCGGGGCGGATCGATGAGGTGCATGGAGCCGCCCTTGCCCCCGGCGCATCCGGTGGCGCGGCCCAGCAGTTCCGCCATGACTTCCCGGGCCGGCGTGCCACAGGCAAGCGCGTGGCCATGATCGCGATAGGTGCAGAGCACTTTGTCGTGCGGCAGTTGCAACAGAGGGATCACACCCGCAACGAGCGCCTCCTGCCCATCGTAGCGGTGCAGGTATCCGCCGATCTTGGCGTCGCGGAACAGCCGGTAGACAGATTCTTCCAGGCGACGGATCCGGAGCATGAGGCGATAGAGGTCGATCAATTCGTTTTGCTGGATATGATCTTCCGCCGGACGTTCGACAGTGGTTTTCGCCATCCGAATAGTTTCCTCTCGTTCGCATTGCGGCACGGCAGACAGGTCCTATCCGCGTGCACATTCTATTGTACCCGCCGCGCCATGCCCCGGCGCGTTGATGGTTGCCACAATGTGGCTGTTTCGGAAGTTTCCGGGAGTGCGCGTGCTGTCTGTTCTTACGGTCGAGCCGAGCGCGCTGGTTGCGTCCCGCATGGTTCCCCGGACTGCTGAGGGGTGGGAGATGAGGGCGTGCTGTTGCTACGATCCTGTCGCCCCCGGCGGAAGGTAAGCGCCTGCTCCAGAGTCTGGAGCATCTCTTCGACCTGTGGCATCACAGCAGGTCCACTCAGGGGAACGGTCACGCCGTCTGGCGTGAAACGATGCCCTTTGAAAGCGTAGGTGAGCAGCTGGATCGCTTCCGGCGTCAGGCGGACGTTGGGCGCGAACCGGAAGACAACGTGCTTTCCTTCTGTTTTGATGCTGGCGATACCGATCTGTCTGGCTCGCAGCCGGAGGCGCAGGACCGCCAGCGCTTCCCAGATCGGGCGCGGAGGATCTCCGAAACGGTCTTCCAGTTCCTCCTGCAAATTCTCGATGTCCTCCACAGAGCGTACGTTACTCATACGCTTGTAGAAGTAGATGCGTTCTGCTTCCCCGGGGATGTACTCGTTGGGAATATATGCGGTGACGGGCAGATCGACGGGGGGCAGGATGTCTTCGACGACTTCTTCGCCTTTGAGTTCCTGCACTGCCTGTGCGAGCAGCTGGCAGTACAGGTCGAAGCCGACGCTCACCATGGCGCCGTGTTGTTCTGCGCCCAGCAGGTTGCCGGCTCCCCGGATCTCCAGATCACGCATGGCTACTTTGTAACCGCTGCCCAGGGCAGAGAACTCTTTCATGGCGGCCAGACGTCGCTCCGCTACCTCGGTCAGCTGCTTGTGACGCCGGTAGAACAGATACGCGTAGGCCTGTCGGTTGGAGCGGCCAACACGGCCACGCAACTGGTACAGCTGGCTCAGACCCATGTGGTCCGCATTGTCAATCAGAATGGTGTTCACATTGGGGATGTCCAGACCGTTCTCGATGATGGTGGTGCAGACCAGAATGTCGTAGCGGTGATGGTAGAAGTCGAACATCACGCGCTCCAGTTCATCCTCTGACATCTGACCGTGGCCTACTTCGATCCGGGCATCCGGTACCAGACGCCTGATGTGTTGCGCTACGTGATAGATGCTTTCGATCTTGTTGTGGACGAAGTAGACCTGTCCTTCGCGCTCCAGCTCACGGAGGATCGCGTCCCGTACCAGCTCATCGTCGTACTCGCGCACGTAGGTGATCACCGGGATGCGGCCCTCCGGTGGGTCCGTGATCACGCTCATGTCGCGCAGTCCGGAGAGTGCCATGGAGAGCGTGCGCGGGATCGGGGTGGCCGAGAGGGTGAGCACGTCGACCGAAGTGCGCAGCTGCTTGAGTCGCTCCTTGTGCGTGACACCGAAGCGTTGCTCCTCGTCCACGATGATCAGGCCCAGGTCTTGGAACACCACGTCCCGGGAGAGCAGGCGGTGGGTGCCGATGACGATATCGACCCGGCCTTCCTTCAGGCCCTGCACGGTTCGATGCTGCTCCTGACGGGACCGGAAGCGGCTCAGCAGTTCAATCTGGATCGGGTAGGCTGCCAGTCGCTCGGTGAAAGTGGCCAGATGCTGGGCCGCCAGCACGGTGGTCGGACAGAGCACTGCAACCTGCTTGCCGGCAGTCACGACCTTGAACGCCGCGCGGATCGCTACTTCCGTCTTTCCAAATCCCACGTCGCCGCAGATGAGCCGATCCATGGGGCGGTCCGACTCCAGGTCGGCCTTAACGTCGGCGATGGCGCGCAGCTGTCCCGGCGTCTCCTCGTAGGGGAAAGCTTCCTCCATCTCGATCTGCCAGATGGTGTCCGGGCCGAAGGAGGGGCGCGTGGCGGCCTGCCGCGCGGCGTACAACCGGATCAGTTCCCCGGCGAGTTCACGGGCCTGTTCGCGCACCCGACGCGTGGTGCGTTGCCACTCTGTGCCCCCGATCTTGTTGACGATGGGTGGGGAGCCATCTGCTCCGACGTACCGTTGCACCCGGTCGATCTGGTCTCCGGGGACGTAGAGCCGGTCGCCTCCCTGGTACTCGATCAGAAGGTAGTCTTTCAGTGTACTGTCCGTCTGGCGTTTGACCAGACCGCGATAAATGCCGATGCCGTGGTGCATGTGCACCACATAATCTCCTTCACGCAGATCCAGTACCGATGAGATCGCTACTCCCCCGGCCACTCTGCGGCGCCCGATGGCCGGGCGTGCACTTCCGAACAGCTCGGTATCGGTGAGCAGGTACAGGCGGGTATCGGTGATCTTGAAGCCGGCGCGCAGGCGCCCCTCCAGTACGTAGAGGCCCGGGGTCCTGCCGATCTTCTCGTCGCGTGGGCGCACGGATAGATTTCGTTCGGCGAAAATTTCACGGACGCGGTGCGGTTGATCCGAGACGACCATGACCCGGCAATCGTTTGCCAGCCAGATGCCGATGTCGTCCGCCAGCGCTCCAATGCGTCCCCGGTAGCCCTCCATGGGTGCGGAGTTCCACTGCGTGTGCCGGGCTCCTGTCAGATCCTCTGGCAGGCGCCCGAGCAGCGAGAATGCGAGGCGCGGGCGGTGCCGGGCAGCTTCCATTGCGGCATCGTAGTCGCGGAGATTGAGGGCGGCATCGAGCAACTCACCACGCTCCCAGTGTCGTTCCCGCGCCGAAAGCATGTCTGCAGTCATGCGGTTCCAGTGCTCCCGGACCTGATGCGGCTCGTCCAGCACAACGACACCTCCCGGGGGCAGGTAGTCGAGCGCACAGACTTCGGTGGGCACAAGATACGGGAGGTACTGCTCCAGACCGTCGAAATAGGCCCCTTGCTCCAGTGCCCCGAGGTCGGACGTGATCCGTTCGGTCAGGCGGTCGATCGCCTCCCGGGCATCGCGTGTGCGGCGTTCTGCCAGCTCCGCCTTCCGCAGCGCCAGTCGCTGCTGGATCGCCTTGCTGGCGCGCTGGATGACCTCCGGCGTGAGGAGCACCTCGCGGGCCGGGGCAATCATCACCTGTTCCCGACGCGAGACACTGCGCTGGGTAGCAACGTCGAACACACGGATCGACTCTACCTCGTCACCGAAGAGTTCGATCCGGACCGGTACTTCCAGTGTGCTCGGGAACACATCCAGAATACCGCCACGACGGCTGAACTCTCCGGGTGCGGTCACGGTGCTGGACGGGCGGTACCCCATGCGCGTGAGGCGCAGCACTACCTCTTCCAGATCTACGATGCTTCCTGCGGCGATGTGAAATGTGGGGGCGACCAGTGTATCGGGAGGGGATGTGCGTTGCAGAATGGCCTCGGCAGTGCCGATCACAATGGCAGGCACTTCCTGGTGCAGCAGGTACAGGGCGTTGATGCGTTCACCGATCACGCGGTGATCGGTGATGTCACCCTCCAGGAACAGGCTCTGTGAGGGGGGCAGGACCGCGACACGGTGCGCAGGGACGCCGAAGTGCGTCAGGTCATTCGTGAGGTGATACGCCTGTTCTTGCTGGTACGTCAGAACCAGCAGGGGGGTCTCAAGCCGCTGAAAGAGGCGGGCCAGTACAAAGCCTTTGGCCGCACCAACCAGTCCTTCTACTGCGACGGCCTGTGCCGTCTCCTGCTTCAGCAATTGCACGATCGCATCGAAATCGGGCAGCTGGTCTGCCAATTTCGGAAGATCGCTCAGTGTCATCTCCGGTAAGCCCTGCTGCTACGGATTGCGCGTGCTGGCTCGTTGTGGACGTTTGACCCTGTAACGTGCCGGTCTATTTTACCTTGAATTTCTGCAGAAAGATGCGGTCGCCGGACGGGTTGCCGTGGAATCAGGGGATGTGCTACAATCCGCCGGGAACGGGAAGAGACGTGCCGGAGTGGGGGGCGATGCCAGAGAGAACCTCCGGGCTGCTGCGGATACGATGGGCCGTTTTTCTGAGCGTGTTGATCCCGACAGGGGTCTCAACGCCCGTACGACTCCATGAGCAGAGCCTTCCTGCCCCAACATGGAACGTGACCAATCCTCTGGTTCGTGTGGCGTTGACCCGATACACCGGGGCCTCTGTGCTCGCCATCCAGGCAGATCCCGGGGCACGGGTGGTCGATGCTACCGGTAGGGTGGTAGCTTCCGGGGCGGGGGTGTTCCGCGTGCGCGTGGTGGGCAATGCGCTGACGGTGGAAAGCGATGCACTTCGCACCGCAGTCGCTGCGCTACCAGAGGGAATGCTCCGGGTGCAGCCCGAGGATGCCGACACACTCCTGACGATCTGGCAGGAGCCCGGCGTTCGGGGCGTTTATCGGGGTAGTCTGGAGGTGCGCCTGCAGTCCGGGGGGGTGCAGGTGATCAATGAGATTACGCTGGAGGCTTACCTGCGTGGCGTGATTGGCAGTGAGATGGGGCCGCGAGCGCCTCTGGAAGCTTTGAAGGCACAGGCCGTTGCCGCGCGCACCTTCGCACTCTACCGTATTGCCAACCGTCGTGGTGTGGAGCCTTTTGATCTGCGCGACGATGCGGAGGCGCAGGCCTATGCCGGGACGCGGAGTGAGTCATCGGCATGTGATCAGGCTGTACGGCAGACTGCCGGGCAGGTTTTAAGGCGTGCGGGGCAGCTGATCCCTGCGCTCTACTGCGCCGACTGTGGGGGCAGAACCGCGCCCGGGAGTTCCCCGGAAGATTACCCGCCGTCCGTATCGGATGAGGACGCGCACGCGCTGCCGGGTGGTTTCCGCGCTTCGGAATGGGTTCTGCGCTACACTCCCGAGGCGTTGAAACCGTTGTTGCGCAGGCATCCGCAACTGCAGGTCGAAGGAAGCCTGATCGGTGTGGAGGTTGTCGATCGGGATGTTTCCGGACGCGTATTGCGCGTGCGGTTCTCCTTCCGGGAGCCACTCCCCGGGGGGCCGGGTGGCCGCGCAATCTCCGGTAACGCAGTGCCAGAGACAGGCAGCGTTGCCGGGGCAGTTATGGTTCGGGAGATCACCGGAGCGGCTCTGCGCGCCCTGATCGGGCCGAACGTTCTACGCAGCACCCTCTTCTCGGTGCGTCGGGAGCCGGGGGGTGAGATTGTGATCCGTGGCCGGGGGTGGGGACACGGGCGCGGACTCTGTCAGAGAGGGGCTGTGGCTCTGGCGGCGCCTCCCAGAGCGCTCGGCTTCCGGAGTATTCTGGCGCGCTACTATCCCGGCGCAGAACTGGCGACGCTCCGTTTCGAGGAATGAATGTGTGCTTTCAAAGGACATTACTCCACGAAACCCGGATCGTTCGCCAGTGGCGAGACAATGCCGAGACGCTTGAGTTCGCTCACGATTTTGGAGGCATCTGCCAGGATCACCTGGGCATAGCGCTGTGTTTCTGGATCGCTCTTGCGGATCAACAGGTTGGCCGCAGAACATAGCGAGTGAATGGGGCCCAGAAGGTTTTCTTCGTTGACGAGTTCGCCGGGAAGCAGGGCAGCCGCCTGCTCCAGGGTCAGGCGATCGGAGACGGCCGGAGGGGTTGTAGCAAGACCGCTGCCCGTGAGCTCCGGGGCCATGGAGAAGTCGGGCTCTGCGGGGACAGGGAGTGGGGTATCTGGCACAGGACCGGTTGTGCCCTGCTTCAACCGCTGCTCGATGGCAAGCAGTTCTGCCCGGATGGCCCGGTAGAGGGGGGTGTCGTCCATGTCCTTGTCTACGGAGACCGCGTAGTCCTTCTTGTTGATCCCGTAGAACATCGGGTCCGTGGTCGCATAGTTCACGAACATGACGGCGATGAACTTCTGGAACACATTGCGATCGAACAGGTATTTGTTCTTGTAGTTCCCGTCGTTCTTGACACTGCGCAGAACGTCTTCGAACAGTGTGACGATGAACTCGCGTGCTTCCAAGTGCAGGACCTGCGCCAGCTCGATGCCGTTGGCAAACTCGTAGTAGTAGAGCAGTTCACTCGTGTCGGTGTGGCCTTCGGCTTCGGCTACCGAGCTGAACACATTCAGCTTCATCATACTGTCCAGATTGCGCCGCGGGTAGCCCCGGTGGGCCATATCCAGCGCGTAACCTTTGAACTCGTTGTAGTCCGTGCCGAGAAAGTGGGCCTGATTGGTCCGGATACGGTCGCGCAGTTCCGTCAGGCGGCGCAGGAGGTTGCCCCGGGCATCGTGGATGATCTCCATCATCTCATCCCGTATGGGGTCGTCTTCCGGGAAGAGATCGAGCGTCTCGAAGGTGGTACGGATCACAGCAAAGTCGTTCAGCCCGTCCTCGAGGCAGGGGTAGGCAATACCCAGCAGGAGGTCATCGGGGATCTGGGCGACGGTTTCTGCGTTCCGAATGCCGCTCTCAGGGGTTACCAGCGCATAAAATCGATTGTTCGTTGCCAGACTTTTGATGAGCGCCACGCGCCGATTGTCGCCCTTTGGCTGCATCGTCATGGTTCTCTTACCACCTCACTCTAAAAGACCGGCGCACCCGGGTACGAGTTCCCTGCCACGGAACGCGGCACCCTGAAGCTCGGCCCTGTGCTGGTTTTTTTGCTTTACAGGCCACTCCTTACCGGATGAGCGCGTAGTTCAACCCGAAGAAAAGATTGCCGTCGAAACTGTAAGCGCGGGCCTGCAAATTCCGCACCAACGGGAAGGCCAGCGCGACGTTCGGGCGGTAGCGCACCAGCTCTGTGATCACCGTGAGCCCCCCCCGGAAGCGCACACGGGCGCCCAGAAACGCCCCGTTGAAGAAGCTGGTACCGATCCCGGCGCTCCATCGCAGTTCCTTCACGAGCCGCGCCTGCCGGTCAGAGAGTGGCACGGATTTCCCCGCAGCGAAGAAGAGTGACAGGCGCTCCTGTCCGGTCAGCGTCAGGTCGCGTGCGCCCACAGAGAGCGCCGGTGTCGCTCCAAGATCCTGCAGCAGGGGGTACTGCAGGTTGAATGCGTAGCGATTCTTCGTGTCGCGTTCCAGATCTAACCGATGCAGCTCCATCTCGATGCCGTCGGGGGAGGCGTACTGTGCCCAGGCGAAGCTGGCGTTGCGGCGTTCCGGGTTGATAGCGTACTCCAGGCGGAAGGAGTCGGGTGGCAGGGCCGCGCCATCCGGGGCAAACAGCATACGGTCGGCCCGGGCCATGCCGCTCATCAGCACACCGAATGCCAGCAGACAGGCCAGGCCGATCCGGGTCACAAACCGTCCCATCCGCTCCAGAGCTTCTTCCAGCTGGGGAAGTGCCGTCGCATAAGAGCAACGCACGAATCCCTCTCCAGAAGCCCCGAAGGCGTTGCCGGGCACCACGGCGACGCGCTCTTCCATCAGTAGCCGTTCGGCAAACGTTTCCGAATCCAGTCCCGTGCGACGAATGGAGGGAAAAGCATAGAAGGCTCCTGCAGGCTCATGACAGTCCAGGCCGATGCGATTCAACCCGTTCACGAAGAGGCGACGGCGGCGATTGTAGTCCGCCACCATGTGCTCTACGTCGCCCTCCGCATGGTCCAGTGCCTCGATGGCTGCCATCTGTGCGATGTGTGGCGCGCAGAGCATCGTGTACTGATGCACCCGGGTCATCAGGGTCGCAATCGGTTCCGGGGCGCAGGCGTAGCCGATGCGCCACCCGGTCATCGCGTACGCTTTGGAGAAGCCGTTCAGCACGATGGTCCGCTCACGCGCGCCGGGGATGCTGGCCATGCAGATATGCTCCCCGAGGTATGTCAGGCGGTCGTAGATCTCATCGGAAATCAGATAGAAATCGTGGCGATTCGCGAGATCGACCAGCGCCTGCAACACCTCGCGCGGCTGCACCGATCCCGTTGGATTGGAAGGGGAACCCAGCAACAGGGCCTTGGTGCGCGGCGTGACAGCAGCCTCCACTCGCTCCGGGTCGATCTGAAATCCATCCGTGGAACCGGTCGGGATCAGGACTGGAACCCCGCCTGCAAAGCGCACCATTGGCACATAGGAGACGTAGCAGGGTTCCGGAACGATTACCTCATCGCCCGGATTCAGCAGGACGCGGAGCGCGAGATCCAACCCTTCGGAAACCCCGACCGTGATCAGGCATTCCGTGGCCGGATCGTAGGAGGCACCGTAGCGTTGTTGCAAACGTGCGCAGATACGCTCGCGCAGAGGCAGCAGGCCATTATTGGAAGTGTACGTGGTGTAGCCATGCTCCAGAGCCCAGATGCCGGCCTCACGGATCCGCCACGGGGTTACAAAGTCCGGTTCGCCCACCCCCAGCGAGATCACGTTTTCCATCTGCCGGGCAATATCAAAAAAGCGACGGATACCGGAAGGAGGACAGGCTTCAACAACTGTGTTGAGAGGTTTGACTGGCGGGCGTCCGGACTCCATGCGCGTGGCCGGTTGCTCCAGATGCCTGTGAGAATGCACGTTCGGGGTCGTCATGGAGTAACCATCAGGCGGTGATCTTCTTCGGTCTCTGCAAAGATCTCGCCATCATCCTTGTAGCGTTTGAGCAGAAAGTGGGTGGCGGTCGCTGTTACCCGGTCGATGGTCGCCAGTTTCTGCGCCACGAAGTCCGCGATCTCGCGCAGGGACTTGCCGACCACAACGCAACGGAGGTCCTGAGCGCCGGACACGAGGTAGACCGAGCGTACCTCCGGGTATCGGTAGATGCGTTCGGCGACGTCATCGAAGCCCACGCCGCGCTCCGGGGTGACCTTGACGTCGATGTAGGCCCATACCTGCTCCTCGCCCAGTCGTTCCCAGTCGATCACTGTCTTGTAGCGCCGGATCACGCCCTCGCGCTCCCACTGGGCGATCTGCCGGGTCACGGTCTCCACGTCGATGCCTGTCTGCGCGGCGATCTGTGCCGGTGTGGCCAGTGCGTTCTGTTCCAGAATGGTCAGGATCTGTCTCATGACGGCGTTGTGGCTCCCATGCGGTGTACCGGATCTGAAGCGGGCACGTAACGTGGAGTATAGCGCAGTGTGAGAGCCTCTGTCAATTGTTGTGCCTCTCCGACCCGGAAGCCAGCAGACGCCGGGTGCGCTCTGGCGCGTGGGATCAGGCCTGTGCGTCTGCGCGATGCTTCTGTAACAGGTATTCAATCTGTGCCAGGTGGTACACATCATGTTCGTACAACTCGGCGATGAACTGAGGCATCGTGATCTCATGGCCTTCCCACCGGCGGGTCTCCGTGAGTGCCTCGGGAGGCAGACGCTCCAGTTCCGCTTGCCATGCGGTTCCCACCTGTTTGTACCACGCCACCAGATTGAACCAGTCGTCGAGTGCGGGTGCGGCAGACGGATCAAACTCGTGCCGGGAGAGGGCACGGCCTCCCGGCTGGAACAGGGGCAGGGTCAGTTGCTTCCATGCCGCCAGATGGTACACAATGCCGGCGATCGACCCATCCTGCCCGATACCGTAAATGTGGTCAGGCCAGCGATCATGATGGTCACGTCGGGCTTGCTCCGGAGAGATGTACTCCAGCGCTTTCAACACGGCGCGAAAACTGCGCTCGGCGCGATGCTTCAGATATTCGGCCAGTGCTTGCATTCCCTTTACCCGATCCTTTCTCGATCGTCATGTGCGAACAGAATGCGCTATAATGAGGTTCATCTGTGTTCCACAGGGGATGCGCGTGACGCCACCACTGCGTTCCCCCCGGTAACCTTTCGAAGACGTGTATCGCCAGATAATACACCACATGTGGCAACACGTTCCTGCCGGGGATGTTGCGGCATCCAGACAGGTGATATCCTTGGTGAGGAGGGGCACCCATGAAGAAGAGCCTGAGCGTCGGGCAGCGGCGCATCCGATGGGCAGCTGGAGGGGTACTCTGCGTCCTGTCTATCAGTGTGCTCCCGGTGGCTGTCGCTCGTGTACAGCCCGCAGCCGAACTGAGCCGGATCCAGAAGGAAGTACAGGAGCTGACCGAATCCGTCGCCGATATCGGGCAGTTGAAGTTTCTCAACGCACTCGAGCTGACCGACGCGCAGCTGGAGAAGATCCTTGCCGTGGTAACGTCCCTGCAGGAAGAGCACAACCTGCGGCTGGCACAGTTCGACCAGACGGCCCTCAAGAAAATCGCTGCGGACATTCGCACCGCGCGTCGCATTGCGCTTTCCGGAAAGCCAGTGCCGGAGGAGCTGAACGACCGCATCAACAAGGCGATTGACGCGCACCTGAAGAACACGCAGAAGCGCCAGGAGTTGTTCAACCGGACCTTGGCCGACCTGAGCCAGAAATTACGTGAGATCCTGACGCCGGAACAGATTGCCACGGCTGCACGCATCGCCAGAGAAGAGACAGAGAAGCTCAAGCAGGGAGTGAAGGGGAACGAGGCGCAGTGGTTCAACGCCTATGTTCAGAGCGTCATTCTGGGATACCCGCGCATCGTGCCATTGCTTCAGGAGATGCGTGCGGCACGGGTTGCGGAACGGCAGGGGGAGTAATAGAATACCGTGTCAGGGCCTGCATACGTGCTACGCGATGGCGGTTGAGGCGCGCCCTCAACCGCCATCTCCACTCAGAGAAGGTTCTCCAGTTTGCTGGCAATGGTGCTCTTGGGCACGGCACCCACAATCTGATCCACGACCTTGCCGTCTTTGAAGAAGAGCAGTGTGGGGATGGACATGATGTCGTACCGCTCGGCGATCTCGCGCTCCTCGTCCAGGTTCACTTTGCCCACACGCACACGCCCTGCGTACTCCTCGGCAATCGCATCGATGTGCGGTTTGATCATCTGGCAGGGGCCACACCAGGAGGCCCAGAAGTCGACCAGCACAGGGATGGGCGATTTCAGTACCTGCTCCTCGAAATTTGCACTGGAAAAATCGATAGCCTGACCCATACAGTTTATTCCTCCACGTTCTCAATCAACGTCGTTCGCTGGCATTCCGGGAGAGAAAGATCTCTTGCAGCAGTACAGGAGAGACCCGCATCCAGGATCGCGGGGCGCCATCCCGGATCTGCACGCGTACACAACCAGCGTGAAGTTCGTACCTGCATACGAACGGTTCCAGAGGGAAGTTCCGTTCCCCGCAAGGGCCGATACCTGCGGGAAGCCGGACAGAATAGACAGAAAAACAACCGGCTTTTCGGCAGTGACCACTGCGACGGAAACCGGTTGGCGTCACCACGGCCGGGATGCAGAACACTTACAGGGAGATCGCCAGGTAAAGTACAGAACGGCAACACCTGTGTCGGGAACACAATTCCCGGAACAGACGTTCTGGACGTGTGCCCACGAGAACTGCCTGCCTGTAGCGAAGAGGCTCAGGCCTGTGAGGTCGGGTTCTGGGAGACGACGTTGGCCGCCTGAGGACCTTTAGGCCCCTGCACGATGTCGAACGTCACCTCCTGACCTTCTGAGAGTGTTTTGAACCCCTCCTTCAGGATCGCCGAATAGTGGACGAAGATGTCTTTTCCCTCGGTGAGCTCGATGAACCCGTAGCCCTTGGCATCGCTGAACCACTTCACTTTACCCGTTGGCATTGAGAATGTCCTCCTTACTGTTGATGCGGGGCTGAGGACGACCTCAGTCGCGCAAGTATAACACCTTGCCAGATAATTGTCAACAATTGCATCAAAAATTCCTTGAATTGACTTGCTGCATACCCTGCCTCATGGTGGTGGAGCAGAACAACCTGGAAAGCAGGCCCGCTTGACGCCTGCAGGCAACGGCAAGTATACTCTCCAGCATAAGCCGTATTTGAAAGGGCCTGTTGCCACGTCTGCACACAGCCGCGCGCTGATGCGCCCTCTCGTCCGGACAGAGGTGCCCGGTCTCATATCGGCCGCACAACGCGGAGCAGGGAGACATATGCATGAAAGCCGTTGTACTGGTATCTGGAGGGATGGATTCCTGCGTTACGCTGGGGATCGCCCATGCGCGTGGGGAGGAACTCTATCTGCTGCATGTGAACTACGGTCAGCGCACGGAACGCCGGGAGCTGCAAGCATTCCATGAACTGGCTGCACACTACGATGTGCCTTCCGAACGCCGATTGGTCTGTAGCATCCAGCACCTGGCGGCCATCGGGGGCAGCAGCCTGACGGACACTCGCATCCCCGTCTCAGAAGCGGATCTGGACAATCCGGAGATCCCGACTTCCTACGTGCCCTTCCGGAACGCGCATCTGCTCAGTATTGCGGTTTCCTGGGCCGAAGTCGTGCAGGCCCGGCACATCTACATCGGAGCCGTCGCCGAGGACAGCAGTGGGTACCCGGATTGCCGCCCGGAGTACTACGAGACCTTCAATGCCCTGATCCGTGTCGGAACGGCCAGAGGGGATATGCGTATTGAGACGCCGATCATCCACTGTTCGAAAGAGGAGATCGTGCGCAAGGGTATAGGGGTTAACGCGCCGTTTCACCTGACATGGAGCTGTTACCGGAACGAGGATGTAGCCTGTGGCACCTGCGACAGTTGCGCCCTGCGCCTGCGTGGATTTCAGAGAGCCGGTGTGGAGGATCCCATACCCTATGCGTTGCGGCCCCGATACGATGGATAGGCGACGCGCCTGTGGAGCGCTTCATCCTGCGGTGGCATCCCGCAGGAAAGCGCTTCCCGTGAAACCTGACAGGAGTGCACACCGTATCCTGTAGCGTAACTACCCCCGGCGGACACAGCCGTTGTTCCCGGAACGAGTGTGAGTCATGGCATCTGCAACCAACTATCCGCCCCGGGATCGAACAGCAGAGGACGAAGCGCGTAAGGCCCGGGATCGTAGAGAACAGGCTGCTGTTGTACAGGGCCTCCTGTCCATTCTATCGCCCGAGGAACAACTGCTGGGCTTCCTGCGAGGAGTGATCGCCGGCGGCCTGAGGGGAAAGCTAGCCATCGGCCCCGAGGCCTTCTTCGCGCCCCACGTCAACCTGGGATTGACCGACCGCCGGTTCGTTGTGCAACACATACACCCGGAGAATGACCGACCGAGCGAGATCGAGCCGCACTTCTTCTCGTTGAGCGAGATCGCCTCCATCGATTTTTCCGATGCAGATACCTTCGGTCAGGAACCTGCCGGCCGCCTGAATATGCGTCTCCACGGAGAGCTGCCGGTGCGGTTCCGGATCAGTGGCACGACCAACTGCCAGAACGCCCGGGCGCTCGTCACAGTGTTCCAGTCGCTGATGCGACTTCAGCAAGCAGAAACGACGCCTGTCCGCCGGCGATGCCCGTTCTGCCAGCATATTCTGGATCAGCCGTTCCGCTACTGTCCCTACTGCGGTGGCCGGATTGAGGGAGCAGACCTGTCCCCGGCACCTGCAGGAAGCTTGCAGGAGACCCGTGAACCGGTTGGATCCGGGGCGACGGAGCCTGTAGCGCTGGATACCGGTGTCATGCCTGTGTCCGTTCCGCCGCTGGACACGGAGCAACCGATCTTCCCGGAGAGCGGGGAAGCCGGGCCACTCTCGCCCAACCCCGCACAATCGCCAGACGCAGACACGCCCGTGCCAGCCCCCGATTCTCAGGGGCTGGATCCGGGGGGCGCACACGATACTCCTCAGGGCAACTCCGATACGACGCCACCACCGTCTTACCCGTGGCAGGGAGGTACATGGATCCATGACAGCAACACCTGATCTTACACTCCCCCCACGCGTTCGCTTTCCCGGGCTCTCCAGTGCTGCGTTCGAACACCCGGAGGACCGTGCCGCGCTCGAGGCTCTACGCCGCACCCCCGGATTGGACCGTCTGTTCAAGTGGCTATCCGACATGGGTGCCGAGCGCTTCGTGCGTATCATGTTCACCGGGGACAGTATTCGCGTCTCGTCCCGGCAGTGCTCCCGCCTGTACAACGACCTGCGGGAGGCCTGTGCCATTCTGGATGTTCCGGAGCCGGAGTTCTACCTGACCCAGCACTACCAGCCCAATGCTTTCGCCTTCGGCATGCAACGACACACGCTCGTCATGTCCACCACTCTGGTAGATCTGCTGGACGACACCGAGCGCCTCTCGGTCATCGGGCACGAGCTCGGGCACATCAAGGCCGAGCACATGCTCTACCGCACCATGGCAATTGCGCTCACCACGGTACTGCAGTCCGTGGCTGGTGGACTGACTATCCCCGGTGCGATCCTGACACAGGCACTGGTCTACTCCCTCTTCTACTGGTTCCGGCGCTCGGAAATGACGGCGGACCGCGCTGGCCTGCTCGTCGCGCAGGATCCTGATGTGTGTATCTCCGCTCTGCTCAAGCTGGTCGGAGGATCCCGGCGCCTGATGGACGACCTGAATATTGACGAGTTCGTCCGACAGGCCGATGCCTACGAGGACATGGATGAGGATCTGCTCAGCCTCTACTATAAGTTCCTCATGGTGCGCGAGCAGACACATCCCTTCCCCGCAATTCGCGCCCGCCTGATCCGGGAGTGGGCGCAGAGCGAGGAGTACGCCCGCCTGTTGCGCGGCGACTATCCCAGGGTACATACCGATGCAGGCAAACGTACCTGCGGGCAATGTGGCGTATCCATCGTCAACGTCTCCTTTCGCTTCTGCCCGGAGTGCGGCGCGCCGCTGGACGCACCTCCAGCTGCGTAACGACTTCCGCCGGACCTATGCCTCTGGCGGGTGATAGCCGGCAAAGAGCCCGGCTACACCCCCTGTGTGCCAGAAAATCACGGTCTCATCCGGACGGAAATGACCGGCCCGGATCGCACCAAGCAGCGCCGCGAAAGCTTTTCCGGTGTATACCGGGTCCAGCAGGATCCCCTCTGTGCGCACCAACAAGCGGATGGCCTCCTCTCCCTCCGGAGTTGACACCCCGTAGGCCGGGCCTGCGTAGGCCGACTCCAGAACGATATCCCGCAACTGCAGGTCCTCTGATAGCCCGAGCAGCCGGGCGGTCTCGTTCGCCAGGGTCACGATCGCCCGGTGGAATGGCGAAACACCGGTGGCATCCGGAGGGATGGGGTCGATCTCCACTCCAATGATGGTGCCGGCAAAGCCCGTGATACGAGCGCCGATCACCATACCGGCATGAGTCCCCCCGCTGCCGGAGGCGAAGAACAGGGCCCGTACCGTGTCTGCACGATCCGGGGGGATCTGCTGCTGGATCTCCACCATGGCCTGCACGTAGCCCAGCGCACCGACCGCAGTGGAACCACCGGTCGGGATCACGCAGGGAGTCCGACCGGCAGCCCGGGCAGCCTCCGCTTCCTCCCGCAGGCCACGACGGAGCGCCTGCTCCCGTCGCGTCTCTCCGTCCTGCATGGTAACCCAGCGAAGGGGGGTGCCTACCCATCGGTGCAGAAGCACGTTGCCGGTCACACGGTCGGGCGTGGGAGCCGCGCCGTACAGCACGCATCGCACCTCAAAACCGAATTTCCGTGCGGCCATTGCGGTCTGCAGGGCATGATTGGACTGAGCCGCTCCGCATGTGATCACCGTGTCGCATCCTCTGTGCCGGGCGTCGGCAAGCAGGTACTCCAGTTTGCGCGACTTGTTACCCCCCAGTGCCAGACCTGTCAGATCATCTCGCTTGATGTAGATCTGCGGTGCCGCAGGACCCAGAGTCGCGCGCAGGCGATCGAGTGGGTGCAGAGGAGTGGGCAGCAGAGCAACGGGCACTCTGGGATGGGATACCAGCAAGCATTTTGTTTCCAGTCCCATGGCAACCTCCTCTTCTTCCGGGTTTCCCTGTCGGGGTGGGGTTTCCCTGCGCGCTATCGAAGAAAAAAAGAGACCCGGCTTCGCCATTGAAACCGGGTTCGACCTCAAGCGGCCAGGGCGCACTTGAAGACACAACACAATGAGGACGAGAAAGAAGGATACCTTCGCAAATTATGGTACACCATTCTGAATTCTGTGTCAATGCCTTTTGCGAAAAATTGGCAAAATTTCTGGAAGTTCCGGCAGAACACGCGGGGTCTTCGGGTTCTCCGGAGCCACGTCGGATTGCGGCTGCCAGAAGGGGAGCGTGGGGATTTTGCATGGAATTGCGCAGATTGCCACGGATCCGCTCTTTTGTGCAGATCTCTGTTTGCGCAAATTGGATTTCATTGCTTGCGTCGGATATAATAGAAGCATATGCCAGGCCTCTGGGGCAGGAAAGGGAGGAAGGGAGGTTCACCATGGCAACTACCGGAGAAAGGCGACGCGGCAGACGCCCTGCTCTGGACCCGAACGAGCGGCGTAGACTGGCGGCGCGCATTGCCAAAATGGTGCTGGTCGACCGTCTGGAACAGAAGGTGATTTTGCAGCAACTTCTCAGGACGGAGCCCGGCCTCGGACATATCGACGCCAGCACGATCTCCCGACTGTATCGTTTTGCGCTGGACTCCGGGATCGTACGCGTGCACATCGACGAGAACGCTCCTTTCAAGCCGCCACGCATCGAGGGTCTGGAGCGCGAGCTTGTGGCCGCGTACGAACTGCAGTCCGCCATCGTTGCAGATACCGCGGGGCACGATGAGACGCTGGCCGACCCGCTCGCTGACGACCGTCTGCACCAGGCGCTGGGGCAGCTGTGTGCCGACTATCTGGACACCATCGTCCGGCAGAACGAGGTCATTGCTCTGTCGTCCGGGCGGGCTGTCTTCTACGCCTGCGAAAGCCTGTTCAACAAACATATCTTCGACAAGCGCAATGTGCGAGGGGTGCAGGTCGTTTCCCTCAACGGCAACATTGCCGCGCAGGTCTGGAGTATGGAGAGCCCGGACGCGCGCCGGGCCATGGACGCCGACATCAGTGGCGCATGGCTGGCGCGCGCTTTCCCGGATGCCCGACTGATCCGCCTGAACCTGCCGGTCGCGGTTCGGCATCCGGAGATGGTACAGGACTGGCTACGCGAGGGGCCGGGCCGCTGGATTTCACCGGAAGTCTGGGAGGAGAAAGCACGTGCGGGCAACACACCGGGAGCGCAACCGGATGAGGACGATGTGTGCGTGCCGACGCTGGCTCTGGTAGGTATCGGCGGCGTGCGCGCCAGGTCCGGTCACCGCTTCATTGTCGGGCTTCATGAGCCTATGCTCGGCAACCTGCAACCCGAGCTGGGTAAGATGATCGAACTGATCGAGAGGTACACCGGCAACGGGTCCCCGCTTCTCTCCTGTGCGGTCGGCGACATCTGCAATCGCCTCTTCATCACGTTGGAGGCGCGGAGACAACTGCCGGCACATGCGCTCACCGAGCTGGAGCACTACGTGAGGAGCATCAACGAGCGGCTCCTCTCCGTCACCTTCGAGCAGCTCTATCTGGTGCCGAAAGTCGTTGTGGTTGCGGGAGGGGCCAGCAAGATCGACGCAATCCGTTCCGTGCTGGAGTGGCAGGCAATGGGATGGAAGCAACCGATCGTGCATGACCTCTGCACGGATCGGGAGACCGCAATCCGGTTGCTGGAGATGAAGCGCAAGAACCCGCGCTCCCGCTGATGCTGCGTGGCTTCGGGGAGTGATACCGCGTCTTCACTCATCCCGGCTGTGAGCGCTCCAGTGCCCGGCGCAGCGCCTCGGCCAGCGGACTGGTGGCGGACGTGTCGGTATCGGCCTCCAGAGCCTCCGTATCGGCATACTGCCGCCATTCCTCGCGCTCCGGGTCCTCCACCACGCCCTCCCGCGCCTCGGGGAGCTGCCACCCCTCCGGGAGCTCGATCCCGAGCTCCTGTGCTGCGCCTGCGACTGCGTCCAGAGAAACCCAGACGACCCCCAGTTCTTCATACGCGTCGTCCGGGGGCAGGCAGGGGATGTTCTCTTCCTCCAGCACAGGCACTGGCTCGTCCGCTACGTAGACCAGTCGCTTCAGGACGTACTGGTAGCGCGGGTCACGGAATAGGATTTCGGCGGCCGTGTCCAGCTGACGCAACCCGACGCCACTCCGCATGTTCTCCGGGTAGGTGAACTTGATCTCGTACAGACAGAGCGACTCGTGGTCAATCTGCCACACACCGTCAATCTCGCGATAGAGTGTGCCGTGGCGGTGGTTGCGCAGGCGTTGCTCCCACGAGAGGATCCGCTCTTCCTGCAACGGTACATGCTGGCTGAGCCAGTGACGCACAGCGCGCTCCACCAGCCCGCCCAGATATTCTCCAGCAGATCGCGGTCCACCACGTGAGGGGCGTTGGTCGGCCATACGACGCATGAAAGCAATGTAGCCCGGATCATCGGGCCGGACCAGTTTGACGTTCCGAATAGTGTCCGCGTTGTACATCGCCGTTACTCCATGGACCCAACGGCGCCTGCGGTGTCCATTACCGATGGCACCAGCAGGGCGGCTTCCCGGTCCAGCAGGTAGGTCACGTTGCCTTCTTCTGGAGAAACGTGCAGAACCGGCAGTTGATCGGCAGGCAGGTCGCGGAGCAGCATGTGAGCGACTGTGTGCGCCTTGTCCATGCCTGCAATCAAGAATAATACATGTGCGGAATGATTGATAACCGGAAAGGTCAGAGTAAGACGAGGAACAAACGGGGCCAATCCGGGCTCTGTGGCCACCACCAGACGCCGGGTTTCCAGCAGTGCCGGGCGCCCGGGAAACAGGGAGGCACAGTGACCATCCGGCCCCATGCCCAGCAGGATCAGGTCAAAGCGAGGCCATTCTCCGGGGGCAGGGGCGAAAGCCCGACGGAGCGTCTGCTCGTAGTCCTGTGCGGCCGCGTCGAGATCCGGCTGTTCGGCGGGCATGCGATGGATCTGTTCGGCGGGAACAGGGAGATGCGCCAGCAGGGCATCGCGAGCCATCCGATAGTTGCTGTCAGGCGCATCTGGTGGGACGGCGCGCTCGTCACCGAAGAAGATTTCCACACGTGACCAGTCGATTGCGCGTTGAAAGGGCGGGGCGGCCAGTTGCGCATAGAGCAATCGCGGGGTAGACCCCCCCGAAAGTGCTACCCGGAAGGGCCTGCCCTCGCTGATGGCCTGCAGCGCCAGCGCTGTAAACCGGTAGGCCGCGTCCCGTGCCAGCGCCTCGCGGTTGTTGCAGATCACGATGTCCGGGGATGCCGACCGTGCATCCATACCAGATGAGATGCTCAATCAGGAAACCCTGTCAGAGGCACGCCTATCCGCGATGCGAGAGTGTCAGATCCCCTTTCGATTCCAGGTTCAACTGCACTTCCACCATGGTTTGCCCGCCGTCATCCTGCCCGTCCGGGCCCACGCTGTAGAGCAGGTAACCGGCGCCATTACGGCGGTAGCGCAGCGGTTGATTGGAGAAGGGATCTGACAGGTCCACACGTGCGTTCAGTTCCGTCAGTGTTGCCGGATACTGACCGCGCTTCTGTCGGTGTGCTTCCAGCAACAGGGCCGCGCAGGTCAGTTTGAGGCGCGCCTTCAGGTAGTGGTAGCGCACGATCTCGCGCAGGAAAAAGTCGGGTTGCAAAGTCTCATCATTCATCAGCTCGCTCAGCGCTTGCGGCACCGACTGTGTTGCGATGGACCGTACGGGTTGCTCTGCCTGTTCTACCCAGTGCAGCATGTAGCGATCCAGTGCCTCGATGGCCGGCGCCTTCGGCTTGAGCAGGTAGTTCCACTCGTTCGCGTTGCCCGGCCACTGCATCCGCAGGATCCGCTGCCCCATCGGTTCCATGGAGCGGCGCAACTGGGTCACACGAACGTACCGCTCGTTTTTGAAGATGCGTTGCAGGGGATACTTCTCTTCCAGCACACGCGCCAGTCGAGCCGCCTCGGCTTCACAGTTCGCTCTACGCAGAGCAGGCAGCAGAGCTGGAAACGCCTGAAACAGCGGGAAGAACGCCATGTAACTCATGGTCAGGTGGAGGGTTGTGCCACCGTTCTGGATCCGATCAGCAAAGATCAGACCGTCTACCAGGGTGTGCAACGCCCTGTCCGGTGCGCCGGGCAGAGCATCCTGCGCTTCCAGTGCAATCAACCGCCCGAAAGGCAGAAAATCCAGCGCGGCCACGAAGTCCTTGCCTGGCTCCAGGTAGGTGGCGACCGCTGGACGGGCATGCAGCCGATGAAATCGGGCAAGCATCTCGCGGTTGGGGGTCAGCAGAGAGGCGCGTGTGCTTGCATCCGGTATCTGGTCGCCCGGAAGCGACAGGAGCTGGTTTTTCTGTTGCAGGGCGCGCACGCACTGCAGGTAATCCGGATAGGCGTTGTCAGCAGGGGGGGCTTCGACAGGGCTGGGCAGGGGGGCCGGCAGACGGTTACGACTCCAGGCCAGGCCCGCGGTCGCCAGCCACACGGTGATCGCCAGCACGAGAATACCGGCAATCCAGCGAACAGCATGTTTCATACGGAGGTCCCGTGATAAAGGTCTCGAAAGTGTGTCGAGCAGTGAAGAAGAGGAAGGGCCACCCTCCCACAGGGGGAGTTACCCGTTTGCCCCGGAACGGGCAACTCCCTTGCAGAAGCGATGGCCCATGAACGACGTGCTACTTCTCGGCCTCGCGCTGGGCTTCGATACTTCCCGGCGGCGCCTGAATGTAGGGAGTACCCGGGTTGTACTTGACGTCGCTCAGGCGTCGTTGTTCCCCAACGTAGCCCGCCACGCGCCACAGCACAACGGCAGCCGCCACAACCAGCAGCACGATATGCCAGGGCTTGATATCAGACTTGGACATAACTGCCTCTCTGGACGGGGCTCACGCTAGTCCAGGTACCGGGTCCACTGATTGGGCCGGGACTGGCGCAGCGCCTTGGTGTGACCATCAGCGAAGACCGCGTTGAATGTCTCATTATGCCGCTTGGCGACCCGACCGTACTTGATGCCTCCGATATAGCATCCGGACCCCTGATAGGAGATGCCACGGGTATCCACCTCCACATCCGTGTCGCGCGGGTAGCGGAAGATCGCCACAGTACCGGAGGGGTTGTCGTTGTGCGGGCAGTTGGGGTTACCGTCAGTATACGCGATGGTGTTGGCTGGCTCTTCCAGCTGTGCCATCGTCGCGCCGATATCAGCCACAGTGGTGCCGAGCGCGGAAACGAACAGCGCATGGGTCACCATGCCGTGGTAGCAGTTGTTGCCGGTGGGGTCGTTACACCATGCCGGGTGATCGTTGTAGCTCTCGTTGTACATGAAACCGAGCGCCCACGGGCGGGCCGAGGTACCCAGTGCCGGCACGCCGAAAAGCGCCTCTATGGGCGGGCAACCCAGGCGGGTGCTGTCCGCCACGAAGTTGCGTGTCGGGGCGGACGGGCAGGCAAAGAGCTGCGTGTTCCTCACGTAGGGCTGGGTCAGATCCATCCAGGTGAAGCGAGGGCACTGGCCCCAGGTGTTGGGGAAGAAGTAAGAGCCAACCCAGATTTCGTCGTAGTCCTGTGCATACATCATGCTGGCCGTACCCAGCTGTCGGGCGTTGCTCAGACAGGACGCCTGTCGGGCCTTTTCCCGGGCCTGTGCGAAGACCGGGAAGAGAATGGCTGCCAGAATAGCGATGATCGCGATGACGACAAGCAGCTCGATGAGCGTGAAAGCTGAGAGACGGGATCGATAGCGCATTGACAGATCTCCTCTGCTGCACATGTTGCGCGACTGGGCGCAGTGTTCTGGTGTGTTTCAGCAATGTGTGCCGGATGCAATAAGGGGCGTCGATCCAGCAGCACGAGAGAGGCGAAGAACCACCTGTCCCTTTAGACAGTTACTACAGTAATACGGTTACACCTCCTTGCATTTTTTCCGAAAACTCCAGTGCATGCTTTCCATTCTATAGAGCTTCTCTGGAGCTGTCAAGCCCTTTTTGCAAGTAAAACCGAAAAAAGTGGCACATTTTGCTAATTTCTCGCCGGATAACCGGGGGAAAGGACAAATTGAGAGGATGATCATGAGAGAGTTCCGATCCTGCCCGATGTCCAATGTTGCAGGGGTGATACCTGTGCAGGGGAAGGACTTGGCGCGCCTGTTAGCGAAAGGGGCAACGTCGCTGCTGGGGAGTTTCTCGTGCCGCTTCTGGCGTAAAGCAAGTAACTGCGTTCCACACAACACTGGCAAGTGGAGGGAAAAATGCCTACACCAACGGTTGCCATCACCGTAGACTGTACCTGCGCGGTGCAGGGTAAGTGCTATGTCGCCGGGATCGTTGACGTCTGCGAAGAGTTCCGGATCCCGCTCACCTGGTTGCTTGGCGTCGCTGAGCACGACCCGATGACCAACGTACGACACTACCACAATGAGTTGCTCCACCGTATCCCCTCGTGGCATGAGATCGGGCTCTACCTCACTTTCGATACCGGGGCCAGCAACACCGTCGATCGTGGTGATCTGATCCGGGTCGGCAAGGACCTGCTCAAGCAGTTCTCCATCAAGCCGACTGCCTTCCGGGCAGCCAATGGCGACCTGGAGACACCGGACATTCGCGCCCTCGAGGACATCGGGATCATCGTGGACTCCACACCCGGGTCCAGCGCGGGTCGCCCTCTCGGAGCGCCTGTCGCTCCCTACCATCCCTCCTACGACAATGTACACCAGGCCGGGGATGCCCGGCTCTGGATCGTGCCGGTGGCCAATCTGAACGGTGCGCGAGGCTACATCGACGAGGGCTTCGACCGCATCAAGCCAATCATCGACGCGCACCTCAGCCAGACCTCCTACCTGTGTCTGGGCATGTGTGACTGTGTGGATAATGCGGAAAATCTGCGTCACGTCGTCAGCTATCTGAAACAGGGAGGAGCCCGGTTCGTTACCCTGACACAGATGGCCACAGAACTCTGACCGGGCAACCGGAGATGGGCAATCGTCGGAACAGGACTCTCGGGGCGCACGGGCGGTCATCGAACAGGAGCGGCCGTCATGCTCTGAAGATCCTGTTCCGCTTTGTGTGCGAGAGTGAGGAGTAGATCGATTGGTTGCGGCATCGGGTAAGATTGCGGTGGTCACCGGCGCTAGCAGTGGGATCGGGGCAGCTACGGCAGTCGCGCTCCATCGCGCAGGATTTCAGGTCGTGCTCGGCGCCCGCCGCGTGGAGCGCCTGCAAGCTGTAGGAGAGCCCATCGGAGCGCGATGTCTCCCGCTGGATGTGACGGACCCGGAGAGCGTGCGGACTTTCTGCGCACAGGTACCGGAAGTGCATGTGCTGGTGAACAACGCGGGAGGTGCACTGGGTCTGGACCCGATCGCACAGGCCAGCGATGCCGACTGGCAGCGGATGTACGACACCAATGTGCTGGGCCTCATGCGCATGACCCGGGAGCTGCTGCCGAAACTGGAAGCCTCGGGTGCAGGACATATCGTCAACGTGGGCAGCGTGGCCGGCCGTGAGCCCTACGTGGGAGGTGCCGGGTACAACGCCGCCAAATTCGCTGTGCGCGCCATCACGCAGGTGTTGCGTCTGGAGCTGGTGGGCAAACCGATCCGGGTGACCGAAATCGTGCCCGGCATGGTCGCTACCGAGTTCAGCCTGGTGCGCTTCAAGGGCGATCAGGAAAGAGCCGATCGCGTATACGCCGGCATGCAGCCCCTGGTCGCCGATGACGTGGCCGACTGCATCGTCTGGGCCGTCACGCGCCCGCCCCACGTCAACATCGATGAGATCGTTGTCAAACCCCTGGCGCAGGCGTCCGTGACGGTGGTGGCCCGCAATCTCTGAGCGAACAGGAGGCACGTATGGACGGGGAAGCGTATCGGCAGTACAGAGCGGTGCGCGATGCAGCTGGCTGGATGCAACGCGAAGGGCTCGGGCAGCTGGCCATCCGGGGCAATGATCGCTACACGTGGCTGCAGGGCATGGTCAGCAACGATGTACGCCCGCTCGCCCGGGGAGAAGTGCAACGCGTGCAAGCCTGTGTGCTGGATGCGACCGGCCATGTGTTGACTGATCTGGCGCTGTTGAACGGTGCAGGCGACCCGCCGTGGGTGCTGGCAGAGATGCCCCTGCAAACGCTGACCTCCATCACAGCACAGTTCGAGCGCTACATCATCATGGAGGACGTGCAGCTGGAGGATGTGACTGCGACGGTTGCGGGTATCTCCCTGCAGGGACCGCAGGCCCTCGACATCTGGGCGACATTTCAAGAAGAGACAGAGTCCGCGCAGGTAGTCGCATGGGCCGGGGCAGACCACACTGGCAGTGGTGGCGTGGACCTCTACGTCCCGGTAGCAGAATTCGAGGTCTGGGTCCGCCTGCTGGAAGCCCGGCAGGTTCCCCGGATCGATGCGGAAGTACAGAATGTGCTGAGAGTGGAGGCAGGGATCCCGAAGTATGGCGCCGAGCTGGATCCGCGGGTGATCGCGCTGGAGGCGAATATCGGGCCGACGCACATCAGCCTGACCAAAGGGTGCTACGTGGGGCAGGAGATCATGGCGCGCATCGATGCGCGGGGGCATACCAACCGGGCATTGACCGGTCTGCTCATCAAGAGCAGTACCCTGCCGCAACCGGAGGATCGACTCTTCTTCATGGAGGAGGGGAGCGAACGAGAGACTGGCAGGATTACGAGTGTGATCGCCTGCTCTCCGGCGACGCAGGGGCTACCGGTTGCGCTGGGCTATGTGCGTCATGAGCATCGGACACCGGGCACCCTGCTGGAGGCCCGGAACGAAGAGCGCCGTGTCCCGGTGCAGGTCTGTACGTTGCCTTTCTACACGCGCTCTCTGTAGAGCGTGCGAATTCAGCAGAGGACTAATCCCCGGTCTTTGTTTGCTCCGCGCCCCCTGCAACGCGCGCAGGTTGCCGTGAGGCAGGCGTGTAGCGGGTCCACTCATCCATCAGGCTCTCCACGATCTGGTCGTGCGCCTCTGTCCAGTCCACAAAGACGTACTCACGATTGCCGATGCGCGTGAGTGGGCGCAGCACATCCACAACCTGTTGCAACACCTCGGTTCCGTCGGCCAGCAGTACGAAGAATCCGGCCCGGCACCGCACGTGCGGGCTCTCGTGCCAGATCCCACAGGCGTCTACCACTGTACGGCCGTTGTTGCGCCGCGGCTCATCCAGTGTTCCGAGCAACAGAGCGTCGGCTTTCAGAACAGCGCAGAGGCGTCTGACGATCTCCGGGACAGGTCGTGCGAACCGGTTCCCGCGCATACGGCCCCCGTTCTGAAAGAATTGTTCCGGGGTGAGCAACAGATCCTCGAGAGCGGCCTCCACCTGCGCGTGGGGGATCACCTCGAAGGGCGTGCGTGCTGCCACGCGTTCTGGAAGGCGTGCGCGCATCCGGACTTCCAATCGGCGTAACTGTTCCATGTAGAGCGCACGGGCCGTTATGTCGACAGTCTGCCCTTTCCCCTCCGGCTTTGGCGTTGCGTCTGGCGCAAAGAACGGCGGCAGGATCGCCACACGACGCACGGGCGCAAGCAGGGCACGCCGATTTTCGGCAGCACGGTCAACCTGGCCGGCCTGCGCAGGCGGGCTGGCAAGCGCGCACAGCAGAACGATCAGAGCTATCATGATGCGCATGGTGAGATCCCCTCAGGCGTGCATATTCTCAAACTCAGCACCGGGAACGTCATGGAACACGTATTCCCGTTTCAGGTTCTGAGCGCTCCGATTGCGTATGGTAGTCCTGCTCTGCACATACGCAAGTTCGGTGCCACGGTTCCCGGTTTCCTGCCCGGTTTTGCCCTTAGAGCGGCGCGCGAGCAGGGAAAAACCGGTGCGAATGCAGATAAAGCGCGTACGCAGGCCGTGGCAGAACCAGTCAGGAAACGCAGAACCACGTTTCCCATCCAGAAGCGGGCAACGGATGGGGAGACTGACTGAGGACCCGGCACGAACACCCCGAAAATCACGGATAGCTGGCAGCAGCACAGACTGCACCGATCCCCTCTACAGGGCCGTTGAGTGATCCCGTCCGTCCAGACTGGTTTGAAACAAAGTGCGGACCTGTGTATGTGCACAGTGGAACACCGGGGATGATTGCGCGGTCAAACACGTGAAAGACACGCGGTCACGGAGGATGCGTTCCAGTATTTTTGCAGGAAACTTCTGCAAAATGCGCCAGACACCCCCTTTCCGATCCGCAGGATGTTCGTTACCATAAACCGCTACCGGATGAGAAGCTCCTGTCATGCAGTATGCTTCCTGTGTCGCAACTCTGAACCAGAAGAGACGTGCGCTCTCGGATCCTCCGGGCGCACCTGATCGTGAAGTCGTTGAAAGGAGACTACAGTTCCATGGCTCACACGCGCACGCGTAAAGTTCGCCGCGGTTTTACCCTGGTTGAACTGCTGGTAGTTGTTCTGATCCTCGCCATCCTGATGGCGGTTGCGTTGCCTCTATATCTGGGCGCGATTGCCAGTTCCGAAAAGGCCACCGCGCGCGCCAACATGCAGACCATCGCCAACGCGAACCAGTCCTTCAAGCTGCAAACTGGCGCATTTGCTACCAACATCGCCCAGCTGTACTCGCCGAACTCGGACCTCGGGCCGAACCCGCTTACCGGACCCGGGACGCGCACCTATGACCTGCTGACTACCGGTGCCTGCGATCATGATGGCAATCCGGATACCCCGGATCAGAATATTCC
This sequence comes from Chthonomonadaceae bacterium, assembly GCA_025054835.1. Taxonomy (GTDB): domain Bacteria; phylum Armatimonadota; class Chthonomonadetes; order Chthonomonadales; family Chthonomonadaceae; genus JANWZQ01. The sequence goes on from JANWZQ010000128.1 coordinate 42,111, forward strand.
GGCAGGTTCGTTTGCCGTCAGATCCAGTATTGCTACCGACGGTTGCTTCATTCCCGGATTGAGCAACCGTTAGCTGCGCGGTTCGTTGCCGCGGTAGCGAGGCACATGCCGTCTCCTCGAACGGAGGCGGCATTTTTGTGTTCGAGCCCCTGTGATGGCGGCAGGGTGTGACAGGAACTGGCGCACGTGTGTCGAAAAGAAAGGGCGCACGGTCGCAACCCGGAGAAGAAGGGTTCGTGCGAGCAAGCGATGGCTGGAGAGGGCAGAATGGAGGATCCCCTGCGCATTGGGGTCATCGGATGTGGCAGTATGGGGCGCGAGCACATGCGCCTGATTGCCAGCATGTCGGAAGGGCAGCTTGCAGGAGTGTGTGACACGCATACTGCGAGCGCGCAACGCGCCGCGGAGATGTTCGGCGTGCCGGCCTGGACAGATCTGGACCGGTTTCTGGAGGAGGCGCGACCGGAGGTCGTGCACATCTGCTCGCCTTCGGGCCTGCACGCGGATCAGGCCATGGCAGCGGCCGAGCGTGGAGTGCATGTGCTGAGTGAAAAGCCTCTGGACCTCAATCTGGAAAAAGTGGATCGGCTCATCGCGCTCTGCGACCGCCAGGGGGTGTGGCTGGGATGCATCTTTCAGCGACGCATGAGCCGGGCCCTGCAGACAGTGCGGCAGGCTATTGTGGAAGGGCGCATGGGGCGTATCCTCTCCTGCAGCGTGTCCATCAAGTGGTGGCGTTCTCAGGAGTACTACAACAGCAGCCCGTGGCGTGGAACATGGGCTCTGGATGGAGGCGCGCTGGCCAATCAGGGCATCCACGCACTGGATCAGATGGTCTGGATGGCGGGCCCGGTGGAAGAAGTAGAGTACGCGCATCTGGAGACGGCAATGCACGCCATCGAGGTAGAAGACCTCGCCATTGCCGTGGTGCGGTTTGCCAGTGGAGCACGGGGAGTGATTGAGGTGACGACCTGCTGTCGGCCTGACCTCGGAAGCCGGATGGAGATCTACGGCACGAACGGCGCAGCAGCTTTCGAGGACGCCCGGGTGGTGCGGTTCGGCCTGGATGGGGAGGACCTGATGCCCACGCTGGACGATCCCGGTATGCTGACCGGAGGGGGCTCGGACCCGATGGCGATCCAGCTGGCGGGACACGAGGCGCAGATCCGCGACTTCTACCGGGCGATACGGGAGAGACGCCCCCCCGTGGTGGACGGACGTGAGGCGCGCCTGTCAGTCGACCTGCTGAACCGGATTTATGCGCGAGCCCGGCCCGGACAGAAGCCGGGCACATAACGATCAGGAGCACATACGATGCCGAAGCAAGCGCTCAGCGAGGAACAACGTCTGTTCTTCGAGACCAACGGGTATCTGGTGATCCCGAATGCGCTCTCCCCGGAGGAACTCCAGCGTGTGCGCGCAGCCGCCGACCGGGCCGAGGCGCTCTGGCGTGCGGACCCATCCCGCCCTGGCCTGCGTCGGGAGAACCTGCAACAGGTGCAGGCTCCTATCGAGTACGATGACGTGTTGCTGGAGCTGATGACCCACCCGAAAGTCTTCCCGATGGTTCGGGAAATCCTGGGCAACACAATCCAGATGATTGACAACGACTACTTCATCTCGCCCCCGCATACGGGCAGTCACGCGACCTGGCATCATGACGTGGGCATGCCAGGCGTGTATCACCCGCGCTCCACGTTGATGGTGAAGGTGTTCTATCTGCTGTCCGATGTACCGGAGGGGGGTGGGGGCACTGCGCTCATCCCCGGATCGCATCGCTTCCCAATGGACTATCCGCTGCCGCAGGTGGAGGACCCGGACGCGATGCCCGGGAAAGTGGAGATGGCCTACCCGGCAGGAACGGCCTATCTGTTCCACTGCCGGATCTACCATGCCGCTCTGAACAATCGTACGGACCAGACGCGCCGGGTGCTGATCTACAACTACGGACACAACTGGATGCGCATCTGGCCCGGATACGAGCCTTCGGAGCGACTGAGGGCAAAGGCGAGCACGCCGTTGCTCCGGCAGCTGCTCGGGCTCTCCGATGCCTACGTTTCCGCACTCACCGATGCGGATTGAGTGTGCTCAGAGCAGGCGTTCGGCACCCTGCGCTGCTGCGGTGACGTAGATGGTCGCCTGCAATCCCGTTGCCTGCCGGTACCGCTCGGGGACGACCTGCAGGAAGGTCTCAATGGCCTCTGCTGCGACAAGGCTGACAGTGCACCCGCCGAAGCCAGCACCGGTCATGCGCGCGCCATAGACTCCTTCGACAGAACGCGCTGCGTCGACCATCGCATCCAGCTCCGAACAGCTGACTTCATAATCGATCTTCAAGCTCTCATGGGAGGCGTTCATGAGCGCGCCGAAGCGCGCGATGTCCCCCGCTTTCAAAGCGTTTACACTCTCCAGAGTACGGGCGTTCTCCGTGACGACATGGCGGGCGCGTCGCAGGACAGTCTCCGGGAGCGCCCGGGCATGGCGCTGCAGGGCTTCTGCATCCACATCACGCAGAGCGGTGATACCGGGCAGGTACGCACGCAGGAGATGCACCGCCTGCTCACACTCCGCGCGCCGCGTGTTGTACTCGGAGTCTACCAGCCCGCGCTTTTTGTTGGTGTCGGCGATCACAATGCGGACTCCGGAAGCGGGCAGGGGCACAGCCTCACAGGTGAGTGCGCGTGTGTCGATCAAAAGTGCGTGATCTTTCTGGCCGAGCGCGGAGATAAACTGATCCATGATGCCGACGTTGACTCCGACAAACTCCCGCTCGGCACGTTGCGCTATGAGGGCCAGACGCACCCGTTCCACGTCGATGCCAGTGGCCGCGGTCATCAGGAGACCGGCGGCTACCAGCATCGCAGCAGAGGAAGAGAGACCGGCGCCGAGAGGCACGTTGCCCTGCACCACGCAGTTGAGCCCCTGCACCGGCAAACCCTCCTGTTGAAGGGCCCACGCCACGGCGCGCAGGTAGTTGCTCCACCGTTCGGGCCCTTCAGCAACGCGATCGATCCGATCCAGAGCGAAGGTGGAGGCCTGCTGGAAGTTCATGGAGAAGGCACGTATCTGAGGGTCGTTACGCCGACTGGCGGCCATAAGCACATGCCGGTCGATAGCGGCAGGGAAGACAAAACCGTCGTTGTAGTCGGTGTGCTCGCCAATCAGGTTGACACGACCGGGAGCGCGCACGATGATCTCCGGTGCATGGCCGAACAGCTCCTGAAAACGCTCCCGGATTACATCGAGCGTCAGGTCCTGCGAAGTTGCGGGCATAGCGTTCTCCGTGGTGCGGTTTTTCTGTGTACAACCAGTGGCCTTGCGCAGACGCGGCAGACAAAGATCCTGATGGCGTCACTGCGCCCGGTTATTCAGGAGTGGAGACCCTTCCGGGACGCCAAGGGGCAGGAGTTCGTACTGCGTGGTGCGGCGCATGGGCTCGTAGCCTGCGTCGCGGATCAGGCGCTCGATCT
>JANWZQ010000188.1 GCA_025054835.1 Chthonomonadaceae bacterium
AGGTCTCGTCGGAGTGGCGATCGTCGACTGCGTCAAAGTTCATATCATGATTGCCGAGTACGTTGTACCACGGGATCCCGATAAGCCCGATTGTGCGGTTGAGGCTGTCGAAGAGCGAGAGGTCATCAAACAGGATGTCACCCAGCGTGATGCCGAACGCGGCCTTGAAGCCGATCAGTCCCTCGACAACGTCGTGCGCGATGTAGTCGATCTCCTGCTGATTGCGTGGCTGGGTGTCGCCGAAAAGCAGCACGCGGAACCGGTTCGGCTCGCGCTGCGGGTAGAGTGGGAAGTCTACCGAGGCGGGCAGGGGGCCGGTGGGGGCTACCCCGGGGTAGCGCAGGTGCGACGGCGATCCGGCAGGCTTGTGGATGTAGTAGAACCGGGGCAATCGGGTATCGCTGGTTGGTGTCATCCATCCACGGGGCTTGATGACGAACAGGATGGTGTCGTCGCCAACCGGGATCCGATATCGACCTTCCGGATCGGTGACAACCACGTCGCGCTGATTGGAGACGCGAACACCCGGGACACCCGGCTCCCCTGTGTCACGCACACCATTCCGGTTTCGATCATGGAACACTACTCCCGAGGCGTATCCGGACTGCTGGTGTACCGCCAGTGCCCCGGGCAGTGCCAGGGCGCTGTACCACCCGCAGATGAAGAGAGCAACCAGTAATCGCCATACACCGGGCCGTGAACGCTGGTAACGTTGCATGCAAGCTTCCTCCAGTGAAGATCTCCGCAGGATGTAGCGGGGCTCAGGCGCCTGTCTTACGGTCGTAGACCACGTACTGATGATCGAAGCTGCCGTCCGTGTACAGGTCAATCAGGCCATAGCCTGGCTCGGTCTCCTGATAGTTGCCGTTCCACCATGCGCCAGAAACCGCGCCATTGCACAGGTAGGTCACCCGATTGTAGTCGAGACGGTCCTGCAGGTGAATGTGGCCACTGAGGGCCAGCCTGACGTTGGGATGACGATAGAACAGGTCCTTGATCCTGCGGGCATCGATGTGCATCCACGCGCCGGGAACCACCCAGTTGCCGGTCTTCTCATTGTTGCCATCCAGGAAAGCACAACCGCAGAGGATCGGGATGTGTGAGAGCACCAGGATCGGGGTGGCCGCCGACACGGCGGCGAGGTCAGCGGCGAGCCATTCCATCTGGGGGTCGTCAAGGCGTGCGGTGTAACCGGATCCCTGCGGGGTAGTACTGTCCAGGACAACAAAGTGCCATCCTGCACGATCGAAGCTGTAGAAGCGCTCCTTGAGTCCGAAACGCTCCATGGCCCATTTCTTCCCGTAGAGTGGCTCGTCGCCTGTGGTCTTGCTTTTTACTCTGTCCAGTCCCCAGACATCATGATTGCCGATACAGTGAAAGATAGGCAAGCGACAGTGCGAGGAGAGGATCCTGTCCCAGATGTCCCACTGCGCCTGCACACGATCTCTGTCACGCCCGCTCGCATCCATGATGCTATCGCCCCCGTTCAGGATCAGGTCCGGGCGATCCTTCAGGGTGTGGATATGCTCGAGGCATCGTGCCATGCCGTCCGGGGACTTACCGACAGGCTCCACGTGGATATCGGTGACGTGGGCGATACGCAACGCGCGGGTGCGCGGCGGCGATTGCGCGGCGGACAGGGAGGCTGCTGTGAGCCCCAGAGTGGTCATGGCCGTCCGCTGCATCCATTCACGGCGGGTAGGATGCTGGTTCATCACTCCTCCTCTACTGTGGGAATCACATTGAGTACGATGAGACTTGCACATGCGGGTGTTCGGGCAGAGGCTGTAATCCCACGCTTCTGACGTACTTCCCATTCAGTATATCCGCTCTCATGTTAAGAGAAGATGAAGGTGCAGCCGACAGGAAACCGGGATAGGAGTCCGGATCATGCGTCTCCGGCAGGAGAACGCCCTGAGACACACGAACAACAGACCTGCGCCACGTAAGCGTACGGGATATCGACCATTGAACGTTCTGATCACAGGAGCTTCTTCAGGGATCGGCGAGGCGACCGCGCGCCTGTTCGCACAGAAGGGCGATCGCGTAGCCATTATCTCGGAACAAGAACGCGATCTGCATCGCGTGGCCGAAGCGATCCACGCGGAGAGGGGAGAGGCGATCGCGATTGTGGCCGATTTCTCACACCCTGAGCAGGTAGAAGGTCTGATTGCGCGCGTGGAAGAGGCCACAGGGCCTCTGGACGTGCTGGTCAACAATGCGGGAATTGGACTGGGGGCTCCCATTGTGGAGTCCCGTCCTGAACAGATGCGCCTCCTGTTTGAAGTGAACTTTTTTGCGCTGGTGTCGCTCTGCCAGCAGGCGCTTGCGGTCATGGGACCGCGACGCCGCGGGCATATTATTAACGTTTCTTCGGCCGCAGGGCGTTTCGGCAGTCCGGGTGTGGGGATCTACTCGGCAACCAAGGGAGCGGTACACGCTTTCACACAGGCTCTGCGCATCGAGGCCAGCGTCTACCCGGTATTCGTGAGTGAGGTGCTCCCGATCTCGGTGCGGACCCGTTTCTTCAACAATGTTCAGGGAAAAACGTACCAACCGTCCGGGGTCGTGCTGACTTCCGATGCGGTAGCCCGGAGTATCGTGCGGTGCACACGCTCGGCGCGCCCTCCGGCGGAAGTGCTGCCATACCCGCCGGTGCGGCTGGCATTTGTGCTCGATGCCCTGTTTCCCGGCCTGATGGCGCGCCTGGCCACCTTGAAGTATCGGAGGGATCACAGGCAATGACTGCGGACTTTCAACCTCTGATCATCCGGCCCGGACTACTGCTCGACCTGAGCCAGGCAGCATTGCCGATTCGGGTTTACGGCTGGGACAGTGACAGGCTTCTTCTCGCGCCGGACGCCACGCACTACGGGATGGTGCTGGAGGGGCAGTCCTGCCAGATAGACGATGGGCAGCAACTCACTTTCATGCTGCGCCCGGAAATGTTCTTTGTCTGGCCCGGAGGTGGTACGATTGGCGGAGAGAGCAGTCGTGGGATGGTGATCTCACTCCACGGTTACACCGGTCTCCGTCAGATCGGGGGACCTCTGGAAAGGCAGGGGCGACTGCGCTACATCGATGGGTGTACAGATACGTTACTCGTCTGTCCGCCCAGGCTTGGTGAGCCCTGCCTGAACCATCTGCACATTCCGCCGGGCACCGATCAATCGGCTCACACGCACCCTTCTGAACGGATCGGGGTGATCCTGCGCGGACGGGGTGAATGCCGCACGCCCGGGGGGATCTACCCGCTGTACCCGGGAATGGGATGGCGCATTCCGACCGGTTGCCTGCACTCCTTCTTCACGCAGACAGAGGGTCTGGACGTGATCGCGTGGCACCCGGATAGCGATTTCGGCCCGACCGACGACGACCACCCGATGATCAACCGGACGTTCTTGCGTGTGGAGTAATCCCCGGACGCGTAGCATTCCGGAGGCGGAGGATTATGTGCCATAGCAGCGCGGCGGATGCTGCCAGGTAAGCACCCGCCCCTGCCAGCACGTACAGCGTGTCTTCCAGGTCCTCAGGAGAGATGGCATGCGAGAACAGATAGAGGGGGTTCACCCAGTACAGGAGGAAGTGCTCCGGAACACTGCGATTGCTGAAAGACCATACTGCGAGGAAAAGCAGGGTTGTGCTGAGGAAGAACCCGCCAATCACGACGGTGTATGCTCCGATGAGTGCGTAAGACGTGCGATGCGCCCGGTGCGACAGGTACAGGCCAAACGTTGTGTAGAAAACAGCAGTTGCCAGCATGACCAGATAGGTGCCTGCGAACTCCCGCAGGGTGACCACGGTTCGGACCACCCGGAAATCCGGCGACTCCAGTGAGAGCGCAATGCTCCGATCGAGGCGGAAGTCAAACGATAGGGCCGCGCTGAGCGCGGTTAGCGGGAAGCAGATCGCCAGCAATGCTAGAGACGGGAGGAGTCGGGCTAGCCACTTGCCAAGGACGATTTCCGCTGACGTCAACCGGGTGATAACCAGCATGTCCCACGTCTGTTGCTCGCGCTCCTGCGTGAACGCATTGGCGGCGATGCCGGGCGTCATCAGACAGATGGCGAGGTATTGCAACGCAACGATCCAGGTCCATGTGTCCCGGTAGTGATCCGGCGAAACAGTGGGTGGGCGATCCATCAGAGCTCGCAGGAACAACCAGTGCAGGACCAGAAGGAGTGCACCGGTCATGACCGCACTGCGGCGGAGCCCGGATCCTGTACGCAGGCGAAAGCGAGTCAGCAGCTCCTTGCGGAACACCGGGTTTTCCGTCATCGTGACCCGACCTCCGGGAGTATAGCATCCTCCAGCTGCCGTGCCGGAGGGCGCAGGAACGGATTGCGTATGGCCTGTAGCTTCATCGGGGCACGCGCCGGAACAGGCAGATGCACCACCAGCAGATTGATCGGATCGCCCTCCACGGTTCGCCCATCAACCTGTACCTCTACGACCGGGTCTGTGAACCACCCGATGAAAACGTTCGGAGCACTCCCGGATGCCGCGTAGGCATACCCTGCCGGGTACACGTTACGCCAGGACTTTCCAGTGGTGGCAAGAGTACGGATCAGGGCGCTCTGGATCGGACGCCAGGCCGGCGCATCTCGCACATGTGCTGCGTCACCCGGTGTGCCCGGGGATGGCAGGCTCAGAAAGTTCCAGCTGCCTTCTGTCTGCCAGCGCATCTTTCTGCCGTCATTGTCGAGGGTGCGGCGCGCGCCAGGGGCAAGATCCCCGATCGTGATGACCCGATCTCCATTGAGGAGCGCGCAGTCACGCAGGAGGTAAGGGGTCCGGTTGACAATGGTGGCCCGGTAACCGTTCCGGGCGCTTTCCGTCTGTACTGCCACAGTACCCTCCAGCGGGAATACAAACGGCATTTCGAAGCTGCGGGTGTCCCATTGACGGACGCGCACCTGGCGGAGGGTGATCGGAATGTCCTGATCGAGCGTCAGTTCCGGTGTGGACGTGAGGTCGGAAGAAAGATAGATCTCGTGCGGCAGGAAGGGGGCTTCCGGGAACCGGGCGTTACGCAGGACAACGTCGTGCGTGGCGCGTGCCGGAGAGTAGAGTGTGACCTGAGCGTAACCGGCGAGTTGTTCCGTGTCGGTCGCGCCCTCCAGTATGGTCAGCCGGTTGGCTGTCAACGCACTTCCTTTGAGAGTGTGCCCGATGGCGTATGCCACGCCGGTGAATGCAAGGATCAGCAGTGGTGCAGTGATCCAGGCTAGCTCGCGTCGATCCCAGCGCTTCAGGAGCAGATAGCTGACAGGTACCAGCAGGAGGATGTACAGGCCGATAAAGGCGCTGAGGGTCCAGAGTGATGGTATGCGGCTGGCACGCTCCCCCGCAAGCGCATCGGCCAGAGCGACCGCATCGGCGAAGGCAAACCCATGCATGCGTGCGGCCTGCTGCAACACGCGACGCGGTGAGACCGTGTTGCGGCCGGCGCTCAGCAGGTCGCGCCAGAAGGAATACACGCCACTCCATCCGCGGAGCTCGAGTGCGGTAGTGTCGAATGACGTGAAGACGACCGTGCCGTTGCCATGATCTCGCGCGGAAACGAGAGGGAGTGTGCCGGTCTGCGCAGCCTGCCCGAGGAGCGCCTGCCCGCCGGGCTTCAACCGACCCCGCACGGCACCGAGGTTGCGAGGAAGGGGACCGCGATAGCGCGCAACCAGAACGGAAGGATCCAGTGGACCGAAGCCCGTCGGAATGATCGGGAGTATCCGGGCCAGAAAGGAGTGCTGGAGACGCGCCATGTTGTCGTTGCCTGTGACAATGAGCAACCCTCCATCTACAACGTAATCCTCAAGCGCACGCAGCTGTGCCGGAGTGAGGCGTTGCAGAGGCAGGTCTCCCAGCACCACGGCATCCATCATCTCGTAGGCCTGTGCGAATTCGGGCAGGGCGCGCAGATCTGTGGCGTGCGTATACAGCACCGTGCCGGCAGCAAGGGGACCCGCAACGCGTGCGTCTGCCTGCTCTGCCACGTACCCCCGGTGGAGCAGACCCGGATTTTTTCGCTGCAGGAAGAATAGCCCGTCGGGATTTCCTGTCAGGGCCAGCACGTTAAAGGCTGTCGGAGGCACTTCTTCCGGGAGAACGAGTGTCTCCTCGGCTTTCTTCTGGCCGTTGACAAGCAGGGTGACCCGGATATCCGGAGCAGAAGGGGTTCCCGGAGGGAGATAGTACGCAGGGCGTGCCCGCATCAGAATGCTGAACCGCACGGTCTCGTTGATCGGACCTTCTTGCAGGGACACCCGTCGCACATAGCGAGTCACAGTCTGCCAGTCGCGTACGACGACCTGCACCTGCCCGACGCCACGGATGCCTTCGCCGGAGAGGTAGATGGTGAGGGGGGTCCAGCAACCGGCCCGGTAGAAAGCGCTCTCAGGACTGGAGCCAAAGCCGAGCAGGGCGTCGATCTGTATCGATTGCGCTCTGCCCGCGGGCAACAGAACCAGCACGGAAAACAACAGGGCGCGCCAGAGCAGTATGGGGAGCCATTGTCCTACCATTGCGAGTGCCTCTGACAGTGCGCCGGTTGCTCCATACGTCCCGGGTATGCGAGGCGCGGCCTTCCGGGTGACCGATCGTGCCTAACGCGCGGCGGCCTCCATGATTTCCTCGGGGATCTCGAAGTTGGCGTGCACGTTCTGTACGTCGTCGTCCTCTTCCAGTTTTTCCAGAAGGCGCAGCATCTGCTCGGCGTCCTTACCTTCCAGGTGCACCGTATCCAGAGGCTCCATGGTGTATTCTGCGCTGGCAATGGGGATCCCTGCCGTCTCAATGGCCTGACGCACGGCTGCAAAATCCTCCGGTTGCGCGATCACCACGAAGACATCGTCTTCCAGACGGACGTCTTCTGCGCCCGCCTCGATAGCCGCGTTGAACAGATTCTCTTCGGTGGTCGCGTTCGCGTTCACCGTGATACGGCCTATCGGACGGAAGCGGTACGCCACGGAGCCGGTTTCTCCCAGACGGCCACCGCACTTGCTGAAAATGTTGCGGATATTCGCGACCGTGCGGTTCTTGTTATCTGTAGCGCACTCTACGATAATAGCGGTGCCACCCGGGCCATACCCTTCGTAGACGACTTCCTCGTAGTTCTCGCCCTCCAGTTCCCCTGTGCCACGTTGAATGCTGCGTTTGATGTTCTCCTGAGGCATGGAATTTTCCCGGGCCTTCTGGATAGCAAGTCGCAGGCGCAGGTTGGTCTCGGGATTGCCGCCCCCGGCTTTGGCCGCCATGATGATCTCCCGGGCCAGCTTGGTGAACAGGTTGCCCCGCTTGGCGTCCTGAGCGCCCTTACGCAGACGGATATTATGCCATTTGGAATGACCTGCCATTCTGAGTATTGGCTCCTCTCTGACTTGAGCAAAATCCTTCCGGCACGCGCCGCTCTTTCTGGCCTGTGATTATATCACACGGAGGAGAGACCGTCAAACGGGGGAACGGGCATATCGCTCAGGGTGCCGTGAGCTCGATGCCGTGCGATGTGATCTCGAGGCGCATCCAGTCCAGCGGGTGAGCAACACCTTCCATCTTCTCAATACGCATCTCACGGACGCAGCGGCCGTCGTGCTCGCGGAGACGGAAGCGGAAGATGTTATGGGCAGTGAAGAGCGTGTAGTCCATCAGGCGCTGTACCTGCTCTTCACTGGAGGGAAATTCGTTGACCACATCAAGGTTGGTCATCCGGGAGTAGTACGACCAGTTGATCGTCCAGTTTTCAATCTCGTGCCACTGTGCATCACTCAGAGTTCGGAACAGGTGGCTGTAGCCATCGACGAACACAAAGCGACTGCACCCCGCAGCGGTGAGCTCCATATCGATGGCCTGCATCGCCGCGAAATCGTCCAGATGGAAGTAACGCACCTGCGCGTCTTTCGGGAACGGCTCGAAGTGTGGAAACGACTGGACTGCAATCAACTTCCTGTTCGCTTCATAGGGGGCAACGTCCCACCCGAAGCGAGCGAAGTAGTTGCGCATGTGCGGCCATGGCCGGTCAAACACGTCACAGGCGACAACCTCTCCGGCCTGCAGGCCCTCCCAGAGGAAGTGCATAGCGAACACTGTTTTCCCTGTTCCGGGGGGGCCGATGACGATGTTGCGCGAACCCCGCGGGATGCCGCCGATCATCCGGTCCAGTGTGGCAATGCCGGTCTTCTGGAACTCCATGTGCTACCTCTCTATTCCATGCAAGGGAGCGCAGTTACCTCCGGGCACTGGATGTGGTGGGCGCGTCTCCGATATCAGAACAGATCGAGTGTGGTCTGGAGCGCGCCCGGCAGGCCGTGCGCTGTTGGCCTGGGGATGAGACGCGCAAAGTTCTTCTCTCCGAGGACCTCTTCCAGACGGCGCGCGAACTTGTAGAGCTTGTCTACATAGTAGCGTGTGTTTTCGTCATTGGCGTATTCCTCCAGGCGGCCCAGTGTTCCATCCGCTCTCTCGTACACCAGCACGTATTCTCCTACCGCCATGCCTTCCGCGACCCGGGCCATGCGTTTTTTCTGCTCGCTCTGAAACGTGTTCTCTGTAACGCGTTCACGCCGTACCAGGTCTTCAATGGGCACACGCCGGTGCATCAGGTCGTCAATGGTCTGCGCGTAGAGCGCGCCCAGCCCATCTAAGTCGTGTTCCAGCAGGCGATCGATGGCCTGTTGCAGGAAGCGCCGTCCGTAGCGCTCATCAGATCTGGACTTCAGAGAGGCCCCTTTGTAGATTTTCCGGCCATCATAGGTGACGAGCACGTAGTTTTTCGTCTTGACCGAGAGCATGGTGCGGAAGCGGCCGTCGAAGGAAAGCCGGATGCCCTGAGGCAGCGTCTCACCGATGCATTGCACATAGGCGCGCTCGGCTTCCTCGCCCTGCACGCTTTCCGGGGGAATAAAGTACACCCCATCGGTATCGATCTCGATCACTTTGCTACCGGTCTGCTCCATCTGTAGCGCGATCCGTTGCACCAGCTCGCGGCCCAGCTCGGTGACCTTTTCGGCCGCATCGTAATCGTTGAAGTGGAACGGCCCTCCCAGATAGCCGTAAAAGGAGTTGATCAGCACTTTGAAAGATCCCTGGAGCCCATCCCAGTAGAGTGCTTCGGCGCTGCCTCGCGGGCTTTCCGCGGCCTTGCGTTTGGCCTCCAGACGGCGCTGCGTCAGCTCCTGCAGAGATGGCAGGAAGATGTCCAGCGTGTCAGAGCGAGGATGGATCCGGTGAGTGAGCATCAGGCTCGGGTACAGACTCTCCACATCGGCCTTGACTACCCGATCCATGACTCCGGTACGGCGCACCTCGGTGTAGCCACCGGCGTAGGGGCGCGAGGGTTGCGGGCAGGGAATGGCTCTGCCTGCTGCGAGGTATGCCCGGATGAGCAGGGCGTTGATTTTCTCTCCATTGCCGGTTACAGCTACCAGGCCATAGCTATCCGGCACCATCTGCGTTTGATAGAATTCAACCGGGGTGATGAGCTCTGCCAGCCTGCCAGTCTCTACCACATCCTGCCGCGCATACTCGCGCACCAGATCGGGATTGCTCCGGTACAGATGCGCAATTTCCCGGGCGGGTAGTTCGACCCTGTCGGCCTCTGCAAAACCGTAGGCACGGGCACACTCCTTCAGGCCATAGTGGGTCAGGGCCTGTCGCGCCCAATCGAAGCGTTGCACAATCAGATAGGTGTCCAGAACGTGCCGCCCGTGCACGTAGACCGGGGTGAATGGACGGGAATTGCCTCCCGCCGCGATCGCATAATTACGTTCCTGCCCCTGCCAGGGCTCGCTACCATCACGGCCGATTTCCAGGCGGATCCGATGCCTCCGGGCGCGAGCAAGCAGGAAAGGGAAGTCAAAGCCAAAAATATTGTGTCCTTCGATGACATCCGGGTCGCGCTCGTGCACCACCTCGACGAAACGCTCGAGGATCTCCGGCTCGTCGCCTTCGATCAACTCCAGATAGCCCCGATTGTCCGCCACGGCGATCAGCAGGATACGATTCTCCTCGGGGTCCGGCGAGAGGCCGTCCGTTTCCAGATCACACTGCATCCGGACGATCTCTCCGAAGTTCATGCCTTTGAACAGGGTCATTCCGGAGCGCATCAGAGCCATTTTCGGACCGACAGGGTAGGTAAGGGTGGTTGCATGCTGCTCACGCAGTATCGCACGCCCCTGCTGGTAAGCGGCCTGCGATTCGAACGTGACCAGAACGCGGTATCCCTCGCCCTCCAGCTCAATGATCTCTGCATCAGGCAGAGGGCGCGCAGGGGGACTCGTGAGCAGGATCCACGGATGATAGGGCGCAGGCTCACGCCATACACGGCTCTGGTCTCTACGATAGATCCAGACGCCCTGTCCGGGAGCTGGCTCGACGGCAACCACGCTCTCGGTCGGGTCGCAACCGAAAAGCGCTTCCTGTCCGGTGAGGCTCTGTGGTGCAGGCACATCGTTCATCGTTACGGTGTGAGTACACTTTTGGCAATAGCCAGCGAGTCCATGGTACGGAACGCGGTCTCCCAATCATCCAGGGGGAAGACCCGGCGCATCGGGGCCAGGTTCAATTGCTTACCCGCCATCAGTGTCAGCACGCGCTCCCAGGTTTTATACGTGTGAGAGAATGAACCCTGCAAGCGCAAGGCTTTCTGAACCAGCGGATCCAGCGAGAAATCCAGTGGCTCTCGCCCCCAACCTACCTTGGTGATCTGCCCCATGGGGCGAGCCATCTCCATGGCAGGTTTGAGAGCACTGGAAAGGCCCACGCAGTCCACCACCAGATGAGCTCCGAAACCGTCCCCCAGCGCGCGCACGTGGCCGATCACATCATCCCGATCAGCCATGAGCGTGATATCGGCGCCCAGCTGTCGCCCGATCTCCAGGCGTTCTGCGTCGCGCGAGGTGCCTACCAGCACCAGCTGCCCCGGCCCGCAGAGTTTGCACATCTGCACCACCATCAGGCCGATCGTTCCGGGACCGAGGACCACCACGATGTCGCCGGGTGCAATGCGGGACAGCTCGATCACTGCATTGCAGGCCACGCAGGCCGGCTCGGTCATCGCAGCATCCTCGAAGGCAACGCTGTCCGGGATCCGGTGCAGGCAACGCGCCGGTACCCGTACATAATCGGCCATAGCGCCGTCCAGTCCATAGCCAAAGCCTTTACGTTCCGGGCACAGGTTGTACAACCCATCCCGGCAGTAGACACACCGGCCGCAGATCTCCGCCGCAGTCTCGCTCACTACCCGGTCGCCTACCGAGAATCCGCGTACCGCTCTGCCAACCTCCGCAATGACACCGCAGAACTCATGCCCGAGTGTGACCGGGTAGTTCACCGGCCAGGAGTGAGAGGCGTGCCACTGGTGCAGGTCACTGCCACATACGCCCACTCCACGAACCGCCAGGAGAACATCCTCGTCTCCGATCTGTGGCACAGGTTTTTCGCGCATCTCCACTGCGAAAGGTCTGTTCTCGTAGTTGACAATTGCGCGCATGAAGCTCTCCTCAGGAAGATGTTTCTTTAACGCTCATCCGTCACGGTGCCCCGCACTACGCCGAGCCAGTACCTTTCCAGTACAAGGTACTGCTGTGCGACCCGAAGCACGTCCTCTGCAGTGACAGCGCGCACGCGCTCCAGATAGCGCCGGGGCTCATCCAGTGGCAGGCCATGGAGTGCCGTGCCGGCCAGCTCACCTGCCTGCGCCCCGAAAGTTTGCATCCCGATCACGTAATGGCCCAGAATCGCAGCCTGCGCCCCGGTCAGTTCTTCCGCATCAACACGCTCTCGGCGCAGACGATCGATTTCTGCCAGCAGAATGTCGCGGGCCCTCTCTTCTTTCTGCGGGTCTGTTGCCGTACAGGTCACGAAGTAGCCTGCATCGCGCCGGGCGTGATGGAAGCCGGTTACCTGATAGGCCAGCGCGTTCTCGCCACGCACCGCGCGGAAGAAGCGGCCGCTCATGCCAGAGACAACGGCGCTGAGCACGTCCAGCGCGGGACGATCCGGGTGATCGATGGGCACCCCTGCGAAGCCAAGCACAGCCACTGTCTGTTTTCGATCACGGTACAGCACACGTGCAGACGGAGCGGTTGCCGGAGGCGGCAGGGATGCCGGCGTTGGCGCCGCGCGAGAGGAACCCGGGTACAGGGCGGTCCATGCCTCACATACATGAACCCAGAGCTCTTCGGCCTCATCGTCCGTTAGATCGCCAACCATGCCAACGACCAGATGTTGCGGCGTGATATGGTGCTGGTGCCAGCGATACAGATCTTCTGGTGTCAGGCATGCGATGGCTTCTGCAATCCCTGCCGACGGGAGCCCGTACGGATGTTCTTCCCCGAAGTAGGCAGCGTGAAACAGATCCATTGCCAGGGCGAAACTGTTGTCCTGCAGGCGGCGCAGCTCCGCATGGATGGCTTGCTTCTCGCGCTCCACTTCTGCCGGCGGAAAGCAGGGATGTCGGAGCACCTCTTGAAAGAGCGCGAAGCCTTCCTGGAGGTTGTCTACGCGCAACTTGATCCCGAAGCCCAGGTAATCCGCGCCCAGCGAAATACCGATGCTGGAGCCCAGGCGCTCGATACGTTCTGCGATCTGACCAGCTGTGTAGTGGCGTGTGCCCTTGAGCATCGACTTGAGCATCAGGTTGGTAATACCACAGTTGGCGCGCGTTTCACTGCGCTTCCCGTTCGGGAACACGGCCGTGATGGCGACGACAGGCAGATCGGTGCGGGACCGGAACCGGAGACGCCCCCCGCCCGGCAGAGGGAGCTCCCGGGCCTCCAGAGGGGCACGCGGTGCGACGCGGACTCCGGTCTCCGGGCACGTAAACTCCGCGTTCCCGATACGACGAAGGATCTGATGCACATCTTCCGGAGTGCGCACAGGCGCGGCCACATTATGCGGCAGGTACTCCAGCAACGCCCCCTGTTCCAGCAGGAGATAGCGCGACGCGACGCGCTGTACATCCTCCGGGGTGACGAGGCGCAGCTGCTCCAGAACAGTATCGAGCCAGCGATATCCGTTGAGGGCCTCGTACTGCGCCAGTGAGCGGGCCAGAGCCAGAGCCTCCTCGCGAGCAAACAACCGGCGCGTCTCAATACGGGTTTTAACCCGTTCCAGCTCTTCCTCTGTCACCGCGGCGCGCTTGATGCGCTCGACTTCCTCCCAGAGGGGGCCGATGGCGGTCAGGGGATCGTCTGCGATACTCTCGCCGCCAAACGTGAACAGACCGTGCTCCTGAAACCCCTCGTAGGAAGCCCAGATACTGTTGACAACACGCAGTTCTTCCCGGAGGTGCCGGTAGAGACGCGATGAGCGTCCGTCGGAGAGCAGGTGGTCCAGCACTGCCAGGGGAGCCGCGTCTTCATGAAGCACGGGAGGCGCCTGAAATGTAAGGGCGAACAGACGTTGTTGCACATCTCCGGTGATCCGGCGGTAACGCAGCGCGTCATGAGGAGGCTCCAGAGGAGAGGACTCCCGATGCAACTCTGCTGGAGGCATGTCGGCCCAGAATCGCTCTATCAGAGACTGCACATCCTCTGTACGTACGTCGCCGACCACCGAAACAATGATGTTGCCGGGCACATACGTGTTGCGCATGAACTGGAGCAGGTCCTCGCATGTCAGCGCGCGCAACACTTCCGGCGATCCGATACGCCAGCGGCGAATTCGATGGGTGTCATGCGCCAGCGCATACAACGTTTCGATCAACATGGCTGCCGGCGTATCCCGCTTCTGCTGGCTTTCCTGTACGATGACCTCGATCTCACGGCGCAAGTCCTCTGGATCCAGACATGGAAAGCGGACCAGATCGGTCAGGATGTCCACAGCCGCTTCCAGATGCTGTGCCGGTACAGTCAGATGGTAACAGGTCTCCTCGTAGTAGGTGCTGGCGTTGATACTGCCTCCAAGGGCGCGCACAGCCCGGGCGATCTGCTCTTTGCCCGGCCGCCGGTAGGTGCCTTTGAAGAGCATGTGTTCGACTACATGGGAGATACCGTTCCAGTGGTCTGGCTCGTGAAAATAGCCTGCCTTCACCAGGACAACCAGAGCAACGACAGGCGCGCTGTGGTTCTCGCGAACCAGCAAGGTAAGCCCATTAGGCCATTGTGTGCGCGTGACACCGCGCGTTATCTGACTGTGATGGGACAATACGGCGTTTCTCCGCGGGACAATCTACACAGGAGATCGCACGGGAGACAGGTGGATCTGCCTGTCTCCCGGCAGTTCACGGCACTACCTGAGTGATCCTCTGAATTTCCGGGTCACGAAAGATGTCTGCTTCGTCGCGACTGCGTGTGGAAAACTCACTCACGACCGCTCCCTCGTCTCCGGCCTGAAACCAGTGCGGTGTGTTGGGGGCCAGTGTGTACTGATCGCCCGGGCGCAGAACAATTTCATGCCACACTGTGTAATACGCCTCACGGCCGGCAGGGGGTGTTGCCTTCGGGTGCGGAGCAGGCTCACCGGGCACGTAGAGGTAGACTTCTCCCCATCGACAGCGGAATGTCTCTTCCTTGCCAGGGTCGCCATCTACCGGGGGGTGCCAGTGCTCTGGGCAGGTCTGCCGGGGGAACAGAACAAGCTCCTTGGCACAGCACCGCTCCGTGTTCACATAGGTGACCAGTTCCAGTCCGGTACGTTCCAGATCGCCGAGGCCGAAATCAGCTACCTCGATGCTGGCCTGCTCTTCCGGGGTCAGCACAATACCCGCGCGGCGGAAGTACTCCAGTGCGCGTTGTCGCGCCGTTGCAAGTTGCTCTGCGGTGATCATCGATGCCTCCTGTGCGTCACTACTACCAGAGTATAGGTACGGAGCAGAAAGAGGTTTCCTTCACCGCAGTATAGAGCGTGCGTCGAAGGATGTCAAGCAGATACGACACACGAAAGCCAGTGGAGAGGGTCTGTGTTGCGTCCACTGGCTTCTGACTCTGACACGGTCCCTGTGAACCGGTGCGCGGGCAACTAGTCCGTGTTCGGGGCAGGGGTGCTGCCTGCTGTGCGAGCGGAGGTAGCGACCGGGGCAGGCTTCGGAACAATCCGATTGTCCTCGGTAGCATATTCGTCGCGCCCACTCTTGTTCTTCATGGGACCTGTATAGTAGCCGGGCGCAGAAGGCGGAGGCTTCTCCTGGCTACTGAGCCGCGGGATGAAAATCGCAGCACAGACGATGGCGGCAAGCAGTAATCCCAGGAGGACCAGAGTTCTCTGACGTTCTTCCATACAGTTTTCCTCAGATGTCGCAGGCATAATGAGATGGACAGACCGGCCGCATCCATCGCGCCTGTCTGCCCATCACACGATCACGAATACAGGAGGTTACAACCCCTGACCTGCACCTGCTGGCGCAGAGGCACCTTCTGACCGCGTGTTCTCTCCCTTCGGTTTCATAGGCCCTTCGTAGTAACCGCTGGCGCTCGGCGAGGGCTCCTGCTTCCCCCCGCAACCGCTCAGCAGGACAATCAGGGCTAGCAGGAAAGAAACGCGGGCTGAATGATAACACATACGTCTCATGATGTGCCTTCAGGTGCCAGTGCTAGCGATCTACGGTGTAGTAGCGTTTGTAGACACAACCAGACGCATCCGTGAGCAGATAGCGCTCGGAGTTACGTGCGATCCACTTGGCGTGCCCGTCAATGAAGATATGGTTGCCGCCACCATGATGCGACTCTGCCGACTCACACCCCATGGTAGTGCCGAAGCCTCCGGTCTGGATGATACCGGTGAAGCCATCGGTCACTTCCACGGTTTCCGCTGGCCGCTGTACCTCGGACTGCGACATGATCTTCCGGCGCACGTCGCTGCCAGCGAAATACATGTACG
This sequence comes from Chthonomonadaceae bacterium, assembly GCA_025054835.1. Taxonomy (GTDB): domain Bacteria; phylum Armatimonadota; class Chthonomonadetes; order Chthonomonadales; family Chthonomonadaceae; genus JANWZQ01. The sequence continues at coordinate 15,811 of JANWZQ010000188.1, forward strand.
GGTCTTCCATGGTGCAGCTACCAGCCTGCAAGCCAAAACCGATGCCATAGTTGGCGTGGTACCACCGCGCCGGGATCCAGGCATCCAGCGCTCCGGGGCCATCACAGTCGGGGCGGTTGGCCGTCTCGCGGAACCGGATGTCGTTGAAAGAGGGGCATTTCATGATGCCAACCGGTTGAACGTTGTTGAAGGGCGTGGAGGCCGGACGCACCGGGGCGCCATTCTTGATGTAAGGTTGCAGGTTCTGTACCCAGCTGACCAGGTCACTCCGGAAGTCATCCCGGGGCAGGCCGGTGCGCACAAACCAGGGGATGATGGTCTCGTCGTAGTCCTGACCGTACATCAGGATGGCCGTGCCGATCTGGCGCGAGTTGCTTAAACAGGAGACCGCACGTGCTTTCTCCCGGGCCTGCGCAAACACCGGGAACAGAATGGCGGCGAGGATGGCGATGATGGCAATCACCACGAGCAGTTCAATCAGAGTGAAAGCGCGTGCTGTGCGCTTCCGCAGCATAACGCGATGTATCGTACAAACCCTCCCTGA
>JANWZQ010000056.1 GCA_025054835.1 Chthonomonadaceae bacterium
GATCCGGGTACTCGATGCGAACGGGCACCACGTTTCCGGCGCACGCGTGCAGGTCGAGCAGGTGCGTCATGCGTTCCTGTTCGGGTGCAATCTGTTCAATCTGGAGCCAGAGAACCCGGAGGCCTGGCAGACGCAATACCAGCGGCAGTTCACCGCTCTGTTCAACTACGCGACGTTGCCGTTCTACTGGGGGGCGTTCGAGCCGGAAGCGGGCAGACCGCAGTACGCGCGGCTGGAACAGATGGCGCGCTGGTGCACAGCGCACGGGATCGTTGCCAAGGGCCACCCGTTGATCTGGCAGGAAGTCTGGCCCGGCTGGGCGCCCGCAGACCCGGATGCAGCCATTCCACTCCTGCAACGACGCGTGGAAACGATCCTGTCCCGTTACCGCGGACTGATCCGCTACTGGGATGTGGTGAATGAGGCAAACAGCGCGGCCGATCACGCGAACGGTCATGGCGCCTGGGTGCGGCGCGATGGTCCGGTGGCGGTTGTGGCGCGCGCGCTGGAATGGGCCCGGAAGGCGAGCCGGGGCACAGACAACGTGCTGATTTACAACGATTTTAACGTTGGTGAGGCCCATCTGGCGTTGCTGGAGGGGTTGCAACGGCGCCGGGCCCTGCCGGATGCCATCGGCCTGCAGTCGCACATGCACCGGGAGCTCTGGAGCCCGGAACGCGTATGGGTGATCATGGAACGGTTCGCACGCTTCAAAAAGCCGATCCACTTCACCGAGATCACCGTGGTCAGTGGTCCGAGCCCGGGGGAATGGAGTATGCAGCGTCCTCCGAGTGTATGGCCCACAACCCCGGAAGGGGAGCGCGAACAGGCCGAATATCTGGAACGGCTCTACACGCTTCTATTCAGTCACCCGGCCGTGCAGGCGATCACCTACTGGGACTTCAGCGACCGCAATGCCTGGTTGAACGCGCCGGCAGGCCTGCTACGCGCCGATATGACTCCAAAACCGGCTTATGAGCGCCTGTACAACCTGATCCGGAGGGCGTGGTGGACCTCCGCAGAAGGGCGGACAGGCAGCAATGGGCAGTATACCGTGCATGCGTTCTATGGCGAGCACCGGATCACGGTTACGGATGCTGCTGGACGTACGATCGCACAGACGGTGACGCTGCGCCCCGGGAGGGGAGAGACCCGGGTCACCATGCAGTTGCGTTGAGAGGATGGGGCAGAGCATGCAGTTTTTCTATGAAGCCGTGGATGCTCAGGGACAGCGGACGGTCGACAAAATGGAAGCGCGCGACGCTATGGAACTCGAGCGGACGCTGGCGCGACGGGGCTACCGGGTCGTGAGCGTCGCACCGGTCCCGAACGCGCTGGTTCCTGCAGCAACAGGGCAGACAGGCGCTCTCAAGCCGGAGCCTGCCAGATGGCGCAGGGGCAACACGTCCTCCCGGGATGTGGCTGTGGTGCTGGCAGGGAACGCAGCCAGCGTAGCACGCGAGGGGCGCTCTCCTGCCGGAGCTGTAGTCCTGGCAGGACGTGTGAGCGCACAGGAGCAGATGCTCTTCTTCCAGCAGCTGGCACAACTCGTCCGGAGTGGCATGACCGTCCATGCAGCTCTGGACCATCTGGGGCCACGTGTCTCCAGCGCGCATCTCTCCCGGGCAGCAGAGCAGATGGCACAGGCCGCACAACGGGGCGAGCGGATTTCCGACGTGATGGCCGCTGCACCGGAAGTCTTTCCGGAGCATGTGGTCGGTCTGGTGCGCGCCGGTGAGATGGGCGGCTTTCTCGAGATTGCGCTGGACGAGGTGGCGCGCGGGTATGAGCGCAACATTGCGCTGTACCGGGGGACGTGGTTGCCTCGCATGATGGCCACGCAAGCGTTCTTTCTACTGGCGCTGGCGCTCCCGTTGTTTCCCACGCTCCTGCGCGTATCAGATACAGGGGTGTGGGATCTGGCGGCCAACCTGCAGGAATACCTGCGCGTGGTCCTCCTGCGAAACCTGCCGGTTGCTGCGGCAGTCTACTATGGCATCCGGTGGTGTGCTGCCCGGGTGCAGATGCCGTCTCTGAGGCGCGTGCTGGACACATGGGCGTTGCGCGTGCCCCTTTCTGGCGATCTGCAGCGGTACGAGGCTCTGAGTGGGTTTTTGCAGACGCTGGGCCGGCTGTATCATGCCGGTGTAGCACCGATCCATGCGTGGGAAGGTGCGGCGTGCACTGCAGGCAACACGGTTCTCCGCGAGCGACTGATCGCTGCAGGCGGACGCGTGCAACAGGGAGCCTCTTTGCCCGAGGCGTTTGCTGCAACCGGCCTGTTCGACCACGCTGTCGAGCAATTACTGGTTACCGGGCACTACTCCGGACAGGTCGAGAGCGCTCTGGAGAGCGCGGCCGCGCTCTACCGGGCGCAGGCGGAGGAGGCAGCAAAAAGGACTCGACTGGCCCTGTTACGCCTCGGGACGCTGGCCCTGCTGCTCTTCGGTGGAGCTGCCGTGCTCTGGATGGCAAAGACCTACTTCAGCGGGATTTTCCAGATGGTAGAACGGATGTTCCCGGAGGTGTACGGGGGAGAGATGTAAGGGGCCCGGATGTGGGACATGGAGGGAGAGACCGATGCCAGAGTACACGTTCAGCGCAACAGACCGGCTCGGCAATACCGTTACGGGTACGGTCCGTGCTGCGGACCTCCCGGCCGCAGCAGAGCAGGTACGACAGATGGGGTACACGCCCATTCAGGTACAACCCGCAACGCCGGTTGCTGACAGTGTGCCCGTTGTGTCAGGTGTGGCAGGGAATACCGGTCATACGGTTTCAGGAGCGGCACGTCCTCTGATGCCGCTGGCCGGGGAGTGGGTGGAACCGCCTGTATCGAACCGACTGGAGCCGTGGGAGCGTGGCGGTCCGGTACCACAACCCCCTCCACCCCCTGTATCGCTGAACGCTTCCGGAATGCCCGTTGTGTCGGCGCCCGATGCAGTGCCTTCCATGGCTGCCGTGCAGGCGCCTCCTGTGGCACGCATTCCCTATGGCGCCGGTCAGGAGGCAGAGAAATCGCTCTGGCAGCGTTTCCTGGAGGCGATGGTCTACCCGATCTATTCAGGGGTTGTGATCAAGGACCTGGCATCTTTCTACCGGCAGTTTGCCACGTTGATCGATGCCGGGTTGCCCCTGTACCAGGCGCTCGTTGCGCTGGAGGGCAACACGGCCAATCCGAAGTTGAAAGAGGTGGCGCGCGCAGGACAGCAACAGGTGCAGGCTGGTGGTCAGTTCTCCGATGTGATGTGGGCCTATCGCTGGGCTTTCTCTCCCATGCAGATCGAGCTGGTGCGCGCGGCAGAGAAAGCGGGCACGCTGGATCAAACGCTCCGACAGATTGCCGATTATATTGAGCACGAGCTGGAGATCCGACAGCTGATCCGTCGGGAGACGTTCTACCCGAAGCTGACGTTGTTCATCGCGATCATGATCCTGGGGGCGCCGGGTTTTTCTGGTTCTCTACCCGCCATCGCAGCCCTTGTGCTCGGGAGCATGGGGCGGACGACGTACTCCGGGGCGAACTATCTGTGGGATACGTTCGGGTTAATGGCCTCGGCGGTGGTGCCCGTTGTGCTGATCGTGGCGGTGTTCCGGATGTTCCTGTTTCACAAGCAGGGCGTCCGGGAGGCCTACGACGCGATCAAGCTGTCTATCCCGGTGCTGGGGGGGCTGGTGCGCCAATTCGCGCTCGGGCGTTTTGCCCGTGCGTTTGCGGCGTTGTATCGAGCCGGATTCTCCATGAGTGCGTCACTGGAGATTGCCGGGGACGCCTGTGCCAACGCGGTGGTGCGTGAGGCCGCATATCGGGCTGCGCGTCGGGCGACGAACGGCGGGTCTGTAGCCGACGCTCTGAGTGCTTCCGGGGTGTTTCCCCCGGTTGCCATCAATCTGTTGCGTACAGGCGAGACGTCGGGGAATCTGGACGTGTTGATGGATAAGATGGCTGACTTCTTTGAGGGCGAGGCGAAAACGCGGTCACATCAGGCCGGAATTGCTCTGGGAGTGCTGGTGTTTCTGATCGTTGCACTGCTGGTCGGGCAGGCAGTCATCGGGCAATATACCGGGTACGCTACAGGAGTGGTGCGCGGCGCGGAGGGGCCATGAGTGGACAACCGGACTACTACGCGGTGCTCGGGCTGAAGCCCGAGGCCACGGCCGAGGAGATCAAGAAGCGCTATCGGGAACTGGCACGCCGTTATCATCCGGATGTCAATCCCAGTCCGGAGGCGGCCCAGAAGATCAAAGCGGTCAATGAGGCCTACCACATTCTGGGCGATCCGGACCGTCGGGCGCTGTATGACGCGGAGCGGTTTCTATCGCGCAAGCCCGCGGTCTCGCCGGCAACGTCCTCCAGTGTCTCGCGTACGCCACCACCGCGCAACACGCCTCCGCAACCACGCCCCGCACCCGGTAAGATGGAGTTCAACGGGTTCGGGCGGACACCCCCCTCTTCCTCCGCGCGCGCCCGTCGGCCGTCTCCAGCGCAGGAGCGTTCCTCTGGAACGGCAGCCGGTAAGAGCGCGCAGGCGCGGACAAGAGTGGAGCAGTTGCTCAAGGAGGCACAGCTGGCCTTCGTCAACCGGCAGTATCGGCAGGCGGAAGAATTGTGCCGTCAGGTTCTGAGTCTCGATGCGCGGTGCGCGCGAGCGCATGAGATCCTCGGGGACGTCTATACGAAACGCGGGCACACGGAGAAAGCGAACACTGAATACTCCTACGCGGTGCAGCTGGATCCGCACAACGTGAACGTGCAGAACAAGCTGGAACATCTGAATCAGAACAGGAAGAAGCGCAGTCCCAGAGTGACCTATACCTCAAAGCGCAGTTCATGGACACGACTGACGGAGGGACCGGAGCGTGAGCTCTTTCTGGGGGCACTGGCAACCGTGCTGTTTCTGGCCTGGTTGGGTGTGTTCGTCCTGCTCAAACAGTACCCGGGAGCTCCGATCGGAATATTGCCCGTTCCGGATCTTTCGTTGAACCTGTTTGTGGCTCTCGGCATGAATGGTCTGTTCTCCGGGATGTTGCTGGCCCTGTACGGGGGGATGCGGCCATTTTCGGAGGAGCTGATGACGACGGAGACGCAGGAGGGACGCACGCCGGTGGCCCTCGGGATGTTGTTGACCGCATTTGCTCTCCTCTGGTTCTACGCCTCGCTGCTGGTTTACTTCGGCATCGCGTTTGCTCGCAATCGCTTCTCGCCCTCAGTATTGCGTGTCTACGGCGTCACGTTGCTCCAGATCGTTCTGGTTGTCCTGCTGTACCATCCGGCCGGGGCAGATGCTGCGGGCGTGCAGGTGGCGGCACTGGCAGGCAACGTGCTGTTTCCGGCGATGCTGCTGGGATGGGCTCTGGGCGACGCGGTGCGTCTGGGGGAACGGTAGGGGCCTGCGGCCGATCTCAGAGGGGCTCCACTTCCGCTTTGAGGGGGCGCAACATCAGCTCCCGGATGACATCCGGGGCGGAGCGGCCCTCGAACAGGAGGGCGTAGATGGCGTTGCAGAGCGGCATATCCACGTGGGCACGGCGGGCAATGGTGCACAGGGCGTGTGTGGTCGGGATCCCTTCTGCGGCCTGTCCGATCTGCTGAAGCGCTTCCTGCAGAGGTTGCCCCTGACCGAGTGCATAGCCGACGCGGTAGTTACGCGAGAGCCGGCTGACGCTGGTCGCAAAGAGGTCTCCGGCACCCGAGAGACCCAGGAAGGTGCGTGCCTCGGCACCCTGAGAGACTCCAAGCCGGATTGTCTCGGTCAGTCCACGCGTGAGGAACGCAGCCTTGGAGTTATCTCCGAAACCGAGACCGTCACATACACCAGCGCCAATTGCGATCACGTTTTTGATCGCTCCTCCCAGCTCCACACCGACGATATCGTGGTTGGTATACACCCGGAAAGTGGGGCAGGGCTGCGTGGAGAACAGTTGCTGGATGCGGCGGGCAGCCTCCAGACAGGTTGAGGCAGCCACGCTGGCGGTTGGGAGCTTCCGCGCCACTTCCACTGCGAGGTTGGGGCCTGAAAGCGCTACAACGCGCTGCTCTGCATGCGGGATCACGGTGGCGAGTACCTGGCTCATGCGCAGTCCGGATCCCTCCTCCAGTCCTTTGGCAGCCGAGAGCAGAAGGGCAGACGCAGGGATGTGTGGGGCCGCCAGTTGAGTGACCTCGCGCAGGCTCCCGCTGGGCACGGCAAACACGACGACTTCGACGTCTCTCAGAGCGTCTGCCAGATCCGCCGTGGGGGTGATGCGATCGGGCAGGGGGAAGCCGGGCAGGTAGCGCGGGTTTTCGCGACGCTCCTGCAGTGCATGCAGGAGGTGCTGATCACGGGCCCAGAGGCGCACGCGGTGCCCGTTGTCAGCCAGAATAAGCGCGAGCGCCGTGCCCCAGCTGCCGGCTCCCAGGACCGCAATGCTCATGCGTGTTCTCTCGCATCGGTCGCAGCAACGGCGATTTCTGGTGTCCGGTCTGGCAATCGGACGGAGGGTGTGTCCGCTTCCAGAGAGCGTACAAAGGCGTCGATCGCCGCGAGGGCGCGCTCGCTTTTGAGCCGGGTCTTTTCGCGTCTATCGTGCACGGGCAGGCCTTCAAGCTCCGGGACGATGCCCCAGTTCGCGTTCATGGGCGCGAAGTGCTTCGGATCCGTCTCGACCAGATAGTAGCAGAGAGAGCCCAGGACCGTTTCGCGCGGGGGAACGACGGGGGACAGTCCGCACAGGAGGCGGTGCGCGTTCAGGCCGGCCAGCAGTCCTGTGGCCGCAGATTCCAGGTAGCCTTCCACTCCGGTCATCTGCCCGGCGAGAAAGATACCAGGATGCTCCCGCAGCTGGCAGGTGGGCTCCAGCAGGCGAGGCGCGTTCACGTAGGTGTTGCGGTGCATGACGCCGTAACGGACGAACTCGGCGTTCTCCAGACCGGGGATCATACGAAAGATCCGCTTCTGTTCCCCCCACTTCATGCGCGTCTGGAAGCCGACCATTCCCCAGAGGGTACCTGCTTTGTTCTCCTGTCGCAGCTGTACGACGGCGTAGGGGCGGCGTCCGGTGCGCGGATCGATCAGGCCGATGGGCTTCATCGGGCCGAACGCAAGCGTGCGGGGCCCGCGTCTGGCGAGCTCTTCGATCGGGACGCACATTTCGAAGAAGACCGTCGGGTGCGGGGAGGCCTCCTGCTCGAAGTCGTGCAACGGGGCGAGCTCTGCCTGACAGATGGCCTCCCACAGGGCCATGTACTCGTCCTTGTTCAGAGGGCAGTTGAGGTAATCTGCGCTCACACCGGCCGGATGGCCGCAGCGGGGATCGGGATCGGCGGTACCGGTCTCGGGAGCGCCTTTGCCACGACGGGAAGCGCGGAAAACTCTGGAGAGATCCAGACTGTCGTAGGTAACTGTCGGGGCAACAGCGTCGTAGAATGACAGCGCGTCGCCTCCGGTGAGCCGGGCGATCTCTGTGGCCAGCGCATCTGAGGTCAACGGACCGGTGGCGATGACAACCGGTCTGGCCTCCGGGATGCGGGTTACCTCCTGTCGTATGATCGTGACGTTGGGATGCGCGGCGAGCGTTTCAGTGACTTCACGCGAGAACGGTTCTCGGTCGACTGCCAGTGCCTCTCCGGCAGGAACGCGATGTCGTTCTGCGATGGGCAGGATGAGCGATCCCAATCGCCGCATCTCTTCTTTCAGAACGCCGCTGGCGTTGGTGAGCAGACAGGACTTGAAGGAGTTGGAGCAGACCAGCTCTGCGAGGTCACCGGTGCGGTGCACCGGAGTACTGCGGTGCGGGCGCATCTCGAACAGAGTTACTTTGCTGCCACGTTGTGCTGCGGCCCATGCCGCTTCTACACCGGCAAACCCGCCACCAATCACCAGGATTTCCCGGGTCATTTCGTTCTCTCCTGAGCTTGCACGCATGTAGTATGATACCCCGTCTGCTACGGACGAACAATGTGCATGGTCCCGTGTTTCTGCCATGGAAGGGATCGGGTGGCTCACGTCGAATTAACCGCAGGATCACGGATCTTCCCGTCGCTGGCGCTTGCGGCATGCGGTGCTGCCATGCACGAGAGGAGGTAAACGGATGAGTGTGATCCTCGGGAAAGGAGAGACGACTTGCGCGTCGTGATGCTCTCATGGGAGTATCCTCCCAGAATTGTGGGCGGCATTGCCCGTCATGTGGAAGAGATCTCCTGGGCACTGGCCAGGATGCCCGGCGTGGAAGTGCACGTGGTTACGTGCGCTTTTCCCGGCGCGCCGATGGAAGAGGTCTACCAGGGGGTGCACATTCATCGCGTGACACCCTATGAGGCGCCCGGAGGGTACAACGACTTCGTCCACTGGGTGCATCAGCTCAACGCGGCCATGCGGGATCGGGCCTGGACGTTGTGTCAGGAGTGGCTCACAGAGCTTCTCTCTGACCGTGCTTGCAAGGACCCGAAGCAGTTGCCGGCGCAGAGCGGGATTGTTCTGCATGTGCACGACTGGTTGGCCTACTTCGCCGGAGTACAGTTGAAACACGCGTTCAAGCTGCCACTGGTCGCCACCATTCATGCCACGGAGTTCGGGCGCAACAACGGCATTCACTCCGATATTTCGCGCTACATTCACTCCATTGAGAAGGATCTGGTGACCGAGGCCTGGCGCGTGATCGTGTGCTCCGGCTTCATGAAAGGGGAGATCGAGTACGCTCTGCAGGCGCCTCAGGATAAGATCGATATTATCTACAACGGGATCCACACGGAGAAGTTTGAGTTCGATTTCCCGCTGGAAGAGGCCCGGGCTTTCCGATGTCAGTATGCGGCGCCCTACGAGAAGATGATCCTGTTTGTGGGGCGCGGTGTGCGGGAGAAGGGCGCGCACATTCTGATTGAGGCGTTCCCGAAAGTGCGGCAGGGCTATCATGATGTGAAGCTGGTGATGGCGGGGGGCGGTTATCGCAAGCACCTGGAGGACCGCGCACACGCGCTGGGTATCTGGCAGAACGTGTACTTCACTGGCTTTGTGCCCGACGACGTGCTGCTGCGCCTGTACAAGGTGGCCGATGTGGCCTGCTTTCCCAGTCTGTACGAGCCGTTCGGGATCGTGGCTCTGGAGGCTATGGCGTCCCACACACCGGTGGTGGTTTCCGATGCAGGGGGACTTCCCGAGGTCGTGGAGGCCGATGTGACCGGCACAGTGACCTGGTTGAACAACCCGGACAGTCTGGCCTGGGGATTATTGCGTGTGTTGCATAACCCACAGTTTGCCCGGGAGATGGCGGAACGGGCGTACCAGAAGTGTAAAACCGTGTTCAACTGGGATCGCATCGCCGAGCAGACGCACGACGTCTACACGCGCGTCTGGAGTGAGTATCAGGTGAGCGCGTGGTAGTTTCGAGTGCTTACGGGCGCAGGGTGATGCGGGCGGTCTGCCCGGGCCGGAGCAGAGGACTCGGGCGGAGGAATTGCAGACGGACGCGGAAGCTACGCCCGTCCGCTTCCGCGGCTTGAGCGATTTCCGTAACACGGACCGGAAATGTCTGGCCGGGCCGGGTGTCCACGCTCACCTGTCCGGTCTGCCCGATCCGGATGCGCGGCAGTTGCCGTGCCGCGACCAGCATTTCCACGCGCAGGTCATTGAGCGAGACGATTGTCGCCAGGGGGACGCCGGGTTGTGCGGTCTCGCCGGCGCGGGCCTGCAGCTGGCTCACAACGCCCTGTATCGGGCTCACGAGCCTCGTGGCCGCGATGGCGGCCTGCACGTTCGCCTCTCCGGTTCTGGCCTGCGCCAGTGCAGCTCTGGCCGCCCGGATACCGGCATCGCTGACGGCGAGTGCGCGCTGGTGGGCTTTCTGTGCGGTACGCAGGGCTTCTCGAGCCTGTGCCACGGCGGCGCGCGCCGTCTCTACATCCTGTCGGGATAGTGCCACGCGGTAGCCCGGGCTGCCGGGCTCCGGTCCTGCTTCCAGTCTGTGGGCCTGCGTGCGGGCCGTTTCCAGATCGGACTCTGCGACCTGCACCTGCATGCGCGCCGCTTCCAGGTCATTGCGTGCGACGCCACCGACCGTCGCCAGAGCTTCCAGGCTGAGCAGGGTGCGTCGCGCCTGCTCGAGTGCCGCTTCCGCCTTGCGGAGCCCCTCGTGGGCCAGGTGCCGCTCCGCGTCCAGATCGTCGCGGGCGGCCTGTTGTGCGATCTCGGCCTGACGCAACTTGATCTGTGCCTGCTGCAGGCTACTCTGCGCTTGCTGCATGGTGGCCTCTCCCTCGACCCGGCGCGCTTCACGACCGGCGATGGCCTGACGCACCTGTGCTTGCGCGGCCCGCACCGCTGCCTGTGCGGAACGGAGTTCTGATTGCAGGTCGGTGTCGTCCAGCCGGAGGATGATCTGTCCCGGGGTAACACGATCTCCCTGACGCACCGCGACCGATGCGATCCGGGCAGGCATGCGCACCGAAAGGGTAACCTGTGACTCGGCCTGAATGGTGCCGAATAACGCCAGTGTTCGTTCTGTGTCGTCGGGCTCTGCGACGATTTGCGGGTTGGTTGGGGCACGCATGTGCGTGGGGGCGGGGTGGGGCATATTGGAGACGGCAGGGCGAGCGCGGGGCGGGCTGTCGGGCGCTTTCTCTCGGAGACGGAGTGCCTGCGCGGAGAGCAGTGCCAGTACGACAATAGCACCGACGGCAACCCATCGGGTCGTTGTGCGCGGGTCTTTCATGGCCGGCTTCCTGCGGCAGGGGGGGGCTGTGAGGGAGAGTGGGCCGGCAGTAGCAGACCGAGAGCATAGAGGTAGTCGGTTTCAGCAGCAAGGAGATCGAAGTGGGCCTGTTGCTCTCGACCTTCTGCGATACGCACTTCCCGGTGCGTTCTCTGCACCTCTATCAGGGTGCCCCTCCCAACTTCGTAGGCCTTTTCTGCCACGATGAGCGCGGCCTTTGCCGCGTTGACCTGCTCCCGGGCGAGTGCGATCCGGTCCCGGGCCTCGCGCACGCGCTCCCACGCGACCCGTATCTCCAGCGTCACACCCTGCCGGGCCTCTTCCAGAAGCGCCTCCAGGCGGCTCACCTGCGCCTGTGCCGCGAGCGTGTCGCTGCGGGCCCGGCCTCCATCGTGGAGTGGCCAGCGCACCTCGAGCGTTGCTGCCGCATAGGTTTGTGGCAGCAGGGCGGTTCGTGTCTGCTCGATGAACTGTCCGCGAGCGTGCAGGGCCGGGTGGCTCTGCGTCCGCGCCAGTGACACGCCCGCTTTCGCTGCGACCAGAGAGTGTTCCAGCTGACATAGCTCGGGACGTGTGCGCAGGGCGGTTGCGATCGCGTCCTCGGTGGGTTCGGTCAGGGAGGGCAGTGGATCGATGGGTTGCAACGCTACGGGAGCGGGCAGGGGGGAGCCAATCTCGCGGTTGAAGTTCATGCGTGCGATGTGCAGGCCACTCTGTGCCTGCGTCAGGCCTGCACGTGCCTCTGCGACCTGTGCGGCGGCTGCCTGTGCGTCTACCGGGCGGGCGATACCGGCCTCAATCTGACGGTTGACCAGAACGCGGTAGCGCTCTGCAAAGTCCAGACCTTCCTGAGCAGTCCGGACAGCTGCCTCCGCGCGCAGCACATCAAGATATGCCTTGCGCACCGTGCGTGCCAGCTCTGCGCGCGCACGGGCGAGATCAAAAGAGAGGGCCTGCGTTTGCGCTGTGTAACGCTGCCGTGCCGCACGCAACCCGGGCCGGTAGAGGGGTTGCTCCACAGTCAGATGGAGTTGATAGAACTCTTCGGGAAGGAAGGTTGCCTCCGGTCCGTCCGGCCGGGGAAAGGTCACACGCGATCCCTGGAATGTTCCGGATGCGACCGCGGTGATGGTCGGGCGAAACACAGGCTTTTCCCGATCGATCTGTGCCTGTGCCGCGTCGCGGGCAAAACGGGCCGCGCGTTGCTGGGGGTTCTGCTGCAAAGCCAGCGCGATGCTCTGCTCCAACGTCAGGACAGGCGATTCGGCATGGCCTGCAGAGGGGACAGTACACAGGAGCGTGGTCACGCTGAGCGGGATCATCCATTGCGCGAGACGTGCCATCATGTTTCAGCCTCCGGCAGGGTGGCGAGGAAGGCTTCCACGAAGTCTGCGAGGTTTCTGGCGGCCAGTGCGGAGCGCATGCCCAGTCGTATCAGACCCGGTATCTTCCATGGGCGTGTGAGCGCAGCGCCCAGCACCCGGTGGCGAGGGATGTGACCACTGGCATCGGACAACGCGCTGAAGTCGAAGGGCAGATTGTCCCGTGCTGTGTCACTGATGGCACGCACGGCCAGCCATGGGATATTCCGGGATTGAGCCATCTGCGCCGCTGTGGCGGTTTCCATATCTACCGCGGTGGCCCCGGTGCGCTGATGATACGCTCGTTTCTGGGCAGAGCGCATCAGAATGTGGGACACGGTAACCAGCGTGCCCGGATATCGACGAATGCTCCTTCGGACGGAGTGCGCGCGCGCCAGCAGGTCCGGATCCGGAAGGAACTGCAAGGGTGCCTCATCGGGCTGTGCATCCTGAATGACCCGGTCCGCGAGCACCAGGTCTCCGGGTTGAAGGGAGGGCGCCAGTCCTCCTGCAAACCCGCCGATGAGCAGGCGCCGGATGGGCAATGGCTCGACGTGATTTTCACGCGCCAGGCGGGGCGATCGATAGGTGCCTTGCGCCATCGCAAACAGGAACTCCAGATGTGGGGCGACCTGCCCGGCCCCCATGCCGGAGCAAGTCACACTGAGCGTGCGTCCGTTGAGTGTGCCGGCTACGTGTCCGTTCAGGAGGTCCGGCAGTGCGGGGATCGGGTCCGCGAAGCGCATGCGCGGCAGGAGTGCCGCGGCTTCCTCGGGCAATGCGAGCAACACGCACAGTGCCGGCGGCTGGATAGCAGGCATGCCTGCGGGTCCTAGGCTACAGTGAGCGTTTCAGAGGCCGTTGTAGTCTCCTCGCCATCGATATCGGCGGTGAGTACTTTGACGCGGACAGCTTCTACCAGATCTTCCGGGGTCGACAGGCCGGACGCGATGCCGACTGTTTCGCAGTCCGCAAACGCCTCAACAGGCAACTCGTCGGCGTTCTGCACATGGATCGTGTTCGGGTTGTAGTGCTTGCAGAGCGCGGCCAGCTCCATGGTGTTCGCGCTGGTCCGGGAGCCAACCACGATCATGAGATCCACTCTGGAGGCAAGCTGAACGGCATCTTCCTGCCGGTTCTGCACCGGGCGGCAGATTGTGTTGATGATGCGGATCTCTTTGCACATCATCATCATCTCGTTGATGATCTGGAAGCAGAGCTCCAGAGCAAGCGTGGTCTGGAAGATGACCCCGACCTTGCGCAGCAGCTTGTAGTCGGCCTTGGCCGCACGCAGCTCATCGACGCTGTTAATCACCAGAGCAGGGTGCTGGAGCGCGCCGAGGATCCCTTTGATTTCGGCGTGGTTCCGGTCACCAACAATCACCAAGTTGTAGCCATCTCGCTCCAGGGTCTGTGCGGCCTCCTGCGCACGCAACACGATAGGGCAGGTGGCATCGACTACTTCGATGCCCCGCGCTTTTGCCTCCTGGATCTTGGCCTTTGGCAGGCCGTGCGCGCGGATGATCATGGTACCGGACTTCTCGTTGGTGAAGTCGTCGACTTTGCGCAGGCCACGTGCCTCCAGCTCGTCGGTGACACGTTTGTTGTGCACCACATCTCCAAGGATGAACACATCGTTCCGTTCGGCGAGAGCCTGTTTGGTCAGATTGATGGCGCGCTTCACGCCAAAGCAAAAACCGACTTCTCTGGCCAGGATCACTTTGCGCCTGGGTCGCTTTTTTTCGGACAAGGTGATGCACTCCTCACGATTTCACGTAGCCATGCGCGCGGAACCAGTCTACTGCTCGTGCCAGTGCGTCCGGCACAGGCGACTGAGGCAGTCCGAGTTCGCGCACGGCTTTACTCGCATCGAAGAACATGCGCTTGCGCGCCATCCTGACTCCTTCAAAGGGGTGGGCCGGCGTGCGACGCAAGAGACGGTCCATGATCAGGTTCTCGATCCCCACCATAGCATAGGCGATCGGGTAGGGGATCTTCACTTTCGGTGCGGGGAGGCCCGTGATCTCCGCGAGCATCTCCAGCATCTCTTTCAATGTGGTATTACGATGGCCCAGAATGTAGCGTTCTCCGATCTTGCCCCGCTCTGCGGCACGGAGCGTGCCCTCGGCCACGTCACGCACATCGATCAGGTTCAGGCCCGTGTCCACGTACGCGGGCATACGGCGATTGAGAAAGTCCACGATGATCTTCCCGGTAGGGGTCGGCTTGATGTCGCGCTCGCCAACGGGCGTGCTGGGGTTGGTGATGACAACCGGCAGGCCGGCCTCTGCGAACCTGCGGACTTCCCGTTCCGCAAGGAATTTGGAGCGCTTGTAGTGACCGATCATGTCCGCTTCACTGACGGGTGTGTCTTCGGTGCCGGGAGATCCATCTTTTGGAATGCCGAGCGCACCGACCGAACTGGTGTAGACGACGCGAGAGACCCCGGCGTCCATGGCGGCCTGCAGGAGATCACGCGTACCCTGCACATTGACCCGGTAGAGCTGCTGCGGGTCCCGGGTCCAGAGCCGGTAGTCGGCGGCCACGTGGTACACGACATCACACCCGCGTACGGCTTCGCGCAGGGAAGTCGGGTCGGTCAGGTCGCCGCAGAAGAGCTCGAGGCGGCGCGGATCCAGATCTTCCAGGTTGTCGCAACGGCTGCCGGGGCGTACCAGAGCGCGTACGTTGACACCACGCTCTATCAGGAGCCGCGCCACATGACTGCCAACAAAACCGGTTCCCCCCGTGACCAGTGCTTTCATCGCCTATTTGCGGAGCGACCAGACGGCCAGCTGAATGGTACCTTTCAAGGTTTTCATGGCCGCAGTGACCGCGCTGTGCTCGAAGCCACTGTGCATCTTACAGTTCTGGCACCGGGGATCGATGCGGGACTCCCAGTACTCCCAGTTGGTGTGGTTCCAGAAGTCCTCCCAATTGTCGAAGTAACCTTCCCCTTCGATCAGGTAGCAGGGGGCTTTCCACCCTTTCGGGGTGTAGTTGACTGTGGACCAGGGCGAGCAGGGGAGTTCGCGCAGCCCGGCTGCAAATTCCAGGAACAGTGGCGTGGCATTGATCCTGTATCTGTGCGAAAAGGCGCGGATCTGTCGGAACTTTTCATGGATCTGCTCACGCGTCAGAAACACGTCGGCGGTGACGCTTTCATACTCGTAGCCGGGGGAGATTAGAATGCCATCTGCCCGCAGCTCATCGACCATCTGGCAGAGCGCCTCCACTTCTTCAACCCGGGTCTCCTTGTACACCGTGGTGTTCAGGTAGACATAGTACCCGAGCTCCTTGCCCTTGCGGATCATTTCTACTGCTTTATCGAAGACGCCTTTGCGGTTACACACATAATCGTGGGTCTCCCGGAGACCGTCGAGGTGGACCATCAGGAAGAGGCGCTCACTGGGAGGGATCACCCCGTAGACTTTGGTGTCCAGCTTCAGGGCATTGGTGCAGAGAATAATGTATTTGTCGCGCGCGATGAGCCCTTCGATGAGCTCTTTAAGCTCAGGATACAGGGTCGGCTCGCCGCCACAGATGTTGACGATGGGCGCGCCGCAGTCATCAACCGCTTTGAACACTGTCTCCAGCGGCATCCGGTCGGCTAGCTTGCCGGTGTGTCGCTCTACCGAGCAACCAATGCAGGCGAGATTGCAGGTGTAGAGGGGTTCCAGCATCAACACGGTAGGGTAACGCGTGTGGCCCGCTTGCTCCATACGAGCACGATGTCGGGCCTGTGCCATGGTGAAGCCGATGGGATATCGCATAGAATTATTTCCTCATGGGAAGGCCGGTGCGGGAGGCACCATGGAGCACGGAGAGCCGCATGGCTCCCGTTGTTGAGGCCGCCGCAGCACGACCATGAATTATTTAGCCTCGCTAATCGAGTATACCCGAAGCGAGGCGCGAAAGACTGCCATTGCGCGGGCACCCCGCGGCTCAGACTTCCAGATTCGCAAACCGTCCGGCAGCGGCGCGGGCCTCCTGCCTGGCGTCCGGCGGTTCCCCTGTAGTGAAAGCGTGATACTGCGCCAGTGCCCAGAGAGGGAAGTAGTGTCGGTAGTAGTGGTAGCGCAGGTAGAAGACCCGCGGGAAACCGGTTCCAGTGAACCATTCCTCTTCCCATGTGCCTTCGTTACTCTGTCCGTTGAGCAGGAAGTTGATCCCTTTGCGGACGGAGAGGCTATCGTAGTCGCCAGCGTTCATCAGGCCCATGAGCGCCCATGCGGTTTGTGAGGGAGTGCTGGGGCCTGTGGCTTTCGGATGCTCAGGGTCGTACGACTGGCAGGACTCGCCCCATCCTCCGTCCTCGTTCTGCACGGACCGGAGCCATCGTACGGCGCGCTGGATGCGCTCTTTGCTCATGTCCTCGCCGATACGGGCAAGACCACGCAGGACCTGCCAGGTGCCGTACAGGTAGTTCACACCCCATCGACCGAACCAGGAGCCATCCGGTTCCTGTTCGCGGTACAGGTATTCAACAGCGCGTTGCACGCGGGGATCGTTCAGTCCGATGCTGTAGTAGGAGCACATTTCCAGCGTGCGTGCGGTGATGTCTGCCGAGGAGGGATCGAGCATCGCATTATGATCCGCATAGGGGACGTACTGGAACAGGACGTTGTTGTTGTCTTTGTCAAAGCTGGCCCATCCCCCGTCCCGATTTTGCATGGCGAACACCCAGTCGAGTCCCTTGCGCATGGCCTCGCGCACGTGGGGGGGCGCTTCCGTCCAGTGTTCTCCGTTCGGGCAGTAGGTCTTGTACAGAGCCATCAGCACCATGATGGTGTCGTCGACATCGGGGTAGTACTCGTTTTCCATTTCAAAGTACCATCCACCGGGCTCTACGTTCGGGCATTTCACGGCCCAGTCGCCCTTGAGCCGGGTTTGCTTGGTGAGCAGCCACTCGGCGGCACGGCGGATGGACTCGCTGTCCGGAGGATAGCCGCTGTCGATCATCGCGTTGATGCTGATGGCGGTGTCCCAGACCGGGGAGATGCAGGGTTGCAGGCGGATCGTATCGCCTTCCTCAATCTCGAATGCCGCCAGTTCGCGCAGTTCACGGCAGATGGCCGGATGATTGTCGGGCAGTCCCATGCACTTGTAGGCCATGATGGCGTGTGTCATGGCAGGGAAAATCGCTCCCAGCCCGCCGCTATGCTCCTCGCGTTCCAGCAACCAAGCGAGCGAACGTTCGAGGGCAAGTCTGCGGAACGGCTTGACAGGACTGGCGTCGTAGATCTTGAGCAACCTGTCCACGACCAGAAAGACGTTACGCCAGGTAAGTGGCTTCTTATCCCATGGCAGCCCCATCTTGCGCCGATCGCGTCCACCCACGAAGAGCTCGTCGATATGTGCGCTCTCCGGGATAGGGCGGTGCGGCTTGATGGCGTTCATTACTGCCAGAGGCACGAGGATCGCGCGCGACCACGAGGACATGGCGTAGATGTTGAAGTAGAACCACTTGGGCAGCAGGATGGTCTCCGGGGGGATTGTGGGCACGCCACACCAGTCGTACTGCCCGAACATGGACAGGTAGAACTTGGTGAAGGTATTGCACCGTGTCACACCACCCTGCGCGAGGATCGCCCTGCGCGCGCGCCGCATGAAAGGCTCCTGTCCGGAGTAGCCGGCCAGTTTGCAAGCGAAATAGGCCTTCACAGAAGCGCTCACGTCCGGGGGGCCACCCGGGTAGATGGGCCAGTAGCCATCCGGATGTTGCCACTTCCGAATGTAATTGGTTAATTTCCGGAACTTCTCTGGATCGCGACGGCCGAGGAATTGCAGGAGGAGGATGTACTCGCTTTCCAGGATGGTATCGCCCTCGAGTTCTCCCATCCAGTAGCCGTCTGGCTCCTGTCGATCCAGCAGGAAACGTTGCGCTTCCCGAATCGCATGCCGCACCGCTTCCAGGGACACAGTGTGGGTGACCGAAGTATGCTGGGTAACAGGAGGAGTGGCAACAACTGCCTGTGTCAACGTAGAAGGGTCGTGTTGTTCGAGTCGCGTGTTCAAGATAACACCGTCCGGAAGGAGAGTTTGCGTTCTGGCCGCTCCAATTGACACGCAAGAAGCCAGCGTTTCCTTCGATCAGGAAACGGTTGCCGGGCGCGACAGTTACAGGCATTTACCGGGAAAGGCCTTTTTCCGAAGCTCTGTCACAGCCTTGATGGCTGACTTTTTGCGGTCAGGCTCTTATTGAGGCGGATAGTACCGGATGCACACAGAGGCCTGCGCTGGCACCGGGAATGCCATTAGATGTTCCCTCCTGCTTTACTCTGCAGCATGAGGGGTGCTTTACAACATCAGGTCGTACCGACGTTGTCCTGCAGACAGGAACTGGCGTGCACCGGGCTTTAGCCCTGTATTGTAGCCGTGCGTCTTGCGGTTTGTCAAGTTTTTTGCTGTGAAATCAGATCTGTGCCGCGCCACACCCGGAATTTCTGCAGGGCCTGTGTGTTCGTCTTGGAGAGTGCTTGATATTCTGTACGTGATGCGGGGCGTGATCCTCACCCGGCTATGGTCGTTGGCAGATCGGGCATACTGCTGGAGTGCCTTCCAGCAGAGCACTGCAGCAACCCGCCGCCCGTACCCTCCGTTCTCTACCACGCATGCGAAGGCGGTTCGAGTGGCTTTTATCTCGTAACCAACGAACCAGGAGTGTGGCTCTCGATCGGCGCGTTCGTTCTGGGCCGTACCGGTCTTTCCCGCGACGGCGTCAACCATACTGGCAAACACACCCCGGGCGGTACCGGCGGTAACGACGTCCCGCATCATACGGTGCAGAGCTGCGGCCGTTTCCGGTCGCATCATGCGGTACGGAGGAGTGCTGGCAGGCACAATGCGCTGTTGCCTGGCGCGGTCATGCAGATAGGCAACCAGACGCGGTGTGCGGCGCCATCCCCCATCGACGACGGTTGCTGCCAGTTGTGCCATCTCTAGAGGCGAGACCAGCATCCGTCCCTGACCGTAGCCGATATCCGGCAGGTCGGCATGAAACGCTTCTGGCGCGGGAACGCGTTGAAACCCGCATCGCTCTATCAGGTAGGCGCGATAACGTTCTGCGCCAATGTGCACAGCCAGGTACGCGAAGTAGATGTTGGAGGAGACACGGAATGCAGGGGCCAGCGTAAGACGACCGAAGCCAGGGTCACCGGGGTCATCGCGTGTATTGCGTCGGACGTAAGTGCGTCCGCCGGCCTGCCAGCGAATCGGTGGAGCGACCCGGTTGCAGACCACAGCAAATCGCTCGGCGTCGGGCAGCAGGTCCAGCGCACAGGCCGCAGTAGCGATCTTAAAGGTGGAACCCGGGGGATACCACCCCTGCACGACGCGATTGAGCAGGAGCGCACGATCCTGAGAGTCAGGCGCGGCGAGAACCTGACGCAGGTAGCCGGGGGTCAGCGCGTTGGGATCGAAGGAAGGGAGCGACACCGCGACGCGGATCTCCCCGGTTCCCGGGGTGAGCATCACCAGCGCCGCACGCTCTTTGCGACGTGTCGGATCGCGGCGGTCTTTCAACTGGCCGACTTCCCGCACAAGCAGACGATAGATGGCCTGTTGCCTGGCGGCGTCGAGGGTAAGATACAGGTCATGAGCCTTTCTGGGCCGGTAGAACAGGGAATGCCTCCTGCGGTAGTCTGACAGCAATTGCCCGTACGTCTCAAATCCACGTAACTGCGTATTGTAGGTACGCTCCAGTCCGGTAGGTCCGCCGACCAGGGGGTCTACGTAGCCAATCAGATGCGCGCAGGCAGGCCCGAGAGGGTAGAGCCGTCGCTGTCCGGCAATCCACTGCCGTGCCTGCCCGGGGGGCAGGAGTTGCCGGATCTCTTCCGGCCGTGAGGTGGCAAGTACGCGCCCCTGCCGGTCGTAAATGCTGCCACGGACGATGGAGCGAGCGATAACCATCAGGCGCGGATTCACGTGCGGGCGCGTGATACCGTCCTGATCCGGCGTGTGGAGTGTGCGCGTGGCGATGCCTTCCGAGCGCCACCACTGTACGGCAGTAACGCGGGCTACCCCGATACCGAATAACAGCAGCAGAGCAAAGCCGATCGTGAAGCGCTGCGCCGCCTGTACACGTTCCGGACGCACGGGCAGAGCGGTCTGGTTGTCCGGTGTGGCGGAGATACCGCGCAACAGGCCGATGATGAGAAAACTGGCGATCAGGGCGCTGTTGCCGTAGGACATGAAAGGCAACGAGAGCCCGGTGAGGGGGATGGCTCCCGTGACGCCTCCGAGGATCATCAGGGCCTGCAGGCCCAGCAGACAGGTCAGACCGGAAGCGAGCATCCGGTCAAATTCCGTGTGTGCCTGCAGGGCGATCCGCATGCCACGCCAGACCAGCACGACAAACAGGATCATGACGAGCCATGCGCCTGCCAGTCCCGTCTCCTCAGCCCAGCTGATGAAAACCATATCCGACCCTGCGCGCGGGATTGCGCCCGGCATTCCCAGACCGAGCCCGCTACCCGGGACACCTCCGGTAGCGAGGGCCCACAACGCCTGACCCAGCTGTGCGCCGTTCGGGTGCGGGTTATCAAACGGGTGCAACCACATGTCCACGCGTGTCGGCAGGACACCTGCTCCTGTATAGTAGGCCAGGATGCCTGCCGTGATCAGCAGTGCAATGCCTGCTATCAAGAACATGCCACGTCCGGTGGCCATGTAGAGCATGACGGCAAAAACAGCAAGGAGCAATGCCCCCGGTCCCAGGTCGCGGATAACTATTAGCAGGATCAGGGCGATCATCCACATGACCAGCAGGGGACCGAGGTCCGTGGCACGTGGCACCGTCAGTGAGAGAGCTGGACGGCCGTCACGACGCCAGATACCGGCCAGAATGGGGACATGCCACCGTGTGCTGGCATCGTTCAGGGTGGCAGCGCGGTCGCTCAGATACCCGGCCAGAAACAGGATCAGAAGTAGTTTGATAAACTCGATGGGCTGGAAAGCGCGAAACAGACTCAATCGCACTCCTTCGGGGCCGGTGCCGAACAACGCCAGGCCAGCTACCAGACCCAGTGCGCCCAGTGCCCAGAGGTACGCGTAGCGGCGAAGTTGTTGCCGTGCCCCGGGACGGAGCAGCGCACAGAAAACCATGCCGGGAAGCGACAGTGCGATGCCGATGAGATGATGCAGGTAGGCCGGCGCATCGCGCAGGGGATCCTTGATACTGAACAGGGTTGCGACGCCGAGTCCGGAGAGCAGCAAGGCAATGGGCATCAGAAAGGGATCCCCGCCGAGACGCCTGCGCAGCAACGGGGGAGCGAGCAGAAGCAGGATCAGAAAAAGGCCGCAGCCCGTGTGAAAATGCCAGAAGACTTCCGCCGCGCTGCGCCGCGTGGCCTCCCCGGCCGACGTCGTTACCATTCTGCCCTGATAGACCAGGAGAAAGATGGGGAGCAGGATCGCGGCCACGCTCAGTGTGAGCGTCATCTCGATTTTGCGCTGCAGTCGCTTCATCTTCGCAGGTGATACGGAGGGGGCAGGATCCGGGTTTCGGGGAGTACCGGGGGCACGATCGTCGTGTCACAGCAGGTGCATCACTTTGTGTGTCTGTGGAATGACACGTACTTCCTTCAATTGCCTGTTCGCGCGGGCCTGCAGGGCGATCAGGCGTGCCGGAGGCACGGGGATGCGCTCGTGTCCAAACGGAGTCACGGGTTGTAGAATCAGGGGGATCGCGGCATCCACGGAGGCAATCAGGTCGATTGCTGCATCCACCTCCATGTCCGTTGTGCCAGGCGTTACGACCATTTTGACGTACACGGAGGTGGTTCGGGCGATTTCCAGAAACCTCCGGTGCCTCTCGCGAACGGACTCCAGATCCATTCCGATCGCGGAGGGCGCTTTGAAGTCCATGGATACGACGTCAATCCAATCGATCACACGTTGCAAGTGTTCGGGCAACAACCCGTTTGTCTCCAGGAACGTTCGGAGGCCCATCGCGCGTACAGCAGGGAGCCATGCAGCCAGGAACCGCGCCTGCAGAAGGGGCTCCCCTCCGGTGACGGAAACAGAGTGGTGGGGTTCACTCAGGTACTGTTGCAGGAGCCCGGTCAGCGTGTCTGCGTCCACGGGATTGGGCACCGGCAAGAACTGGCCGGTACCGGGCACCTGTTCCACCCGGCAGAAGCGGGGAGCCCCCGACTCTTTGAGCGTCTCCGGGCTATCGCAATACGTGCACCGCAGGTTGCACCCGTAGGTGCGTACGAAGATCTGCCGATGGCCAACCAGAACCCCCTCGCCCTGGATCGAGGAGAACACTTCCACCAGTCGAGCCCGGACCTGCGGCAACGAGGCTTGGAACAAAAACGTCATGGCCACCCTCGCACGATCGCATCTGTCATTCGGGCCACGCGGGCCATCGCGCGCACATCGTGAACGCGCACCATTGTAGCGCCGTACGCAATGGACAGGGCTACAGTCGCTGCGGTACCTTCCAACCGGTCTTCTGGAGGCAGATCCCCGAGGACCTTACCGATCATGGACTTGCGCGAGGTGCCAATCAACACCGGGTAGCCGAGCGCAGCGATCTCTGGCAGGCGGCGCAGGAGGGCCAGATTGTCGGAGACAGATTTACCGAAACCAATGCCCGGGTCCACAAGGATGTCCTGCGGGGCAATGCCAGCTGCCTGTGCTGCCTCTGCACGTTCTTTCAGATGGGCGACAACCTCCGCAACAACGTCGGTATATCCCGGGTCTGCCGGGATTGCCTTGGGCAGGCCAGGCATATGCATCAGGCAGACCGGTACCTGTAGCGCCGCGACAGTCGTTGCCATTTCCGGGTCCGCGCGCAGCGCGCTGATGTCGTTGACCAGCACGGCTCCTGCTGCCACGGCGTCACGGGCTACTGCCGCTTTGTATGTGTCCACAGATACCGGTACTTCTGGCAGGCGCTCGCGGATACGGGCAATGACCGGTAAGATTCTGCGCCGCTCCTCATCCGGATCCAGCGGCTGGAGGGATGTGAAGGTTGCAGGGCGGGTGGACTCGCCGCCGACGTCGATGATGTGTGCGCCCTCCGCGACCATGCGCTCGGCGTGCGCAACGGCCGCGTCTACCTGGAAGAAGAGCCCGCCGTCAGAGAAGGAGTCCGGGGTGACATTGAGAACGCCCATGATCAGGGTGCACTGGCGGTCACGAGCCATCTGCAGGTACTGTCGAATGCGGGTTAGAGCGGGGCAGGTAGCAGGCGATTGCATGGCAGATACGGAGCGTCAGTTGTACATCAGAGGCATCGGAGGTGTCGGTAGCTCCGGCAAGAGCTGAATCGCGATCTCCCGCAACATCCGGTATCCTCTCTCGCTCAGGGCGTATCCCCGGTGGAGCACCGCCTCGATGGGAGAGCGTTCCAGATGCATGCG
This sequence comes from Chthonomonadaceae bacterium, assembly GCA_025054835.1. Lineage (GTDB taxonomy): Bacteria > Armatimonadota > Chthonomonadetes > Chthonomonadales > Chthonomonadaceae > JANWZQ01. Next base: position 23,426 of record JANWZQ010000056.1, read on the forward strand.
GAAAACGCGGTCCGCAGTGGCCAGAGCCACGATCTGATCCAGCTGGAAGAGGTCCAGCGCTTCCAATGCCTCGCTAGCTGCTCTGGCATACGTGCCCCCGGTATCGAGGCGGATTGTCTCATGGAACTCGTGTACAGCCAGGGCGATTTCCCCTTTGTGCTGACAGATGAGAGCTTTCTTGAAGTGATGCGCGGGCGAGTCCGGGTCCAGGCGGATCAACGCGTCAGTAGCGCGGATAGCAGCATCGGTGTTGTCCATCTGGATGTAAGCTGTGCCCAGAATATCATGCGCTAGCAGGTGATACGGGGCCAGTGCGAGTAACTCCCGACACACTGTGACGGCGCGCCGATAGTCTCTGGCTTCCATGGCGATCATCATCAGGGCCTCATAGGCTTCTGTTCGGCAGGGCTCCTGTTCCCGGGCTATCTCGGCCATGCGGATCGCAGGCTGCCAGTCTCTGGCTTGCCGCAGCAGGTGCGCGATGCGCAGCAAAGTAGCATAAGCGTCCGCCCCGGGCCCCATGGCTTGTTGCAGACTGGCAACTACGTTCTGACACTCTTCCCGGGTCGTTGCTGCCACAGCCATATGCATCCATTGCGTCCACTCGATTGGCAGGCAATACAGAGCGTTCGAGAGGGCGCGCAGAGACTGTTCGCGCAACGTGTACCGGTGCTGTAGCGGATCTGTTCCCGGTTGCGTGGTGTTCGGCATGTCCTCAACGCGCATGATATCGCTTCCCTTCTCGCTGATCTATTGTTCTGTGCGCATCGAGTACTTTCCTTCGCTGGATCCAGTGCCTGCGATGACCAGATGCCCTCTCAAGCGCGCCTTACCGGTCTATGCCGGGACCGGCTATGCGCGTTATCGAATGATGCGAACCTGGTCCGGGCGCACCAGTTCGATCTCCGGACGGTCCTCATAGGTGACGACCTTCCCAGTCACCAGTACGTTCTGATCTTTCAGCGTCTCCATACTGGGAAATCGGGCGTAGTGCTCTGGCTTGAGCACAGCGACAGCAGCTTCCTTGTAGTTCCGGGCGAAGTTCAGGATCACGATGCTGTTACTGCGCGAGGTGTACACTTTGACGACCTTTCCCTTGAATGCGGCCCTTTTGCCGATTTTCTTCCGGAGAGCAGCCAGATCCGTCGCTTCAATAGCACTGGCGACCTCTGGAGAGGCGGGAGAAATGGTCCCGAAGGCCTGTTTGGTGGCGACGGATGCCTGCGCGGGGTACTCTTTCTTCGGCCGTTCGCTTTGATCACGCTGGGCAACCGCGAAAGATGTGGCCAGGACCAGAACGATGGAAAGTGTAAGGGCGTTGCGGCAGGTGCGCATGCTAGCTCTCCCTTGAAGGATATTGCTGAGGGTGGCCTATTATACCTTGGCGTCGGCGGTTACTGTATTCCAGTACGGGCGTTGCGTGCGCTACAATGGCTGCATAGAACAGGTTTTACGTCGCCGGATCCGGCTGATTTCTATGGAAGGAGGGTGTGCGTTGTTGAAGCGTTTTTCCCGACTGCTGGTGTGTCTCGCGCTACCTGTCGTGGGGCTCCGGTTGCCCGCACTTGCGCAGGAGGAGGAACCTGTCACCGTGCCGGTTTACTCCCTGCTCAATCTGGAAACTGCAGAGATACCCCCGTTGCGGCAGGGAGTGTACCATTTCGATATCCGGGCCTCTGCTGGCAAGGAGGGCACAACATACTACGGACCCGGCGCTCTGATTGGCATCGGTCGAGATCTGGCGTTTCTGGCCCGGGCAACCTTCGCCGACAGACGGCTCTTCACGGCCAGCGCGGTGCCCATTCGTCGCGGGGGGCATGAGGCAGAGCTTGCTGTCAAATGGCGTCCGGTACTCCGGGAAGACTGGCAGTTTGCTCTGCTCGGGGGCGTGTTGTTTCCGCATACTGCATTGCGCCGTGCGGTTGCAGGAACGCTCCAGCCAATTCTGACCTACCAGCTAGGTGGACGTACGTTGCTGGTTTTCAACCCGAAAGCGGTTCTGGGGGAGCGGGTCATGGTGACACTCGGAGGCGGGGTTCACTACCGGTTCAACCCGGACTGGGAGATGTTCGGCGAACTGCAGGGAGCCATCGCTGGCGAAAACGGGTTTCGCACGGACACGGGGCTGCGCCGTCGGCAGGAAGTCTGGGGATTTGGCATCCGGTACACTCCATTCCCTTACAGGGGGCAGGTCAGTCTGGACCTGGGTGTAACGAACGGCCTGGGGCGCACAACGGGCTACTCGGCGCAAGCCGGATTGGCAGGCAGTACCTCTTTCTTCGTGCAGCTTATCTATCGCAAGTAAGGTAGGTTACCGGAATATTATGCCGGCATGCTGTGGTGCGGAGGAAGCCTCCGGTCGGATTCGAACCGACGACCTACTGTTTACAAGACAGTTGCGCTACCGCTGCGCCACAGAGGCAGTATGCTTGTAGCAAAGTTTACCACAGCTGCGTGGAAAAATCAACTTCTGGTTGTGTGGAGTTGAGAAGGCAGAAGCTGCCATCAGGATACTGTCCGGTACTGTCAGTGCCTGCGCTCTGTTAGCCCGGATCTGAAAAGTACGTCAGGATCCAGGCGACGTCTGCCGGGCTTCTTCTCCTGATTACAGCCTGCACGCACTTCATATCTCTCGCGCAGGGATCCCCGGCCTGCTCCTGTGAAGTCCATGCGATCGGAAACACTACAACTTCTATTAATGTAGAACGTGTAATAAATATGCTAAAGTAATAAACGTGTGTCGCGATCCATAGGGCGTATGGTGTCGGGACACGCGTTGCGCTTACCTGATCATCACAGGAAATCGACCGGCTTCGATCTGGCTTCGAGAAAGGAACTGCGATGCAAAGAAAGCATGCTACGATCGGCAGTGCTCTGTGTGTTCTCGCTCTTGGTATGCTGCTGGCTACGCGACTGGCTGCACAGGATGCTGACAGAGTTGAGAAAGGCGCGGGCATTCTTGCGATCCTCAAGGAGGGACAGAAGGAGGCGTTCGGTCTCAAGAAGCTCAGTGCCGAGGAGTACGAGCGGCTGGATATCTGGGTAACCGATCTGCTAGTCCGGGCGTTGCAACAGGTTCTCGATCCCGAGGATGTGAGGGACGCGACAATCATTGCTGACGATGGGGAGATACTGGGCAAAATCAGTACCAACCGGTTTGATCGCGAGTCAATTGCCAATGAGTTTGGTACTTATGGCAGTCGGTTCAGCGACAAAAGCATACTCAACCGATTTGGCAAGTACGGAAGCAGTGTCTCGAGTACCAGTGCGTTCAATCCGGTAGCATCAAGACCGCCACGCCTTCTGCTACGCGGCAGATTCATTGGCTACCTGACGACGAACAGGAGCAAGACCCCCCGCGTTGACCCCTACGCGGTTCTGGGGTACCTGCAGTATCATTCGTGACCTCTGTTGCACACCGGAGATCACAGGAGCATGCCTGCTCTTCCTGCAGACGGGGGACGATCGGGTATACTGCCGGGGCGGTAACCATGTACAGGGGGAGTGGGACACAACAGTGGCCTGGAAACATTCTGCAACTTTTGTCACGGTGGTGCTGGCGTTGAACGGAGTCTGTGGTTGCACCGGAGGTGCGGACAACCGCTCAGTGCAGGGGGAGCAACTGGAAGCGCGCACTTCGGACACAGGGACCCTGTCTCCGGGAAAATCACCTGTAGAGACGAGCCCATCTTCCGATGGGCAAAAGAGTGATGATCAGGAGAAGAAGCGTTCGGTACAGGGCACGGCAGGCAACCCGCGCGTTAGAACCCCGACAGGGTTGCAGTACGAAGACATTGTGATCGGTAAGGGAGATATGCCCCGGAAGGGCCAGACAGTGACAGTGCACTACGTCGGTACCTTTGCGGACGGCACCAAATTCGACAGCTCGCTGGACCGGGGGAAGCCCTTCCGGTTCCGGATCGGTGAGGGACAGGTGATACCCGGATGGGACGAGGGAGTGGCAACCATGCGCGTGGGAGGCAAGCGTCGGCTCATCGTGCCTCCGGATCTCGGGTATGGCCCGAATGACTACGGACCGATACCGGGCAACTCAACCCTCTACTTTGAAGTGGAGCTGCTCGGGGTTGAATAGCGGATTGCTCAGATAGAAGCGTGGCGGGACTGCTCTGGCACACTCACTCCGGTTGGTGTTGAGAGGGAGCTGCCCGTCTGGAAATCCATGATGGTGAAACTGCTGGAGATCCCGGCCAGTTCTGGATTGGCCTCTGGAGTGACCATGACCGTGTGCATGGTCACCTGTGCTGCTTGCAAGCGGCGTTGAGTACCTTCCATGATCGCCGCCTTGCCGTCGGTGACAAGCAACAACATCGCGTCCAGATGTTCTTCCCGGCGCAGGTTTTCGATATCCTGAATGGCGACCTGCAGGGCATCGTTCACATGGGTGGCACCCCCGTTGAAATTGGTGGCGAAGATGGTGTCCAGCAGGGCGTCCTTCTCAGCCAGTGTGCAGGCCTGAACCGGTGGCTCCACAATACGTGGCCAGATCTCTTCCCAGCTTGCGTAGCGCCGGAAGAGATAGCGGGTCTGTGCCTGTCCCATGTTGGCCCGCAGGACTGCTGCGATCACTGCCAGAGCCAGCGTTGCGCTTTTTCCCTGCATGGAGGCACTGTAGTCCAGCAGAATGTACAGCAACTGCCCTCCCTTACCGCTGCCCCCCTCAATGTCGATAGGAACGGGTACGGAGCGGCGCACCAGCACTTCCACCCGGCGCTTCTCGGCCTTGAATTCCAACCGCTGGCGCGTCGTCTGGCGGTTCGGGATCATCACCTCATGTCGACTGACCCGATCCACCAGCACCTGCGGGGGAAGCACCTGCTCGAGCAACCGCGCCTGCCAGACTTCAGAGAGGCGTACCGCCGGGCGTAACGTGCGTGATGCTAGCGGTTGATCCCGCCACGTGTCATCTGGAATGAAGAGCGTCACTTCCTGCATCTCACGCACTTCCTGCTCACGCCAGAGGAACTCCTGACTGTGCGCCTCGTTGCCCTGCTCACCACCGGACAGGACGCGAGACAGGTAGAGCCACGGAGGGTTCTCTTCCAGGATCCGTCGGATCAATCGTTCTACCTGTTGAGGATCTGCAAAAAAGTCGCTCTCGGGCATCCGGAACGCGCCCGCAATGGCGGCGATCTTCTCGATATCTTTCAGGTCTCGGTGGCGCTGCAGCAGGCGGTCTACTTCCGCAGGAGGGAGAGGCGCAGACCTTCGGCCGATGCGCAGGTGCCATGGGCGGAGCCTCCCGGACCGTCGGGAGAACGGCATTGCGCTGTTGAGAAGGGCCAACCACGCGCACAGGAGGTCCAGCAAGCTCTGCAGGACGCGGATCCACTGTGGCAACGGCTTCGGTGCGCCGTCCGTGATGCGCAGTTGTGACGTGCTGGCTTCTTCGCCTGCGGGGCCCGAAGGAACGCGTTCGGCGCTCATTCGTCGTCTCCGTTCAGGGAGGCTACGGCCTGTCGCAGGACATCCACCAGATACGCAGTGCCTGCGATGCCCCGTACACGCCCCAGATGTCCCAGCAGTTCACGTCGTGCTGCAAAGATCGTCGGGGTGCCCGGCAGGCGCAGGCGAAACTCTCCGTCACGGCTTCTTCCTCGTCGCTGGTACTCCAGGATCTGCTGAGCCAGATCCCCGAGCGCGTCATAAACGGCCAGTTCCTCCCGGGTGATCCGTCGCGGTAGCACGGTATCCAGCACATCGTTCAGGATGGCATGGGCCGCGATCCCGTCCGGGTCATCTCCCAGAGGGAGCGCAAAACGCAGGTAGCGACGCACATGTGTGTAGTCCGCACGTTGCCGGCCCTCCAGGGTGGCACCGGCCCGGATCACGTCCAGAAAGAGGTTCTCCCGACGTAGATCCGAGGAGAATAAACCGGAACGGCCCAGATGCGGATCCTCCTGACACCGACGGTGGAACTCGCCCGAAATCCAGGACTCCACCAGCAGAACTCCCGGTGGGACTTCCATGCGTGCGCGGATCTGGGAGAGCTCACGCACCTGATCCATATCGACCAGGGCCATGCGTGGAGGGTGTCCTTGCGTATGCAGATAGACGCGAGCGGTCTGGAAGCGGCCCCAGGGGGATGTTACTTCCGGCGGGGTGAAACGGAAGGCGATACGGCTCCATACCGCTTTCCACTCTTCTCCCTGTGGCGCTTGATTGGCCGTCAGGATGGCGGTGTGCAGGTCGGCAGGAAGCGGGTCCTGGTCTTTTACCTCGAACAAGCGCTCGTACAGGATAGTGTTCAGACTGCGGGCCAGCGCGACTGGCCCATCGGAAAACTCCTCCAGCAGTGCCAGATCACACTGCAGGATCCCATGTTCCGTGTTGTAGATCTGACGCCCTTCCTGCAAGTACGTGCTGGGGATCGGGGCACCGACCAGATGGTCTGGCATGGTGTAAGCGGTGATCTGCGTGCGAAAGACGCGTGCGTTGCGGATCGCACCAACGAACAACCGGGCGGGGTAAGACTTGCCCCGACCCGGTTTGCCAACCAGCAGCATGTGCTGGCCAGTAAGCAGGGCCAGCTTGAACTGGTCGATACAGTCATCGTAACCAACCAGATGTTCCTTCAGAGTGTCCAGCGCCGTCGAGAAAGAGATATCGCTCATGCCCGGGTTGCTCCTCTGCTGCAGTGCCCTGTCATGCTGTTGCTACGCCTGCTTTCACCGCAGATGCGACACGTATCTGGTTGTGGGCGCGCCGTTACGCCCACAAATTGGGTTACGGTATAGAGCGAAGAAATGGTTCGATCCGTGTGTCGCCAGGGGAGCCCGGTTCCGCCCCGAACCGGCAACAGAACGGGTGGATCCCATACCGTTGAAGGCTTTTTCGTTAGCTTATTTTTATTCTGTCAAACGAAAAATCCTTCCTTCTGCAGAAGGAAGGAAGTGAGATGCAAAACCGAACATAGATGGCCCGGTGAAAGGGACGTAAGCTCCGCACGTCTGTGCGCGTTGCCGTCAGGCTAGGGATCGCCTGCCATGTCAAAATTGCGGATCAACAGATCCAGATCCAGCACATCGACAGCACCGTCGCAGTTGAAATCCGCGAGAGGGTCCCAGTGAGGCGCACCGGGCCCGGAGTCGAAAGCACGCAGCAGCATGTAGAAGTCCTGCATGTCGATGCGATTGTTGCCATCAGCATCGCCCGCATGCAGGTAGAACAGGCGGTCATGCACATTCTGCATCAGATCGATCGGCAGGGTATGGCGCAACCACTTCACACCCTTGGCCGCGACATCGTAACGCCCGAAGGGAATATGCGCTATGTAAAAACGGCCGTCCGGGGCCGGTGTCACGACACGGGTGAACACAGAGCAGCCGAACAGAGGGCGAAACACAAAAGTGATCGGTACGTCGGCAGAAGACTGGCTCTCCTGCAGAACGATCCGGCCGGACAGCGAGAAGTGCAACCCTGCACCGGGCCGAAAAGCCAGATCCACCGGAGCATGCAACCCCCTTGCAAAGTCCCCGAGATCCGTGCCACCGGGTGAAAACCGGCGTACTGTCGAACCCCTCCCGTAACCGTAGTTGGCCACATACAGGCATCCATCAGGGCCAATGGCGATGCCACGTGGGTCCTGAATGCCAGTGGAGGCAAACACACCCAGATCCGTGCCATCCGGCGCGATGCGGCGAATCTGATTTCTGGCGGCACTGGCCACATACAGGTAACCGTCCGGGTCCAGAGCGAGCCCGGCAGGCGTGTGCACGTGAGCGAAAATTCTGTGCTCCCGTCCATCTGCTGAAATGCGGTATACCGAGTGTGTACCGTAGCTGGATACATAGAGATTGCCCGCGCGATCGAAAGCCAGCGAGTCCGGTGTGGGAACAACGGCGAATACGCCCAGATAGTCTCCCTGAGGGGAGTAGCGCTGGATCGTATTGTCCCCTGCACAGCTGACGTACACATTGCCCTGAGCGTCCAGTGCGACGTCCAGTGGAATGTTCAGCCCGGTCAGGAAGTTGCCCTGATCACGACCGTTGGCGCAGAAAAGCCGGATGTTCTGTGTCTGCACGCCTGCAACGTAGAGATTGCCCGCGTGATCGAAGGCCATGCCGCAGAAACGGCTCACACCGGAGGTAGTGGCGAACGGCCCGACGCTCCTGCCGTCCGGAGTGAACTCCTGTGCGGTTCGGAAGAAATACTCTCCCACAACCAGGTTCTGTGCCCCGGACGCGGCAGTGATCAGCACCCAGATCAGGCTCCAGATCCCTTTGAGTACAGCAGGACGTACACGCATGTGTTGCTATCTGACCTCCGTTTCCCTTCAACAGGTGTGTTCTCCAGTACACCTGTGCGACGCGCAGCAGGTGCCGCAGGCAGGCACCGCACAATGCAAGTATTCCGCGACCGCTTGCAGGACTCTGCCCGTGTTGTCCTCAGGAAAGGAAGCAAAGCAACAGATCCCGATGTTCTACCAGATAGAGCAGGAATGGCCGTGAGAATCTAGGAAGAGGTCGAACGTGACAGATTGTTGTGTTGCGCCGGGTCGAAGATAGCACCATGAGCCGCATTGTTTTCGCAGACTATGTCCGTTGAATTTCCAGCGTCTCCTGGCGATATCCAGCGCACGCGCAGGCGCTCCCGATGGCGTCGCTTCCTGAGATGGGTCATCGTACCGGGCATTGCTGGCGTGCTGCTGACCCTGCGCCCCGGAGTCGGGCCCCGGGAGGATCCTCTCCCCATGCCCTACCCCTACATCCCTTCGCCCAACTACGACGACCGGCCGGAAGGCGTTACGGTCAACTGTGTGGTGTTGCACGCGACAGTGGAGCCAACAGTGCAGGGAACCATCAACATCTTTCTGGACCCGGCAAAGCGGGTCTCGGCCCACTTCATTGTGGGCAAAGAGGGGCAGGTGATCCAGATGGTCCCTGTGGAGAAGCGCGCGTGGCATGCTGGACCGTCAGAGCTGGATGGGAAACCGGCCGTCAATGACTACAGTGTCGGGATCGAGATGGTCAATCGTAACGACGGAGTGGACCCTTACCCGGAGGTGCAGATGCAGGCGGTAGCCGGGATCATCCGGTTTGTACGTTCCCGGTACGTCATTCCCGATGAGCGCATTGTCTCTCACGCTACAGTAGCCCGGCCTGCAGGGCGTAAGACCGACCCGCGCAACTTCGATTTGGATCGATTGCGCCGGCTGGCTCGCATTCCCTGATCACCGGTGATGTCGTGACATGGGACCCGTGCAGGGAGCTGAGTTCAGCACGCAATGTGCGAGAGCCACAGGCCTGGAACTGGATCTGGCTCCCTGCTATTGAGCGGCTGACCGGTCGGTGCGCGAGCAAGCTGCTGGCTCTGTCAACTGCACCCTCCCGTTATTTCTGACCGGTAAGTATTTGGAAACCGGCCGATGCCTGCTACATGTTGCCACCCGGCAGGGGCGAATGTCTGTACAGGTGATCTCGCTTACCGGAGCGTTGCGGGAGCGGTTAAGAGAAGCATAGTTGCAGGAGGTGATAACGCAATGCAGGCACTACGTCACGAGGGGCATTCTCGCCGCCGTTTTCTGACACAGATGGCTTCCGGAGTCCTGATGTGCGTGACGGCACAGGCTTTTGCCGATGAGCTGGTACGCACACCCGCGCAGACCGAGGGACCGTTCTACCCGGACCGGTTGCCACTGGACACAGACAATGACCTGCTGATCATCAACGACAACCTGACTCCGGCCGTCGGGGTGGTTACCTATCTGAGTGGACGTGTGCTGGATGCGAAGGGCGACCCGATCCGTGGGGCAGTCGTTGAGATCTGGCAGGTAGACAATGAAGGATCCTACATCCACTCCAGCGGGGCCAACCGTCAGAACCAGGGCCGCCGTGATCGCAATTTCCAGGGGTTCGGCCGGTTCACTACCGGTGCATCCGGTGAGTACCTGTTCCGGACCATCAAGCCAGTGCCCTATCCCGGGCGCACGCCGCATATCCATGTGGCGGTCAAAATCAAGGGCCATGAGAAGTTCACCACGCAGTGCTACGTCCGGGGGGAACCACGCAATGAACGAGACGGCATTCTGCGTAGTATCCGGGATCCGAAACAACGGGAGTCAGTCATTGTATCGTTCACACCATTGCCCGGATCCCGTATAGGAGAACTGACAGCACGCTTCGATATCGTCATGGGGTTTACCCCGTCCATGTAGGCGGCCCTGCGTGAGATCGGTCAGCGCCCCGGTTCTGGAGGAGCAGAGTACATCTCAATCAGGTAGCCGTCCGGGTCTGTGAAGAAGAGTTGCATCGCGCCATCCGGTCGGGGAGCCGGACCCCGGAAACCGGTAACTCCACGAGCTTCCAGTTCGGCTCTGGCAGCAAAAGGGTCGTCAATGCGGAGCGCGAAGTGATGGTGGCGACGTTCGGCCTGCTGCAGAGACGGGTCGTGAATCAAATGCAACTCCTGATCCCCCAGTGCATACCATGCGCCGGGAAAATCGAAGGCAGGACGGGGAATGCGAGGTAACCCCAGAACGTGCTCGTAAAAGTGCATGGACGCGTCCAGGTCACGGACATGGATTGCGACATGATTGAGTTCGTGAATGCGAATGGGCATGCCGGGATGTCTCCTGAGAGGACTGCCTCAGGTTTCACGCTCGAGAGTGGAATTTCCTCTGCCGTCATGCGTGAAGGCCGTCTTCCTCCCGGGAACTCTGCAGCACGTGGCCTGCGTCCAGAAACAGGTGGCGCGTGCACTGAGGGCTACCGGGGAACAGGCGTGCGCCGTGTGAGCCCAACACACAGGGGAGGTTGACCGATGCAGAATATCTTTTCCGTTGCAATGGCCCGATGGATGCTCGCACCCGTGCTGTGCGGGGCATTGACTGGGGTGGTAGCGAGGGCAGACGCTGCGCAGCAAGATCGCCCGCGTCAGGTCGTTCTGGAGGAGGGGACCGTGCTGCCGGTTCTGCTGGAAACCCCGTTATCCTCCAACAAGTCCCGCAAGGGAGACCGTTTCACAGCTGTGGTTCGGACTTCCGAACGGACTACCTATCTGGGCCTGCCACAGGGGACCCGACTGGAGGGCGTGGTGGTGGAAGCGACTCCGAAACGCGACAACAAGACGCCCGGCATTCTGGACATCGAATTTCAGCGCCTGCGCATGCCCAACGGCGATTCTTATGAGGTTGTAACCTCGCTGATCCCGTTGGACGAGAAAAGCGTGGAAACGCAGGAAGACGGTCGGATCGTAGCTAGGCCCGGGCGCAAACGCGAGCACTGGAAGTACGTAGGCTATGGTGCAGCTGCGGGCGCGTTGTTCTCGATCCTCGGCAACCGCGGGCGGATCACCATCGAGAACCTGCTGCTGGGGGGGCTGGCCGGGCTGGGGGCTGGCCAGATCCTCCGGGGCCCTCAGGAGGCGCGGGACGTTCAGCTGAAGCCCGGTACCGAAATCGGTCTGCGTCTGGAAAAGCCGTTGCGCTTCCGGCCATTGAACGAGGATGAGATCCCGGACGAGGATCGCGCACCTCTGACTCCCACCAGAGAAGACTCTGACGTGGAGTTCGGTGTGATGGTCCGAGAGCGGAATGTGATCTTCGGCTCCCGAAATAAGCCCTTCCGTGCAGGGGACACATGGATGTTGCCCGTACGTCCGATGCTGGATGCCATGGGCTACCAGAGCCGGTACACAGAGAGCACACGCACCCTGCAGGTCATCGACGGGGATCGCCGGGTGCGTGCAACGGTAGGCAGCCGCATCGTGGTACTTGGCGATGGTTCCCGGCGACAGATAGGTCGTCCCCTGCAAATGATCAATGGAGAGCTGATGGCACCGGCACAGTTCTATGAGGTCGTTTCCCGCATGAAAGCTCGCTATGATGAGGCCACCAATACCCTGGTGTTCGACACAGATTAGACAGCAGCAGAATCGACGGAGACCGCACACGGGGTGCAGAGATCATAGGCCTGCACCCCGTTCGCCTGTCATATAGAAATTGGTGCATCACGTTCCACGGTATGTCACGTTACAGAATGGCAGAATGTGCTGGAGGAGTGAAGAATAGCATGCGATACCGTTGTGATCGATGCACAACCGGATGGTGCTCCCGGGCGTGGTTCCTGATGATACTGATGCTTGCCGTGGGAATGCCGGCCTGTGCGAAAAGTCTGCTCCCGGCCTTTCAGGATCGGCCACCGGTGTGGGCCGTGGGCACCTTTCGTGGTGTGAACCGCAAATACCGGAACCATGTGGAGGTAACCATCACGGATCGCGGGGAGGTGCGTGTGCGCACCACAGATGAGCGGGGAAATACGTCACGCGCCGAAGGGGGCTTCCGGGGAGAACGTATTACGGTGGACAACAATACGTACCGCGTGGAGCAGATCTTCCGGGGGATCCGGATCGTGCAGGAGAACGACCCTGCCAACTGGATGAACCTGAGTCGGATCTCCGGAGAAGGCGGTTACGGGGAACTGCCAGCTCGTGGCGATCACGGCGACGAACTCTACTATCGGCGGCCACCCGTCTGGGCGTTGGGGACTTTCCGGGGTTACAACCGGAAGTATCAGAATGACGTCGAGCTGACCCTCAGCAGCAATGGCCGGGTCACCGCCCGGTTGACGGAGATCAGCGGGCGCGTCACCCGGCAGAGCGGGCAGTGGCGCAACGGCCGGATTGAGCTGGGCAGTCGCGTCTTCGATGTCGAGCGGTCCGGAGACGGTATGGTGCTGACCGAAGTCGGGGATCGCTCCCATCGGATCCTGCTGACGCGTGGGAACGCGCTCCCATGGGGAGAGGAGGAAGGGGATTTTGGACGCCCGCCGGCCTGGCTGGTCGGTACGTTCGAGGCATACAACGAGGAGCAGAACTGCCGGGTTGAAATGACAGTGGACCGTAATGGCCGGGTAACGACCCGGGTAATCCAGACCAGTGGGCGCGTATCGACCCTGCGCGGTATTTACCGGCATGACCGTATTGAGCAGGACGGCAAGCGCTATGAAGTAAGCCGGGTGCCTCGCGGGGTCATCCTGACCGAGGTAGGCAATCGGTGGAGGCGTTACACCTACCGCCGGGTTGACTGATCTGACGCGTCACGAATGTTCGGTCAAGGGGCCTTCCCCGTATTACGGGGAAGGCCTTTTCTGGTGTTTAGATCATCTGCGCTGACAGGTGACACAGAGGAAAACGGGGCGGAGATACGCAACATCATCCTGCCTGTGTGCTGCACGGAGCATGCGTGCGTGCTGCGTTTCAGAGACATGCCTGTGCGCGACACATGACTTTGTGGTGGTGAAGGAGGAAAGATGAAACTCTGGTTTCGTGTTCTGGCAGTAGTGCTCTGCCTTGGAGGCATTGGAACTGTGGGGGCACAGGAGGAGGCTCCCGGCATTGTGGCTGTGGGGGGCGAGTTCCTGATGCGCATCCGTACCAGAGGCTCCGATCCCAGCATCGAGGCACGTGTGGATCGGATTAATGAACGCCTGGTGCCCATACTCTCCATACAGGACCTGAAGGAGGAGGACGTGCGCATCGAGCCTTTCGGCAAAACACGCTACCGGATTATGGTACGCAAACGGTTTCTCGTGGACGTTTTCCCCGAGGATGGACGCGCCAACGGCGTTTCAACCAGACAGCAGGCAGAGATCTGGGCGAAGCGCCTGCGCTACGTTCTCCCCCGCGTGAACTACCAGTTCAACCCGAACATCCAGAACGGGTGATCGCCGCCCTCGATCTCCGGCAGGGAAGGGCGTGGTCAGCGCTCTTCCTCTGTCCCGGGTATTGCGCAGGTGCAGATCAGGGGAAGGGGCACGATTCGATGACGGTATCTGCCGCATACGGCCCGGCCCCGGGTGCTTCTGCTGTTGCTGCCCGATATATCGCAAGAAGCCATGTCCGCATAGGAACGAAAGGAACCCGATAGCGGGAACAGAGGCACTGCCCTCTGGTAGTATCTAACGGAAACGGCATGCAGTTGTGCAACGAGGAGTGGGAACACTATGGAGAAGATACTGAAGGGGGTTGTCCGTTTTCATGAGACGGTGACCGAGGAAGTGCGCCCGATGTTCGCTCGACTGGTCAAGGAAGGACAGTCGCCACGGGCGTTGTTCATCACCTGTGCGGACTCCCGGATCGTCCCGAATCAGATTACGACGACCGACCCCGGAGACCTGTTTCTGCTGCGCAACATCGGGAATCTGGTGCCGCCATATTCCGTTGTGAGTGCCGGTCAGGCGGGTAGCTCTGTGGCTGCCGCGGTGGAGTATGCACTGGAATACTTGAAAATCCCCAACATCATTGTGTGCGGTCACTCCGATTGCGGGGCGATGAACGCGGTACGCAACTTCAAGAAGTTGCCTGAAGGATCGCACCTGCGCACGTGGCTCAGCTATGCTGAGCAGGCGCTCTCCCGTCTGCTGGAAGGGAAGGTGCTCGACGACACGCTCTCCACGCAGAATCAACTGGCGCAACTGAACGTGCTTCAGCAGATCGCGCATCTCAGGGAGTACCCGATCGTCCAGCAGAAGCTGCAGGAAGGAAAAGTAGATCTCTACGCAATGTTTCTGGACATCCTGAACGCGGAAGTACAGATCTACCACCCGGGACGTAATCGTTTCGTTCGAGTCGATCCCCCGGTGGTGGAGGAGCTGGCCTACCTGAGACGCGTGTTCGCCAGCGTGCCGGGCGTCCGCATGAACCTGCCTGACACCGAGGCGTTCCAGCTTCAAATCGGGCATAGCAACGGCGTTCAGGCTGTGGTGGAAGAAAACAGGAAGGCGGCGGTGTCCGGCAATAAGAAGTAACAAGTTCCCAGCGACTTAACGGGCTTTTGCCTCATTCCAGAGGGTATCCATCTCTTCCGGGGAGAGCTCGGTCAGATTGCGCCCCATTGCGCGTGCGCGGTCCTCCATGTGCAGGAAACGTGTGGTGAACCGTGTCAGCATGTCGCGCAGGGCCTCTTCCGGGTCGATGTGTTGCCAGCGGGCGATCTGCACCAGCGTGAAGAGCAGGTCGCCCAGCTCCGCAGCAACCCGGTCTCGATCCGGAACGTTCCGGCCAAGCTCGGCTTTCAACTCGCCCAGTTCCTCTTCTACCTTCGCCATTACGTCGGCGAACTGTGCCCATTCGAATCCGACTTTCGCCACACGTTTGCTGATCTCCATGGCTCGCATCAGAGCGGGGAGTCCCTTCGGCACGCCGTCCAGCACGGAAGCGCGGATCTGCGCGCCCTG
This sequence comes from Chthonomonadaceae bacterium, assembly GCA_025054835.1. Classification (GTDB taxonomy): domain Bacteria; phylum Armatimonadota; class Chthonomonadetes; order Chthonomonadales; family Chthonomonadaceae; genus JANWZQ01. Next base: position 38,620 of record JANWZQ010000056.1, read on the forward strand.
TTCCGCACGTTTGATCCGCTCCCAGTTCTGCAATACCTCCGCGCTATTCGCCACACGGGTATCACCGAACACATGTGGGTGACGACGGACCAGTTTGGTCACGATGCCGGATGTGACGTCGTCGATGGTGAAGAGCCCGGACTCACGGGCCAGTTGCGCATGGAACACTACCTGAAGCAGCACGTCCCCCAGTTCCTCACAGAGCCTGTCCGGGTCCTCCGCCTCGATCGCCTCGATGGCCTCGTAGGTCTCCTCGATCAGGTATCGGCGCAGGGTTCTGTGATCCTGCTCGCGATCCCAGGGGCACCCTGTATCGGAGCGCAGGCGTGCCATAACACCGACAAGCGTTTCAAACACCGGCCGGCGTAGAGAGGGAGGTAGCGGGGGGACATACACGCTGGTCAGGTGATCCACAGGATGGCGATCCAGCTGGAACAACGGCACGCGCCACACACTTTCCCGGCCCGGAACTCCGGCGTGCTGGATCAGGACGATCTCCCACTCATCCGGGTAATCACGCATCAGGGCGAGCTTGACCTGTGAGGCTACGGCGCGGTCGTAGACCTGAAAGATCAGCAAGCCACGTGTGACGTCCACACGCCCGCCGATGCGCTCGCCGCTCTGGCTGACAGTGTCGAACGCCTGCAACGTCAACGCATCGCGGACATCACATCCCACTTCCAGAGAAGCGTTTGCGGCCGTGAGTACTGCCTCCACGAAACTGCCCGATGCGACGACCCGGGTCGGTACACCGGCCTGTTCGGCCGCGATGCAGATCCGTCGCACGCTTTCTTCGCCGAACAACGGGTGTCCTGGCACTGCGTAAGCGACCGAATACTCCTGAAGACCTGGCGCCGTAGCCGGGGAGCATGCCGCGTCGAGGACCCGGTGGGCAATACGGGAGTAGAGCGTGTCGAAGTCAGGGGCTGTGTCGTAGAGCGTATCGAAGGACTCGAATGCCATTCCCTCGGCGCGCATCCACTCGACTACCGGATGCTGTACCGTGCGGAGGAACAGGCGCCCGGTCCCCTGCTGATGATGCCGGGACGCATCGCGCAGGGCACGTTCGGCGCCCCGCGAGAGTGTGTCAGCATCCCCCGGACCCAGACCGATGAGCGTGATCACGGACGTGTTAGCGAGAGCCCGGTGAGGGCGCAGGAGTGGTGGCAGCACGATCACCGGGCGCGGGAGTTGACGCTCCGGGAGGGGGCATCGCACCGGGGACCATCCCGCGCGCGTTCTCCGCGGCCTGTGCGCGAATGACATCCAGCAGGTAGGCGTAGCGCTTGATGTTAATCTGGATGTCCGCCTTGGAGGTAGCCTCTGCCAGCTGCTGGTTCCGGAAGCTCTGCCACTGGGGCTGTGTCTGGCTGATGAGCTCCTGTGTGAGCAGGAACTTCACGTCCTCCAGAGAGGGCACATATTCCTTTTCCTTGCCAATCATTTTCAGGACGACGGTTGCGCTCTGAGAGGGATTGGTCAGGGTTAGCTTGATGGGCTTATCCGTGAATTTCCCGGGGGCGAGACGATCCAGTTCGGTTTTCGTTGCCGCATCCACGTTCTTGACCGGGATCGGGGTCTCCTGTCCTGCATTGATGGCGAGTTGGGGAGGGATGCCTGCCAGACGTGCGGCGGCCTTGAAATCGCCGGTGCGCTTGAGTTCTTCCAGCACCTTCTGCCCTGAGGCTGGATCATTGACCGGGAGGATCTGTACAATCCAGGACTCGGGTACGGTCAGGTTCGGGACACGCTGCTTGTAGAGGTCCTGCAATTTCTTCTCATCGGCTTTCGCGCCATTGGTACCGATGGCAAAATCGATCATGGTATCGCGCACACGCCGTTCGACGTCGCGATCGCTGAAGCGCCCGGTCTGGATCGCGGAACGCAGCAACGGATTGGAGCGTTTCAGGTACGCAACGGTCCGGGACACTTCTTCCCGCGGGGGGAGCCAGCCCTTTTCTGCCGCGTACTGCGCTTTGATCTTTTCGGTAATCATGCTCAGCAGGGCGATGCCACCCGCGTCGAAGCTGGTACCCGGCGGGAACTCCCCGGCTGTGACGTAGGTTGTGCGCTCATGAAACTCTTCTTCGAGGATCGGCTCTGTGTTCACCCGGGCAACAATTTTCTGACCTTCACAGCCCGTCAGGAGCGCGCCGGCGAACAGAATCAGGAGGGACAGAGGTCGAAGGTCGCGACGTATCGGGGTGTTCAATGCAGGTTTCTCTCCTTCAACGCACAGATGGGGTCTGGCCGCATGGACAGGGGCCATCGGATCGTTGTCTTAGGCATTATAGCACGCGGGAGCCGGAAATCCGGCATATGCAAGCAGGGGGGCTGATAACGCAGGCGCACATCTGGCAGAGGTCAGCAACGCTGGGGCCGGAGGCCCAGGAGGGTCTCTACTTCGCCCTCGGAAAGGCCTGTCTGACGGGCAATTTCTGCAGCAGGTTGTCCCTGATCAGCCAGCGCGTAGACCGACTGGCGGCGCGCCACTGTGGATGACAGGACATGAGTAGCGGATGCATGCGCAATGGCCCGATCCGGCATCGGTGATGCGACCACAGCGCACGGGGCATCGTGCGAGGAAGCGATTTCTGCTTGCTCCGGGGACGGCACGGTCTTCGCGTGAGCCGGAGACGGACGCCGTGGAGAACGCCGGGCCGACGGCGTTCCGGAGACCTGCTGGGCCTCTTCCAGAAGACGCTGCAGGGTAAGCGTCAGATCGCGTGCAGTCGCGCACTGCGCCTCCAGACGAGCAGATGCGGTCTCTCCAGCCTCCGTGATCTCGGCGAGCAGAGCTTTCACCTGCTTTTGCAATGCGCGCACTTCGCTCAGAACAGGCGATTCCGCTGCTTTCGCCGACAACTCTGCACGGGCCTTCTGGAACAGAACCCAGCTGATCGCCAGCATCAGGATCTGTATCGCCATCACGATCGCTTGCCATTCCATACCAGTGGCTCCTGAGAAAGTGCCCTTTACCCCGGCAGGCGAGGCGCCCGGAACGGTGGGCAGTTACCCGGTGATGTCGACGTGTCGTTGAGAGGATGTGACGACCGCCTCTGACAGTAGCCGGGCCGGCGGTGCAGTCGCGAGGGCCTCCGCAGTGCTATCCCTCTGTCGCACTTCGACGATGTCCTGCGGGGTATCGTTTGCTTGCTGACGGGAGTCCTGCGAAGAATGGTGCTGGCGGCGCGCAGGGTTTTCCGAGCTCTGGTCCCGTTCCACACGCCGCACGCCCGACTGCGGCACAACCCGTTCCACCACAGGAGGTTGTATTCCATGCAAAGTTGACATTTCTGCGCCCTCTGGCGTGAGAGCCGGCGCCCGGCTCACGCCCATCCCCGTACCGGCGCGGTGCGTTCCCGTCTGCGTATCCCACGCAGCAGGAGCGTTACGCGCTACTGGAACAGTTCCGTGTCCCGTTGCAGGTAGCCGCGCAGACGCAATACCGCCTGCGTGTGGAGCTGATAGACGCGTGACTCGGAGATCGAAAGGATCTTTCCGATCTCTTTGAAAGTCAGGCCCTCGTAGTAGTAGAGTGCGATCACCAGACGTTCACGTTCCGGCAAACGGTCGATGGATCTGCCGAGAATACGCTGGCGCTCGTGCATCTCTGCCTCCAGCGAGGGCAGGTTGGTCTCATCCTGTATAACGTCGGCCAGATGCAGTTTCTCATTCCCGTCGCTCCCTACCAGAATATCTTCCAGAGAGAGCAGGGAAGTGCGCCCCGTTTCCAGCAGGAGTTTTTGAAAATCCTCCGGCTCCATTTCAAGCGCGGCAGCGACCTCCGCCTCGGTGGCAGGGCGTCCCAGCTGGACTTCCAGATGCATGTAGGTGCGTTCCAGTTGCTTGACGCGCTCCCGGATAGAGCGAGGCACCCAGTCATCCTCCCGCAGCATCTCCAGAATGGCGCCGCGGATCAACGCAATGGCGTAGGTCTCAAATTTCACCTGTCGGGTCAGGTCAAACTGATCTACCGCCTTGATCAACCCGAGGATGCCTGCGCTTACCAGGTCGTCCCGCTCCAGACTGGGGGGCAGGTTGCTGATGACGCGCCCGGCAGTGATTTTGACCAGGTAGGCAAAGTGCTGGATCAGCCGATCGCGTGCACGTGCATCCGCGTGTTGTTTATAGAGACGCCAGGACTCCTGGATCTCAGATGAGGTCATCGATCTCACACTCCCTTACCTGAAGCCATGTCAGCTTCTGACGTGCATCGTGTTGCGCATCATGGCGTCAGGCTGCCGTCTTGCTCTCAACCGGAGAGGATGTCTCCCCGGAGCGCGCCTCTGGCCCCAGCAGATCCGCGACCGATGTTCCGGGCACGATAACGTCCAGATTGCCGCTGTGGCCGGGCGCAACGTTGGAGTGCTCGCCTGCGCCCCGCGCCTCTGATGTTTCCTCCGTCAACGCGTAGCGCAGGATCAACCCGAAGCCGGCGAACACCAGGAATGCGGCAGTAGCGCGCAACAGGCAGGTTCCCGGTGAGGTGCCGTTGATCAGGCTGATGAAAGCAATCAACATGGCCGAGAACGACCCGAGGATCGTGGGCAGTTGTGCGATCAACGCGTTCACAGCACGTCTCCCCCGTTCGGGCCACTATCTGGCTGTCTCCCGCCGTACCTGAAGAGCCTCCTCGTACAGGGCAACGTAGCTCCGGGCCGATCGGTCCCAGGAGAAGTCCTCACGCATGGCGCGTCGAACTAGGGATTGCCATACCGGTTTCTGCTGGTACACCGTAACGGCACGGCGCAGGGTCGCAAGAAGCGCTTCCGGACGGTATGCATCGAAAACAAACCCGTTGCCGGTCTGTGGGTTCACAGGATCGATGTCCGTGACCGTATCGGCCAGCCCCCCGGTAGCACGGACGATGGGCAACGTGCCGTAGCGCAACGCGATCATCTGTCCCAGACCACAGGGCTCGAAGCGTGAGGGCATCAGGAACAGGTCACTGCCAGAGTAGATCCGCTGGGCCAGCTCCGCATCAAAGGCGATACGGGCGTGCACCTGTTCGGGATAGCGCGCCTGCAACGCGGTGAAGTATTCCTCGTAGGCCTGATCGCCCGTGCCCAGCAGGACGAACTGGACCGGTAACTCCTGCAACGCGGTCTCGATGATCGCTTGAATGATGTCGAGCCCCTTCTGATCTGCCAGTCGCGAGACCATGCCGATCAGTGCGGTCTCTTCCGATAGCGTCAGTCCCAGTTCTGCCTGTAAGCGGGCTTTGCACTGCGCCTTGCCCTGAGGGTTGTCCGCATCGTAGTGCGCTGCGATCCGCGGGTCTGTGGCTGGATTGAACTCCTCGGTGTCAATTCCGTTCAGAATACCGACCAGACGGCCCTGAGAAGAGAGGGTCCGTAACAGTCCGTGCAGGCCACACCCATATTCCTCTGTCTGGATCTCGCGAGCATAGTTCGGGCTCACAGTGTTGACGCGCTCCGCGAACAGCAGGCCACCCTTCATAAAGGTCCACTGCCCGTAGAACTCCAGCCCATCGATATGGAACAGTTCAAAAGGCAGGCCATTGGTGGGCCACTGGCTCACTTCGAAGTTGCCCTGGTAGGCCAGATTGTGCACCGTAAAGACGCTGGCTGCATCTGCGAGGTCGGGCACTTCGGAATAGAACAGTCGCTTGTAGACAGGGATCAGCCCGGTCTGCCAGTCATTGCAGTGAATGATGTCGGGTTTCCATTCGGAAGCCATGTGGCGCAACGCTTCCAGTACCGCCCGGCAGAAGAAGACGTAGGGTTCTGGCTCCAGAGCGTAGATCTTGCGGCTCTCCGTGGCGCGATGGAAGTATCCCGATCGCTCACCGTTCGGGCCATGATGCCCGATGAGATAGACCGGGACTTCCGCATGGATCGCATGCACCAGAATGTGCGTGCGCTTGAGATATCCCTGTTCGGTGAGACCGGGACGCACGGGCACGGGAAAGCAGGAGAGGAGATCCGATACCGCGTAGGCCGGGTGCGACTCTACCATCGCATAGGACGGCATGGCAACGCGCACATCATGACCGAGGGCGCGGAGCGCTTTGGGCAGACTGCCCGCTACGTCCGCAAGGCCGCCTACTTTGGCGAAAGGCGCGACTTCTGAAGAGAGCAGCAGTATATTGAGCTTCCGGGTTGTCATAGGGTTCAGACAGGTCTTTCTAACAGGTTTATCCTGAATGATGAGTGATCAGGCACGCCTTCTCACACAGGCACTGCAAACTGCCAGGATCCACAGAAGGGGCTATGCGCGTCAGGCCGCAAAGAAACGTTGCATTCGCGTGAGAAACCCGCGAATACCTCCCGGAGGCACCGCGTTGCGCGGGCGATACCCCAGTTGCAAAGCGATCCGGATGATGCCGCGCGATGCCGCGGAGTCCGGCTGGTTCAGGGCAAACGGTTGTTGCTTGCGGACCGCCCGGCCAACGACAGGATCATAGGGGATGTGCCCGAGGAACTCTACCTGGATCCCCAGAAATTGCGATGCGATCCGCACCAATCGTGAGGCGACAGCCTCGGCCTCGGCCTCCGACTGGGCCATGTTGACAACCAGCATAAGCCGGGCTGTCGGGTTCTCATGGGTAACCACTTTGATCGTGGCGTAGGCGTCTGTGATTGCTGTTGGTTCCGGGGTAGTGACCACGATGATCTCGTCCACGGCGCAGAGGAAGGCCAGCACGTTACGTGACAGGCCGGCCCCGGTATCCAGCAGGATCACATCCGCAAGCGTGTCCAGCTCGGAAAGGCTGGCAATAAAGGCGTCCCGGCGCTGTTCGTCCAGGTTGGCCAGCTCGGTGATGCCCGATCCGCCTGCGATGATCTGCAGACCACACGGCGCCTGATGCAGCGTCTCGCGTAACGTGCGCTCCCCGTGCAGCACGTGCTCCAGATGATAACGCGGAGTCACGCCCAGAACAACATGCAGATTGGCCAGACCCAGATCCGCGTCCACCGCGATGACACGTTGCCCGGAGCCTGCCATCACCAGCGACAGATTGCTGGTAAAGTTGGTTTTCCCAACCCCTCCTTTGCCACTGGTGACGGCGATGACGCGCGCGCGCGGCGCCGGGGCCGGCCGGGTAGCTGCATGCAGGCGGCCATCTACCAGAGCCATGCTGGACGTAGCCTGCGAACTGGAAGAACCTGCATCCGGTGGAGCGATGTTGCCAGAAAGGGATGGCAGGGCACTTGCAGCAATGCCCGCGCTTCGTTCGGGGCAAGGGGAAATACCGGTCTGGTCGCGTCGTGTCTGGTCGGCTAGGGCGCGAAGCCCCTGTGCCTGGTCGGACATGGTTGTTCGTCTCCCCGCTACCGATGTGGAACCGGCAGTACAACACACTCTGGGTGGACGGGGCGTAGCGGCAGGGCGCAATTTCGTCCCCCATACCGGGTCCGAGGATTGCTGTCCCTTCCATTATCGGCATGTCAGTATAGCATAATTACCCATATTTCTGCCGGGAGCGCCTCGAATCGGGGCCCGGCAGGAGACTCCCGTGCCGGGCGCGAACTCTCCGGATGGCAGGATGGTCCGCCTGACGTGCATCCTGCACAACCCGCTACCAACGGAGGCTTGCCACAATGTCCGGGATCCAGCTGCCTGTACTGCTTGCACAACGGTTGCGCGAGGCTGCCAGGCAGATGCGTGCTGCTTTCGAGAAGATGCCTGCAGAGCGCCAGACGTGGAGCCCTGAAGTCGAGGGAAATCGGGGGAGGGATGCTCTGGATCAGGTGCTGGAATGCGCCTATGTCAATGCCATGGGGGCCCGGGCGTTCCAGACGGGTCATATCCCGGAATGGGATAGCACCGACTACAGAGCGCAGACCGACGCACGCCGCAGTCCCGATGCGGCGTTGCAGTGGCTACAGGAGAGCACCGATGCGCTGGCTGCTGCGGTAGAAAGCAGATCCGAAGAGCAACTGGCTACGAAGGTGCGCCACCCGTTCGCCCCGCAGGACGTTACGCTGGCAGAGCTCACGGACCTGTTCTACTGGAACACGGTTTATCACATCGGTCAGATCAATTACATTCAGACGCTCTACGGCGATCGGTCGTAGATGCGATGTACGGGTGCCACGCATCCATTGCGCTCTGCATCTCCTGTTCGGTGTGCAGAACAACAGAGGGGCGCGGAACATCGGTCCGCGCCCCTCTGCACAGGCTTACGGCCTCAATCGTCGCCACTCAGATCGAAGTTGGAAATCAGAATATCCAGATCGAGCACGTCGATGGCCCCGTCGGCGTTAAAGTCTGCCCCGAAGTTCGCCAGATATTCGTTGGTGCCGATGGAGACGTCGAAGCCCCGGATGAGACGGTCGAGATCCAGCACATCCACGATGTTGGAATAATCGGCGTCGCCGGCCTTGAGCAGAGCAGTCAACCCGTGCACATCGCCGGACGAGGCGTCGATGCCGGTGAGGTTGGTCCCCAGGTAGCGCAGCCCCCGGATGTTCAGGTCGTAGACGCTGGCAGGCACGTTGATGCGGAACGCGCCATCGGGGCCTACCATGGCGGCTACAGGGTTCATACCAGACGCATCGGTGGGGCGCAGGTTGAAGTTGATGGCCTGCAGGGGCGCGGTGGGGGCGACGTTCTCCAGCGTCAGCGTGCCGGAGAGGAACACGCCCGGGATCGGGATCGGCCCGGCAGTGGGGCCTCCCAGCGCGGCGATCTCGGCGTCCGACATTGCGTAGTTCCGCACCTGCAGGTTATTGATGTAACCCTGTGAGGTGTAGAGGCCTGTGGGCTCGGTGAAGAGCAGGAACCAGGGCCACGGGTCCAGCGTGCTGTAGAGCGCGAAGCGCCCGTCCCGGGCCGCACCGATGCTCTGCACCCAGTTCTGCAGCTGACCATCGATGTAACTGCGGAAGCTGTACGCCTGCGTCAGGTCGACGACCAGCGCGATGCGTTGCCATCGGTCGCGCGCGAGGCGCAACGGATTGCCCGCGTCCGAGTAGTCTCCGTTGATCCCGAGACCGCCGCTGCGATTGATATACCAGTCTGCGTCGTTGTAGGTGTCGTAGTTGGTGCTGTAGAGCGCGACCCATCCGTTGGGCGTGTTGTTCGGGTTGCCGGTGTCCGAAGGGAACAGCACGTCCATGATGATTGTGAACTGGTTGGGGTAGTAGCCTCCTCCGTTACCGGGGATACCGTGGCGTACGATCAGCTTATCGTTGCCGGTCATGGCGGCAAAGTGAGCGACACGCGCCGGCTGTCCGTTGATGAGCGCGTCCTCGAAGCGCCATGTGCCGTTGACGACCTCCAGCGGCGCACCGATGGTGCCCTCAAAGGTGTCGTCGAAAGTCCAGTTGCCGGTGACGCTCTGTGCCCGGGCTCCACTGGTCAGTGCAGCAGTCATCGCCGCCAGAGCGCCCAGAAGCGCCATCCATCGTGTGTTGCCTTGCATGATTTGTTGCCTCTATCGCGATCGCGCTGGTAGTAAGGAGGCACACGACAGCGCGCGGAACTGCCGTGTGCCGGGCCCGATGCGGTCATCGCCGCAGGGATATGGAGCCTGCGCCTGCCTCACCGGCGATCACTCGGGACGCCGGTTCTGTGTGCCTGTTTCGAAGGCGTGCTTGAGGCGCAGGGCCTTCAGGCCGCGTCCATGCGCGCCTGCGAGATGAGCCGGGTACGGTGCGTTCGGACCCCTGACCGCGTGCCAGAGGATACGGTTCAGGGTATCCTCATCGGCGGCGTCCACGCGGTTCAGAGGAAGTCTCTGGCTCTGCAGGGCGAGCGCTCGCATCTTCCCTCGCAACGAACGGAGCGGCCGGTTCAACTCATCCAGTGGAACGCGGCTGGGCAGGGCGCGGTATGGACGAAAATCGGGAGTCATCGTGAAGCAGGCATGCATCAGCGGAGCCAGCGCATCCATCTGATTCATGGGAGGAAGCCCGAGGATCCGCTGGATGGTGTGCAGGACCGATGTCTGATTATAAAACTGGCTGATGACTGTCCTGCGCCGGGTGTAGGGGCTGATCACCAGACAGATCGAGCGATGTCCATCCACGTGATCGAACCCGTCCTGCGGGTCATCTTCCACGACAAAAATGCACGTCCGGGGCCAGAACCGGCTGCGCGAGATGCCTTCCACGATGCGCCCCAGCGCCAGATCATTGTCTGCCATCTGTGCGCGTGGTGTGGGCGCACCGGGAGTCAGACCGGATGTGTGATCGCTCGGCAGGTAGACGATGATCAGATTGGGCCAGTAGCCCCTGCGTCCGTACGCTTTCAGTTCGCGCAGAAAGACGTCGGCCCGTAACACGTCCGGGATGTTCATGTTCCACCCCGGATACTCGCGACAGGAGTAGCGGCGCAGGTTCTCGATGCCGATCTTCTGCGTGAACTTGATTTTGCCGGTTCTGTTCACAAAATCGCGGTAGATGGTCAGGAAGTTCGCTCTGGGGACCGGCTCCGCATAATCCATCTCACCGTAATTGCGGAATGACAGGCCGTGCAACAGCACGTTGTCCCAGAGGAACCCGGAGGAGGAGTAGGTCAGCGGGTCATCTCCGAAGGTGTAGCTGCGTGTGAAGCCCCCGAACGTTTTTTCCAGATGGTCGGTGACGTTCCCCTCGGTTGCCCAGGAGTGCCCGTCGGCAGAGAGCACGCCGTTGCAGTAGAAGTTGTCCAGCAGAACGAACTGCTCAGCCAGCGCGTGGTGATTGGGGGTCACATCGCGCCCGAAGATGCAGAGCCCGGGGTCACCGTTGCCCTGTGGCAGGTCCCCGAAGACCTGATCATACGTGCGATTCTCCTTAATGATGTAGACCACATGTTCGAAGACCGAGGGCTCGCCGGGACGCGCAGGCACCGGAACTGGCTTCCGGTTGCTCTGCGCGCGTTCCCGGGCCTTCAGGATCTGCGGCACGCGCGCGTCTTCCCGGACCTGCGCTGTCCAGCGTGCCAGAGTAGGCGCGTCCGGCACGAGCACCCGGTCTACCGTGCCCAGATAGTCGTAAACGTTGCGTTTGCCAGCCTCCTTCGGAGCATTGCGCGAGCCAAGTCCCTTCACGTTGCAGACAAAAAGGGTCTGCCCATCCGACGTAACAGCGACACCGGAAGGAAACCATCCAGTACCGAAAAATCCTGCGATCCGGCTCTTGCCCCGCGCCGGCAGGCGCAGGACAGCCACCGCGTTGTTGCCCCCGTTGGCCACATAGAGCGTCGTGCCGTCCGGTGAAAAAGCGAGCGCATTGGGCATGCTGCCGAAGGGCAACGCGGGATCGGGACGCACGGATATAGTCTCACGTACCCGCCGTGCGCGCGTTTCGATCAGGGTGACTGTGTCCGAATTGGCGTTAGCCGCTGCAAGCAACGTCCCATCTGGCGAGAGGGCCAGATCGGAGGGGTGCAGTCCGGTTGGGATCTGCGCTACCTCACGTGCGGATTGCAGGTCGACAACCGATACAGTGCCACTGCTGGCAACCCCCCGGTGGTCTACCAGCGTGTCGGTGCCTGCGGACTTCGCGGTGCGCTCCCCGCGCTTCGGACGCCTGCCGCCCCAGTTGGATACCCAGGCCGTTGTGCCGTCCGGCGAGAGCACCACATCCCATGGAGCCACACCCACGGGGATCTGCCGGATGAGCCGGCCGCTTTCCAGATCCACCTGGCCCAGTGTGTTGTTGATGGAGAGGCAAACGTAAAGCGTTTTCCCGTCAGGAGAAAGTGTCAGGCCGCAGGGGTGGGCGTTCCCTTTGCCTCCGGGACCGGGCAACGTGATCCGGCGTTCCCAGCGGAGCGCTCCTTCCGGTGTCACCTGAGCCTCGTATAGCAGGTTCTGGGCCGTGGTTGCATAGACGCGTGAACCATCCGGTGCGACCAGGATCCCGTGCATGGACCCGCCTCCGGCCGGAAAGCGCAGCTCCTGCCGGATCTTCCATCCGGGCACGTCTACCATCACCAGGCCACGATCGTCCTTGAGATACAGTGTCTGCTGGTCCGGCGAGAGCATCAGATCGGTAGGTCTGCCCCCCCAGCCGAGCGACTGTCCGACGGGACGTAGCAGCTGGTAGCTCGGCGTCAGAGTAGCGCCCTGACCGGTCTCACCGACCGGGGTAGTGTCCTGTGCTGGCGCGGGCGTTGTCAGCAGCAAAACGGGAAAGAGAAGCCCGAAGATCCTTGTCACAATGCGTTATCCTGTCAGGGCATGAGACAGCACGCCCGCTCAGAGGTGGCGTGCTGTCTCCCACGGCATTGCGTGCATGCACAACAGGAAGTGCCGAGCTAGAATACTCGCAACCCGCCAGTGCCGTTGGGATAGTAGGGATACATCCACATGCCCCGGCTGGCCCAGATCTGAATGTTTCGTCGCTGCCCGGCAGAGTCCTGCTCTCGCATTTCGAACCACTTGGCATGTCCGTCGGCGAAGGCCAGGTTGTCGCCATTCTTGTGGCGCAGTCGCGGGCGGATCTTGTTGTAGAAGTCGGGCAGCTCGATGGTCACATACACGCATCCCCAGGTTGCGCCGTAGGGGGGCACAGATCCGGAGTGGAAGTGCGTGATGACATTAGCCGGTTGCGCAAGCGCAGCCTGGGTGAGCGGCGCCCCGAAGGTGGTGCCATCGGGTACACGATAGTAGTCCCCGAAGGGATACGAGTCATCGGCGCCGAGCCAGTAGTTGTAGGCGTAGTGATTGGTCATGCGCTGCCCGTTGAAGGGAGTACACTCCCCGCCACCATTGAACGTGCGGTCCATGGAGGGGCACTGGAAGAGGTCACGGTTCCTGATGTAGGGCAGGAGGTTAAGCGACCAGCCGTTGACCGGCTTCTCGGCGGTGACCCGGGTGACCGGATCGGTCGTGGTGCGGGTCATCTGGTCCGGGCGCAGGCCGGGCACCCACGGCTTCTCTGCAGTTCCCCCAACCGGGACAAAGGTCTCGTCGTAGTCCTGCAGATACATCATGGTGGCGGTACCGATCTGCTTGAGGTTAGAGAGGCAGGTCGTCTGCCGTGCGGACTCGCGGGCCTGCGCGAACACGGGGAAGAGAATTGCGGCCAGGATCGCGATAATGGCGATCACAACGAGCAGTTCGATAAGTGTGAACGCGGCACGTGCCCGGAGAGGCGTGTGATTCGTTTGCATGAATTCCTCCTGAGAAATGTACAGCAGTGACATGGTGATGGGCGCTCACAGCAACGCAGGGCGCGTTGCTGTGAGCGGGGAGCGTGAAGCGATCAGTCCTCTTCGATTGTGAAGCGGAACATGATGTTGTTGAACCCGGCAACAGTGCGCGTGGCACCCAGTTGCTCCAGCCGGGTCGCCTTGGCATGTCCATCGCACCAGACCACGTTGGTCAGCTTCATGTGCCGTCCCAGAATGGCGCCGTTGTTGCGACGATTTAGCAGGGCCGGGAACGGGAAGGTCTCATTCGGCGTGGTTGGCTGCGGGTCCATCGGGTCGCGGCGATAGAAGTCGGCACTCTGCCCGTATCCCTGTGTTTCACAGATCAGTGCGGTATCCGCCGGCTGCGCTACTGCGGCAAGGGGGACGTTGTTCGGGGGCGTGAACGGATCGCCCTCAGCATAGTACATGTTGTTGATCGCGTAGCTCCCGAAACGTCGGCCCACATTGGTCGAACCATCGGGCGCGCCGCAGTCCGCCTCACGGAACACCTGCGACCCGTCCGGCGAGTAGGGCTGGTACACGTAGCGTTTGTTGCCAGCAAGAGTGTGTGCCTCACCGGTCACGAGGCGCCCGGAGATAGCCGAGAAGGGGTCGCTCGGGCAGTTAAACAGCTGCACGTTCTTGACATAGGGCTGGATGACATCCATCCACCGCGGGGTGGAACAGTTGACGAAGTGCGGCCCTTCCAGCACACGTGGCGGGTCGGCGTAGGCATTGCGGGGCAGCATCTCGTCGTAATCCTGCGTGTACATGTATACGGCGGTGCCGATCTGCTTGACGTTAGAGAGGCAGGACGCCTGTCGCGCTTTCTCCCGCGCCTGCGCGAATACGGGGAACAGGATGGCGGCCAGGATCGCAATAATCGCAATGACGACCAGAAGCTCAATCAATGTGAACGCGCGTCGGAGATGTGGAACTCTGTGCATGTGAGGTCCTCCTTTTCTTCACACGTTGCCTCTGCTGCGGTAGGGGCAACTCTCATCCAGACAAGCGCATGCCTGTATATGCGGGATCTGCCAGATGCAACGGCAGAATCTTCTGCGATTATACTGCGGCTCTGTTTAAGAGATTATTAAAGACCTGTTAAATTAAGGTTAATTTGCAGTGCGTGGGATACGGGCGCGATCCTGCAGGGTCAAAACTCTGACAGGCGCGCGGTACCGACCTCAGTACCGTCCGGGCGGACACGCAGGGAGCCAAAACGCAGGATACATGCCGCTGCCGGAGCGCGCACCGGGGTGACGATACCCAGAGTGCGCCGCCGGAAGTCAAGAGCCTCCAGACAGCCGATCCCGAGCAACTTGCCACTGGAGCTCTCCAGCCCGATCAGCAGATGGTGCAGTTGCGGAGCTGTGGTGATGCAGAAGGACTGCGCGTGCAACTCCTTCTGAACGATGCTCAACGCGGGCAGTTGCGGGGACACCGGAGAGCCGACCATCAAACCGAGTTGCTGGCCACAGAGTTCGGCGTAATACACCCGGATCTGTGGGGCGAGAACCTGTCGTACGAAAGCGAGTTGATGCGCTGCCAGTGGGGTTCCACTGCCAAGCCACAGGCCACAGCAGGCAACCGCATCGAAAGAGTAGGTGTGCATGCGGGCATTCTGGAGGTAGGCTGCAAAGCGCATGACCCGCCGTTGCGCACGATATGCAGGGGGCTTTCTACTCAGGACATCCGGGATGGGAGGAGCGAAGATGTGGTAACCGGTGTAGTGCCGGAATGGCGCGAGAACGGGTTCCAGCTCGCTATTGCGTTGCAGTGCCACGATCGTACAGGGGCCGAGCAGCTCCAGACAGGCCTGATGTAGCCGGAGCGCGCCCCGGCCATGTATGTAGCCCGGAGTGTCCACTATCAGCGGAGATCCCGGTTGTTCGCGCACCGCCTGCCGGTACAGGCGATGCAGGGCGCACACGTACTCCAGCGTATGCCCTCTGGGGCTGGCACTGCCGACGAATGCGAGTGCGTGCGGCGAGAGATCCGACAGGGCCAGAACGGGCGTCTGCGTGTATGCCAGCCCGATGCAGGTTGGAGGTCCGATCTCCGACTGCCCGATGTCGGCGTCCAGAACGCCGACGCGGTATCCGGCCTCTGTCCAGTAACGGATCAACAGACGCGTGAAAGTCGTCTTGCCGGTATCTGTGTCGCCGAGCAGCACGACGGTGCCGGGCGCTCTGGCCAGTTCCTCCAGAGCTTCCCGCCAGAGAGCGTAGTCGTTTTCCAGAGGGGTGGTCATCAGAGCGCGTCCGCGGTTCGCCGGTAGGTTACATCGGCCCGCTGGATCACTGCGCTCACATCCGCCTCGCCCGAAAGCGTGATCCTGTCGGGTTCCGTCCGGATCGCGCGTAGCGTGACCGGGAAAGGCAGGTTGTTCAGGTCGAGGCCGGTTTCAAAGCGGGACTTCAAAAAGTCCAGGGGGGGCCCCCAGATCGGGATACCGATAAAGGTCATGCGTTGCGGGTCGATGGCAATGCGCCGTGGACCGGCAATCACCAGGGGCCCGGTGAGCGAGAAGGGCACACCGACACCGAGAGCGACCCGTTCGGCAGCGAGGGTTACGCTGTTCCCGGTATGAATGGTGACGCGGGGACGACGCAGGTTCTCGGCCAGAGCGGTCTCACCGGCCAGGTACTCGTCAATGTTGGGTTTGCTGACCGTGGCCACAAAGCGCGCCGCACGGATCTCCCGAACTTTCTGGCTGCGTGTGTCGACGCGAACGTCCTGCAGGTCCAGTTGCAGGCGGTCCAGCACGAGCCCGTTCGTGATCTGCACCTGATGTCCGTCAATCTCCACTCGCGACAGGCGCCCGCCGAGCGTGCGGCTCCACGCGTTGTGGACGCGCACGTCGTACTGCCTGGCCGGGCCAATCAGGTCTGGCAGGACGCGGCGGATCTGTCGTTCCGCAGCGCGGTTCACGGGCCGGTCGCATCCGGTCAGGGCCAGCAGGAACATCAGCGTACCTGCCACCCGGCAGGCGTCTTGCATCATCCACACACTCCACACGGTAGGTCAGTGTCAGAACGAATGGATCTCTTTGACCGGCCCCGAAGCGACGCGGGGCGGAGCAGGGATAACTTCCAGAGGGTGCGTGTAGAGGGGCATCAACTTGCCATGCGGATTCATGCGCAACAGGGTGTCCCCACGCCAGTAGCCGGTGTAGCGTCGGTCGTTCCAGTCGTAGAGGATTGCTCTCTCCTGGAGTGGCCACCGTACAGACACCACGTCGCCGTTCTGCAATGCCTCCAGCCACGCGTAGCCATTGCGCAGGATCTCCTGTCGGGGGCGCTGGTGGTTGACGGTCACCTGAATGTCCGCCTCGGTCAGGCCGGGGGGCACGCGCACCGCCAGTACGCCATGGATCTTCATCAGCACGTCCACACCGCCCTCACGCGGGATCAGTGAGGTGACTGTCGCCCTGCGCGTGTCCCGGGAGAAATGCAGATTGATCCGGAGCGCTTCATCCTCACGGTGTGCGATATGATGCCAGAGCGCGTAGAGTGCGCGCACACCCGCGCCGGTGGAACGCAGGAACAGGCGCGGGCAGACCGGATCGAACCCATCGTTGATCTGGCTCCAGGTGGAGAATGCGCCAATGGTCCGCTGGCACACGTTATCGGTCGTGATGCCTTCCGGTGGATGGTTGGCGCACCAGAGCTCCCGACTGAACGGGGCGTCCACGCGATTTTCTACCCACTGGTAATCGAGGATCTGACACTCTATCAGATGATTGCGCCCGTAACGCTCCGCGTCGGCGAAGTAAGCGCTATCCCGGTGCAGGCCCAGCAGGAGCGCAATCTCGATCATATCCTTCAATGCGCAGATGTCGCCCTGCCAGCGTTCGCGCCCTCCCGTACTGTGCGGGAAGAACCCGAACTCGGTTCCCCACTGACAGGCATATTCGTAGGCCGCGCGCGCCCAATCGATCCATCCTTCCTGCCCGGTCATCACACCCAGCTTCAGGATGCCCTTGATGGTGCCGGTCAGGCTGTGGAAGTAGCGGTGCGTTGTGGTGTTGAAACGCCCGTCCGTCTGGAAAGCCTCGGAGCGCTCTCGTATGAAGCGCGCCAGTCCCAGAGCAAGCTCCAGCGCACGCTCGTATCCGGTCGCCTCGGCGAAGCGTGCCAGTGGGAAGATGATCTGTGCGCCGGTCAGCACGGCCGTCTGTCGTGCGATAGGGGGTTGCCGATCGGTCCATCCGGACTCGGGCAGGTAGGAAGTAGGGTACCATGCGTAGGGACCTTCCCACACGGCCCGGCGATGCAGTTCGTTGATCAGACGCATGGCACGTTCGCGGGCGTCCAGATCGTCCAGAGCGAGATAGCGCGTTGTCCACGCCATCAGTGCGCTGCGGGCCGTCCACTCCAGCTCAATGACCGGTGCGGTATGCGACCACGGGTCCGGGGGGATTGCCAGCAGGCCGTCCTCACGCTGGATGCGCCGCAACACCCGGGCAAGCGCCTCATCGCGCTCGTCCGGCGCGGTTCCTGTCATGATGCGTGCCAGAGTCAGAGCCTCCAACAGGCGCCCGGCAACGTCGCCATAATCCCATGGAGCATGGAACGCGATGGGGGGATCCGTGTGAAACTCGGCGTAGGAGTAGGGTTGTCCATCCCGGTCAGGATCAGTGAGGCGTGTGCAGGCCCCGATCGCAAACGCGGCGCGCGCGACCAGGTCAAAAGGCGACTCACGTAACAGTGTCACGGTAGACGCTGCCATGTTGCGAGAGGTCGGAGCGTGTGCTTCCAGAGACATGACTTCCTCCGAAGCGGGATACCAGACTGCGGGCGTCGACAATGCCTGCGGAACCGGGAATGCAGACATTATAAGACCTCTGATGTCTTCCGGTCAAGAGGTTCCTGACATCCCCCGGGCATGGCAAGGAGCGAGCAGGAGTTCCTGCAGGGCAGGGCGAACGTAGGGCCGGTACCTGCCCTTTGCAACGATCTCAGGAGGGAAATGTGACGGTATCGCTACGGTGCATGCTGGGAGCAGTCTTCGCACTGCTGCTGTCCGGGTGTCGACTTCCGGTTGCGATGACATTCGCCGGAGAACCACAGGATCCTGTGCCGGACGCATCCCGACAACACGCTGACGCCCCACCGGCAGCGAAGTCCCGGTTCATGGTTGCACGGCAACGGGTCCGCCCCAATGAGGTGGGAGTTATTCCGATCCTGGAATATCATGATATCCGTGACGGACGCAACAGCATGTGCCGCAGTGCCATGGCCTTCCGGCGAGATCTGGAACGCCTCTACCGTGAGAACTACCGACCGATATCGCTGAAGTCCTACCTGCAGAACCGGATCGACACACCGCCGGGCACCACCCCGGTGATCCTCACCTTTGATGACGCTCGAGAGAGCCAGTTCCGGTACCGACCGGATGGATCGATCGACCCCCACTGTGCGGTCGGGATCCTGCAGGCGTTTGCAGCGAAGCATCCGGACTTCCCGGTGCGGGCCACTTTCTTTGTGCTGCCAGACGTGGCCTTCGGCCCGGCCGCGCAACGGGCAAGGAAAATGCAGGCGCTGCTCGACATGGGGTGCGAGATCGGCAATCACACGGTCAGTCACCGTTCGCTCCGAAACCTGACGGACGCCGAAGTGCAGAAGGAGCTGGCGGGCTGCGTCGCACGTGTGAAACGTCTTGCGCCCGCCGCGGAGGTAGACACACTGGCTCTTCCCCTGGGGATAGCGCCTCGCAATCGTGCCTTGCTGGCTTCCGGGGAACATGCCGGACAGCAGTACACCAATCGCGCTGTGCTTCTGGTGGGCGCTCACCCGGCTCCCTCGCCTGTCGCAACAGACTTCGATCCGATGCGCCTGCCGCGCATCCAGGCCTGCGAGGGCGTTGCAGGGATTACCTACTGGCTGGACGAATTGAAACGTCACCCGGAGCGCCGCTACGTCAGCGACGGGGATCCCATGACTGTCACCGTGCCGAACAGCGCGGTGCGCCGGGTGAATCCCGGCAAGCTCAAGGGAGCTCACCTGCGCACCTACTGAGCGCGTTCCGTGCGCGGAAGCTCGTGGAGTAGACTGCCTTGCTGCGCACATACACTGTTGGAATACTCCTCCTGACCTCTGCACTGGCAGGATGTCGCCCATCACCTTCTGCGGAGAAGGGCGCGCTACCCGGGAAGCCCCCCCCACCGGTAACCCGGCAGGCCGGAGCGGAAACCCCCGACAGGCCTCCAGAAAAGCCGCCTCTGCCGCCGGGAGGCGTGCGAGGCCTGTACCTGACCGGATGGTCAGCTGGTAGCTCCCGGAAGATGGCGCAGGTCATCGACCTGATCCAGCGCACGGAACTGAACGCAGTGGTCATCGATGTGCGCGACGATGGTGAGATCAGTTATGAAGTCGACGTGCCGCTCGCCCGGCAGGCCGGCGCAATCCGGAAGATGATTCCGGACATCGACAAACTGATGGCGACGCTCAAGAAGCATGACATCTTTCCCATTGCGCGCATCACCTGCTTCCGGGATAAAATCCTGCCCAGAAAGCGGCCAGATCTGGCCGTGCAAACTCCGGATGGACGCGTGTGGAAGGACCCGGCAGGACATACGTGGCTCAATCCCTACAAAAAGGAAAACTGGGACTATGCGGTCGATGTGGCCCGCGATGCAATCAAGCGGGGCTTCAAGGAAATCCAGTTTGACTACATCCGCTTCCCCAGTGAGGGGGCAGTGACCCGGATCCGCTATCCCGGCAAGCCTGCAGGATCCCGGCGTAAGGATCAGATTGAAGCCTTTATTCGCTACGCCAGTGAAAAGCTGCGTGCCGAGGGCGTCTGGATCTCCGCCGATGTGTTCGGTCTGGTCTGTATCACGAAAGATGACATGGGCATCGGGCAGACGGCAACCAACGTTGCTCGCCACGTGGACTACCTCTGTCCGATGGTCTATCCATCCCACTACGCCTACGGCGAGTACGGCATGCCGGATCCGAACAAGCAACCCTACCGCACCGTTCTGCTCTCGTTGCGCGATGAGCTGAAGAAGCTCCGCGCAGAAAAACTGAAAACGAAACTGCGACCCTGGCTTCAAGATTTCTCCCTGCGCGGCGTGCGCTATGGCGTTGCCGAAGTGCGTGCGCAGCACAGAGCATTGCGCGAGCTGGGTATCACAGAGTACTTGCTCTGGAATGCTGCCAACCGCTATACCGAGGCGGCAATCCCGAAGGCCAGGCCGGCATTGCCGACGAAGATGGCGGCGAACGCGTCCAGAGCAACACCCTGATGGCATCTTCCAAAGGAGGGATACAGCAACATGGGCAGACCTGTCACCCTGTTCACGGGACAATGGGCCGACCTGCCGTTCGAGACCGCGGCCGAGAAAGCCCGGTCCTTCGGGTACGACGGCATAGAGCTTCCCTGCTGGGGCGATCATTTCAACGTTGCACTGGCGACCGGACCTGAGGCCGCAGACTACTGCCGGTCCCGACATGAAATTCTGGCCCGATATGGCCTGAAGACCTGGGCCATCAGTAACCATCTGGTGGGGCAGGCCGTTCTGGATAACATCGACGAACGGCACCGACAGATCCTGCCTCCGGAGGTCTGGGGCGATGGCGATCCGGCCGGAGTGAACGCGCGTGCCGCCGAAGAAATGAAGCGGACAGCTGTGGCAGCGAAAAACCTGGGCGTCACCGTGGTGAACGGGTTCACCGGGTCGTCGATCTGGCACCTGCTCTACTCGTTCCCACCCGTACTGCCCGGACAGATCGAACGCGGATACGCGCTGCTGGCGGAGCGATGGAAACCGATCCTGGATGTATTTCAGGAGAACGGTGTGAAGTTCGCGCTGGAGGTGCACCCGACGGAGATCGCTTTCGACATTGCTTCGGCTCGACGCACGCTCGAGGCACTGGACTATCACCCTGCCTTCGGGTTCAACTACGACCCATCGCACCTGGGATATCAGGGGGTGGACTATATCCGGTTCATTTATGAGTTCGGAGACCGCATCTTCCACGTCCATGTGAAGGATGTCTACTGGTCCCCGACTCCCAAACCGGTCGGGGTTTTCGGAGGCCACGTCAATTTCGGTCACCCGGACCGCTACTGGGATTTCCGCTCACCGGGCCACGGTCGGATCGACTTCGAGGAGATCATCCGGGCGCTCAATCATATCAACTATCAGGGGCCCCTCTCCGTGGAGTGGGAGGACAGCGGCATGGACCGCGAGCATGGCGCGGCAGAGGCAGCCGCGTTCGTGAAGCGCGCGGACTTCAAGCCCTCGGAGTTTGCCTTCGATTCCAACTTCGATAAGTAACCCGCAGTTCCGTCACGCCGACCGCTGTTCCCGGGCCCGGCGGCGGTCGGCGTCGGGGTGCATCAGCCAGCTCAGGCGGGCTACCCTCCCTGGGGTGGTCCTGCGGGCCGGAGCAACGTGCGGCCCTGTGACTCGGGGCGCGGGCGATCCAGAACTTTAATCAGGCGGATGTGGTAAACGGAGAAGACCATCAACCGGTTACCCTGCGACAGGCGGACCCATGGAAGCTCCACAGACTCCAGCACGCCACTGTCGCTGTGGTCGTCATCACCCCCGACAGTCCAGATTTCCACACGTGCTCCGATCAGATCGGCCAGCGACTGGTTCTCCGGAGACGGAGTACTCATCTTGCTCTCTCCCGGTAATAGGCGTTATCGGCCCCACGCGCCCTGAATACGCGCAATGGCCGTGGCGATATCTTCCATGTCGGCCGTGTCACCCAGCAGCAGATACTGCTGGAGCCAGACTGTGTCCGAGCAGACCTGTTCGCACACCGGCAGGTGCAGGTTCGGGTAGTCCTGTGGCCGCCCTGCCTGACACCAGGTGCCTGTGCGCCTCGCGTACCGGACGAAGACTGCCTCCCTGTACAGGGGCACGTAGCCGGACGAACAGGGAACACCCTCTGCATTCAGGGCCCGCAGGAAGTCGCTCAGAGGGCGCCCACCGAAAGCTTCTGGCGTGTACCGGAAAGTGAAGAGATGGTAGGCATGCCGGGTGATCCGGGGGTCCTCCGAAGGCAGACAGATCCCATGGATCTCTGCCAGCATCTGGCGGAGGTGGCGGGCGCTGGCCTCGCGCCGGGCTGTCTGCTCCGGCAGACGTTTCAGCTGAGCGCGCAGGATGGCGGCCTGAAACTCGGTCAGACGGAAGTTGCTGCCCAGCACATGGTGCTCGTACCATTTGCCGCTACGCACGCGCCCTACATTCATCACCGACCATGCGGCGTCGGCCATCTGCTCGTTGTTGGTGATCACCATGCCACCCTCGCCCGCATTCAGGTTCTTGCTCGCCTGAAAGCTGAATGTGCCCATGTCCCCGAGTGCCCCGACCTTGCGGCCCCGCCACTCAGCGGCGTGCGCCTGTGCAGCGTCTTCAATCACATGCAACCCGTGCCGCCGGGCGACCTCCAGCACGGCATCTATGTTCGCAGGACGTCCAGCGATGTGCACCGGGATGACTGCCCGCGTACGGGGTGTGATGGCCGCTTCGATGAGATCCGGATCGATGTTGAGGGTATCCTCTTCAATGTCCACAAAGACCGGGGTCGCGCCGACTGCGAGCACGGAAGAGGCCGTTGCCACAAACGTGTAAGGCGGCACGATCACCTCGTCACCGCAACCAATACCCAGCGCGCGCAGGGCAATCTCCAGCGCCGCGCTGCCGTTGGTGCAGGCAACGCCGTGCTGCGCGTCGTGGAAGCGCGCAAACTCCTGCTCGAACGTTTTCCCCTGTTCCCCTTCCACGTACCACCATTTGCCGCTATGGAGCACCTGCAGCAGGGCCTGCGCTTCCGTCTCATCATAAATGGGCCAACGGGGCCAGGGTCTGTGTGCCACGTCCCGAACGGGGACACCGCCATCAATTGCCAGTTGTTCTCTCATGGTATGTGGTTCCTGTGTACATGCGTTGCCCGACGCAGTCGTATCGCGCCGGGGCATCAGATATCACGGCGTGCCCAGTGCTTGCGCAGAGCGATCTGTTCTGGCGTTGCATCGGGACGCACTCGCCCCTGAATGTCCAGGCCGGCGTACCCCAGACATTCGGCAAATGGCATCTCCTGCGTGGAGCGCGCCAGCATATTGTAGAAGGCCGATAGATCCTGCCCGGCTATCTGGTTCACAACCTCCCGGATCTCGTCTTCCTCATAGCCCGGCCCGGGGGGATGCGTGCGGCGAAAGAGCTCGCGCATCACATCATCCAGCGAACGGCGATTGCGCGTCACATGCCGGATTTTCAGGTCGAGACACAGGCCAATGAGTTCTCCCTTCTGGTAGTAGCTCAGACCGCCATAGCCTGTACTGTTGTTGGCTTCCCAGACGCGCAGACTGCTCTCATCTGCGGTCACCTTCAGCCGGGCGGGGTTCTGCTGATACCAGTGGATGGCCGTTGCCCAGTGCTGCAGGAATTTCGGCTCGTCGATCAGACCGGCTCGACGCAGAGAGATATGGGCGTAGTATTCTGTGACGCCTTCGACAAACCAGAGGTTGCGCGTTCTGGGGGGGTGGATGTAATCGAACGGCCCCAGTACTTTCGGGCGGATGCGCTTCCCGTTCCATAAATGAAAGAACTCATGCGCTACGAGCCCCGTGCTGCGCTCAGGGCGCGCTCCGACGGACATGCGTGCACTGCTGGCGTGCTCCAATCCTCCACCTCTCCCGTTGACGTCGAAGAAATAGTAGTAGAAGGGGTAGGGTAGTCCGCCCATGATCCGGCTCTGCGCCTGCGCGATGCGCTCGAGCATCGGAAGCCACGCATCCGGGTTCAGCTCAGGCGACAGACTGCCAAAGAATACGGCCCGATGCTTCTTGCCCTCCAGTGAGAAGTCCCGGGTGATCAAAGCGTCTCTGCGGGCAATTACGAAAGGGGAGTCGATTAACTCATCGTAGTTGCTGGCAAGGAAGGTCGGTTCGGTGCTCTTCATGTCGGTTTGTGCCGGCAGCGGGATTTCCACCTGCCACCCGGGCATCAACAGGAAGCGGATGGCGGCCGGGCGTTCCTTGCGCCCGACCACGTACATCAACGCGGCCGGCCCGTTGACAAACGCGTAGCCCCTCTCCGGAACGATCCGCACGTTCTCGCTGAAGAACCCCGGCGGAGTGTTCGGTACCCGGTACAGGATGCGGATCGCTCTCTGGCCGCGGCACGTGATCCGATAGGTGCTGGCATCTTCCTGCGTGACTGTTAACGCACTGTTCGGACCATCGCCTGCGTACGCACGCAGGTTGCGCACGTAGAGCCCATGGTTCTGGATGTGATAATCGCCCGGCGACCAGACTGGCATCTGAACGCGTACGCTCTCCTCTGCAGGCGACAGGTTCATCTGCATCTCCACTGCAAGCGAAGGAGATGCTCCGTCGAGTTGCAGGCGCACAGTATACGTGATGTCTGGAGGCGCGGTGGTCGGGGGGGCCTGCTGAAGCAACGCGCTCGCGGATGCCGGTGGGAGTGAGGCAGGCACTGCGCGCCACAGGGCGTACAGGATCCCTGCGAGAAGGACGATGTACGGGAGCAGTATGCGGCGGATGATCACCATGCGCTGACTCCTGTCTCCAGCAGACGCAGTGTGGTGCTGCGAGAGCTACCCTGCGCGCCTCCCTCGCGGTCCGGGGCGTAGACGATCCAGCGGCGATCGGGCGACCAGTCACAATCGGCACTGTCGAGCGCGCCAAGCGTGCGCATCTGCCCTGTATCCCGTACGACTGCTACCACAGTAAAGCGTGTGCCATCGCCGAGGAGTGCCCCGATCCGGTTGTTATCGATCCAGACCGGCGCCAGGTAGCCCCGACTCTCCGCAGGCCGTACGCAACGTGCCTGACCGGTTGTCAGATCCAGTGTCCAGAGATCGTATCGGCGGTAGTTCATGGCATCGGGCGTCAGGGTGAACGCCAGGTACCGCCCATCCGGGGACAGAGCCAGATGCCCGGTGCGCGGGGCAACAGGGTGCATGGGCGACGATCCGGGACCCGGAGACTGCGTCAGGACGACCGGCCCGGTGTCCGGGTCCCGTGGCCGATCGCCGCGCCGCTCCAGAAGACGTGCGTGGTCGAACGCGCGTATGCGCCAGAGGGTTCCGGTGTCCTCGCCTGAGGGGTGACCCGGGTAGATCCGGCGGAGGGTCTCGGTGCGGGGCGAGACCGGTGTGCGCTGGATGGCACGGCGGTAAACCAGCATGGGCGCGCTGGTGCGGCGCCGGTTCCAGTGCCAGACGGGCCAATCGCTGTCCTCATAGGTATCGAATCGCGGAGAGACTTCCTCGGCTCGCTGGGCGTGGAGCGCGCGAACAAAGAGCATGCGTTGTCCGAAGAGGCCCTCCCCAACGAAGGAGAGATAACGACCATCCGGTGACCAGTGCGGGAAACGGTAGTAATAGTAGCCTTCCCGGTAGTCCGGCGGGTGCAACGCCAGAGGCTCGACGCGCCCGGTAGCAGTATCGATGCGCCACAGGCCGGTTCCGGGCAGTTGCTCCTCTTTTGCAAAGGTGAACCATTCCACACGCGGGAAGGCGATGTAACGGCCATCCGGC
Organism: Chthonomonadaceae bacterium; assembly: GCA_025054835.1. GTDB lineage: Bacteria > Armatimonadota > Chthonomonadetes > Chthonomonadales > Chthonomonadaceae > JANWZQ01. Next base: position 64,248 of record JANWZQ010000056.1, read on the forward strand.
GACCACGCGATCGTGTCCGGACTGACGTAACGCTGATAGGAGGGAGCGGTCAGGCGGTCCGGACTGACCAGTTCCGGTTCCAGCAACGGCTGGATCCGGCGCAATCGAGCGTCGGCCAGACACAGTTGCTGTCGTCGGTCCGGGGTGCGGCGCAGGAAGGCGATACGCCGGCCATCAGGGGACCATCGTGGCCCGATGTCCTGGTAGGGGCCGGGTAACGGAGGGTCGTCCTGCGAGGGCTGGCGCATTGCTGCCCGGTCGAGCGAACGGCACCCTGCCAGTGCACTCAACATCAGGGTCCAGAGAAAAGCCCGCCGTTCCATCTGCAGTGCAACCGGGCGCATCGGCACGTCTACCCGCAGGTCAGTGGCTTCTTGACAACGTCAATCACGTTGCCAGCATCGCCGGTAGCCTGTGCCGCTTCCAGCTGATCGCGCTGTGCATAGATGAGCAGAGCTTTCTTCATGGCATTGGCGAACAGCTCCATGGAGAGCCGCATGGCCCGCACGGGCTCCATGCGGTACGTGAACTGATCCTCGCCAAACCATCCGGGATACTCAGTATCGACCGCGGCGTAACAGAACTCGGCAAGCCGCCAGATGTCATCGGTGCCGGTGACGCGATCCTCGTCGTTGGAGTTGTACTTGGCGGCATTGATGTGGAAGTTGGCGATGGGAATGCCCATGCGCTTGAGCAGGTAGAGACTGTCTGCAGGTTGATTGCCAGTCATCTGCTCATGTCCGTAGTCGATCACCACACCCATCGCGCCCTGCCCGACCACGTCGTTGACCGTACGGGCAATGAGAGCCGCTTTGGCCGTGGTATTCAGGATCATGTTGCCTTCCCGGGGCTCCTTCTGTTTGGCCTCGGTGCCGAAGAGGAGGCCGTAACTTTTCGCTTTGCGGGCAATCTCAATGCACCCCTCGATGAACCAGTCGAGCTGCTTTCCGTAGTTGACCTCGAAATGGTAGTCCCATCCGTCAGAGCCGGGCCACAACTGAACGCTGGGGCAACCAAGCAGACGGGCCAGTTCCACGGTCTGCAGGCAGTAGTCGAGAGCCTCTTTGCGGCGCACGGGGTCCGGGTTGGTAATGCTACCCATGCGATAGCGGGCGCGCGTCCAGATATTGGTGTTCATATTGGTTGGCACCAGACGGTAATGATTGAGTGCGTCCCGGACTTCCTGTACTCTGTCATCACAGATCTGCAAGTGTTCATCAAGGAACATTTCGTTATTCAGCTCGACGCCCCGAATGCCAGCCTGTGCCACCCGGGCGATCTGTCCAACCGGCGATTCGTCGAGGGGTTCTTCCAGATAGGTGCGGCAGAAACGGTCACTGAATCCACCGGCGCACCAGTGACCGGCCGAGAAATTGATGCCATAGGTATCGAAGAACGCCGTAACCCGGTCGCCTTCCAGGTATCCGGCAAAGTCAGTATCCAGCCTTTTGAGATTGTCGGCATTGACGTGCATGGTGCAGGGACCTCCTCGGAATATGGGGTGACCGGCTTTAACTTCACTGAGTGTGGAATTTTTTCCTGCGCGCGGTCGGAGTGTCTCTACGAGCGTGGGATCGGGGGCCCGGGGTGCAAATGAGATGCTCCGGTACGTATAGGAAACCGTTGTACGGATACATCCTGCTGGCGATGGATTTTTTCCTGCAACGCCTCTGCTGGATGTAGTATTTCGGTCGAAGTTATGTCACAATAAACCTCCCTGAGAGTTTTCTTCTCCGGATGTTGTCACGCCTGAAGGGGTTGACGACCGGAACGAGAAGGAGGAACGCGCCACGATCGAAGCAGAGATCCTGATGCAGGGGTTCGGGCCGTGTCACGCGCGAGCGGGGTGCACGTGCCGGTTGAGAGGGCGGGGCGTCTGGAGGCGACGCCTCGCTTTCACTCTGGTTGAGTTACTGGTGGTAATCGCCATTGTCAGTGTGCTGGCTGCGTTGCTGTTCCCTGTGTATGCGCAGGCCCGCGAAAAAGCCCGACAGAGTTCCTGCACATCACAGATGCGCCAGATGAACATGGCTGTGACTCTGTACCTGCAGGACTATGATGAGCGTTTTCCGCTGGCGGCGTCCGCGACAACGACTGGCTTTCTGAACTGGCATCATTTCGTGGAGCCGTACGCAAGGAACCGGCAGATCTGGGCCTGCCCGTCGGCTGCGTTGCCTGTTCGCAACAGCTATGGTAACCTGGTGTGTCACTACGGGTTCAACGCGTACTATTTGAATGAGGGCGTGGTACCTGCTGACGTGTTCACACTCAACAATGCGCCCGGGGTTGCGATGGCTTCTGTGCAGGATCCGTCGCGTACCGTGTTGCTGACCGACAATATCGGCATTCCCGGGCGACTGCCGGCAAATCGCCTGAGCACTTACGTGTTGCCCCCCTCGCAACGCGATGCGGATTTCTGGGGGCGCCCGGATCCGCGGCACAATGCCGGGGTTCTGGTGGGACGCGCTGACAGTGGCGTGAAATGGATGCGTCCGGACGCGTTCTATCACGGGCAGACGCCACCGGATCTCTGGTTCGATCGAGAATGAGAGCAGATAGTTGCAACTTTTGATGGGCGGGCACTGTCATCAGAACGCGGGCTCCTGTCGAGGATGGAAAAACAGGGGACAGTGTGGTCACAAATAGGTCTGTATCCGACGTCCTTTACTTGCCATAATGGTAGGAATGCCTCCCCGCAGAGTCCGGACGATGTATGCGGGGCAGAGCGATCGAGGAAGATAGACAGGATAATGTGCGAGAAGATTTTGGTGCGTATGGGCGTCAGTTGTATGAGGAAGGGAGGGCGTTATGCCCGCGAATGCAATGGACAGTAAGAAGCATCAACGGCGCAAGCGCCGACCGGAGGGCTATCTGGAGCCAGAGCAGATCGATGCACTGAGCCGGCATGAGGAGTTGAATGATCCGGACGAGATAGAAGCGATCCTGGAGGATGAGGAGCTCCTGCGGCAGTACGTTGGTGACGAGGCAGTCGTCAACACCAGTGATGTTCTGGAGGTGTCGGAAGAGGGAGAGGTGGAGCCTCCTGCTGCAGAGCTGGAGGAGAGCGCACAGGCCTGGCTGCGTCGCGCCGGACGGGTCTCTCTACTGTCGCATGAGGAGGAGATCCGACTGGCGAAGCGCATGGAGAACCCGCGCTCGCCACGTGATGCCGAGGAAGCCAAAAACACACTGGTTCTGGCGAACCTGCGTCTGGTCGCCTCGGTGGCCCGACGTCATCTGGGGCACGGTTTGCCCATCGAGGATCTGATGCAGGAGGGCACGATCGGACTGATCCGTGCCGTGGAGCGGTTCAACTACCGCAAAGGGTACCGCTTCAGTACCTACGCCATCTGGTGGATCCGCCGTGCGATCAACCGTGCCATCGCCGATCAGGCGCGCCTGATCCGCCTGCCCGTGCATGTTACGGACACGCTGGGCCGGATCAACAAGACACGTGGCACGCTCCGGGAGCGGTTGGGGCGGATGCCCACGCGCGCGGAGCTGGCCGAGGCGCTCAAGATGTCCGAGGAGAAGCTGACCGAGCTCCTGCGTGGCGCTGTGGAGCCGCTCTCGCTGGAGATGCCGATCGGCGAGGAGGGCGAGAGCCGGCTTGCGGACCTGATCCCGGCGAGTGACGTGCAGAACCCGGCAGTGGAAGCCACACGCACCGCTCTGCGCGACGAGTTGATGGCCGCTCTGGAGGAACTGACTCCGCGTGAGCGCGACGTCATCGTCCTGCGGTACGGTCTGGATGGAGAAGACCCGCGCACGCTCGAGGAGGTTGGAAAGGCGCTGGAGGTCACCCGTGAGCGCGTGCGGCAAATCGAGGCCTCTGCGCTGACCAAGTTGCGCAAGCGACATCGGGCGAAGCGTTTGCATGAGTTGATGGGGTGAGTGTCTGCGTTCATTCGTTAGCACTGTGCTGCACAAACGGGGTGTCCCGAAAAGACACCCCGATTGTGTTGTGTCCCATACCACCAGCGCACATGCTTAAAAAACTTTAATTCCGTTTTAAGCCTTATTTAAGGTTTCCTCTCTATAATTCCGCATCGTTAGCATCGTTATCATATCATCATCTGCTGAAATCACTGCAATTTTTCGGGAAGACAGGTGGGACTTATGGCTGCTGAATCGAAGTCGCACTCCACGGAACGGGGCCTGCGGGGCCTGTATCTTCGTCTGAAGCACTGGTTCCTCCCGGTAGGGCTGATCGTGCTGCTGGTTGATGCAGGGTATCTCTTCATTGCCAACCGTGCGTCTGGCCCGCCACGCGTCGAGCTCTCTGCGTTCGCCTATCAGGGCGCTCTCTTGCTGCACCTGCTGCTGGGCATTGCCCTGGCATGGCGCGCTGCCAGAGGAGCTGTATCCTTCTTCCGCACCATCGCCGGTCAGGGGGCGGTCACGCTGTTCGGCGGTCTGGCCGGCATTGCCATGGGGTTGTGCCTCCTGACCGGACTGGCTTTCCTTGGATTTGGATTTGGCTGGTTGCCTCTGCAGGTGCGTCCCGGTCTGCGGCTGGCGCATAACATCAGCACCGGGGCGATGCTTGCCTTCGGTCTGATCGCCCTGTTGCTGCGGGCGTGGAAGGCCCGGGCCGATGCACCGGAGAGGGTGCAGGCGCGCACAGCAGTCCGGCTTGGACTGGCTCTCGGGGTGCCTTTCGTGGGCCTGCTGCTGTACACGCTCTACGCGCCCAACACAGATCGGCGGATCGTGAACCCCCACCTCCCGCCCATGACCGTCTGGGAAGAGGGGGATGGCAAAGGAGGGAAATTCTTCCCGGCATCCGTGCAGACCGTGGGGAATCGCTTCTTCCCGTCGGAATACTACACTGACTCGCAGTCCTGTGGCGTAACCGGGTGCCATCCGGACATCTACGCGCAGTGGAACGAGTCGGCGCACCATCTGTCTTCCTTCAACAACCCGTGGTACCGCAAGGCGATCGAATACATGCAGGAGGTCGTCGGGGTACAACCCTCCAAGTGGTGCGGCGGGTGCCATGACATGGCAGTGTTACAGACCGAAGACCCACAGAACCCCGGCAAATCCCGCTTCGATCGTCCGATCAAGACGCAGGTCTGGCCTCCAGAGAAATTCCCCGAGTCGCATGCGGGCATAGGTTGTGCCGCCTGCCACTCCATTGTGCATGTGAAGAGCACCATGGGCGTGAGCGACTTCACAGCGGACTACCCGCCCATGCACAAGTATCTGGTAGGCACCGGCCCGCTGATGAAGCAGTTGCACAACTTCCTGACGCGTCTGGCTCCGGAGCCGCACAAGAAGACCTTCCTGCGGCCTTTCCATCGGGATGAGACGGCCAAGTTCTGCTCTACCTGCCACAAGGTACACCTGGACAAGTCGGTGAACGACTACCGATGGATCCGTGGCCAGAACGAATACGACGCATGGCAGGGGAGCGGCGTATCCGGATACGGCGCGGCCTCCTTCTACTACCCGACAGACGAGAAGACAGGTCAACCGGCTTTCAAGAAGTGTGCCGACTGCCACATGCCCAAGGTGCGATCCAACGACGCGGGCAACAAGGGGGGCTACGTCAAGTCACATCGCTTCCCCGGCGCCAACACCGCGTTGCCGACCGTGTACGGGCATAAGAACCAGCTGGAGGAGACCATCAAGTTCCTGACCGACGGCGCGCTCACGATCGATATCTTCGGCATCGTGCGTGAGACCGGACGCAAGACCGCAAAAGCGCCGGCAGGTGCGCCTAAGACGCATTCTGCTGCGATGGACACCCCGAAGGCGGGCTCCTTCAGCGGAGACGCTGATGTCACGAACATCAAGGCAGCCACCACGCCCATTCGAGACACGGTGCTCTATGCGCCCATCAACCGGGGTGGCAAGGGTGTCGCATTGCGGCGGGGCGAGAGCCCGTTGATTGAAGTAGTGGTGCGCACGAAGAAGCTCGGGCACGCCTTCCCCGGTGGTACCATCGACGCATTCGACTGCTGGGTGGAGCTGGAAGCCAAGGATGAGACCGGACGTGTCTTCTTCCACAGTGGCAAGCTGCAGTGGCCCAACGGTCCCGTGGAGGAGGGCGCCGAACGCTACCGCACGCTGGTGGTGGACGCCAAGGCTAGGAAGATCGACAAGCGCAACGTCTGGGCGATCCGCGGTGTGGTCTACACCAAGGTGATCCCGCCCGGTGCTGCCGATGTGGTGCACTACCGCGTGAAAGTGCCGAAGGACATTGGCAAGAAGGTCACTCTGACCGCGCGGCTCAACTACCGCAAGTTCGAGTGGTACTACAACTTCTTCACCTATCTGGGCCGCACGGCAGCGGAAGAGAAGCCGAGCCCCAAGCCAGCTGGATGGAGCAGCGCCGTCTATGGCGATGGGTCGCAACTGCCGATCGGTCTGGGGCTGGGTAAGAAAGACGGCCCGGTCGGACATGGCTGGGACACGCGCCCCATCTACTTCGACGCCGATATGTCCATCGTGTCGGGCAACATCAAGGATGTGCCGGTGATCCCGGTGGTGGTGCTGGCCGAGAACACGGTCACCCTGCCCGTTGTCGGCGAGAACGAGCCCCTGGAGTCCCCGACAACTCCGGTGGACGAGAAGGTGGATCGGATTCGGTGGAACGACTACGGCATCGGACTGCTCCTGCAGGGCAACCTGAAGGAAGCAACCCGCGCCTTCCAGAAAGTGACCGAGATCTCGCCCAAGTGGCCGGAGGGGTACGTCAATCTGGGACGCGTACGGCAGGTGGAGCGCGACACGCCCGCCGCGCAGGAGGCGTTCCGCAAGGCGTTCGCACTGTACGACGCGCATCCAACGCCCATGACGCCCTACCTGCGCGCACGTACGCAGTTCCTCTACGCGCAGTCGCAGTTTGACCGGGGCGATCTGGACGGTGCGTTGCAGACACTGGCGGAAGTCCGCAAGATCTTCCCGGATGACCGCAACGTGCGCAACATGACCGGTATCGTGCTCTTCCGCAGAGGACGTTACGACGAGGCCATCCAGCATTTCCGGCACACGCTCTCGATCGATCCGGAGGATATCGCCGCGCACTACAACCTGATGAAGTGCTATCGCGGCAAGAACGACCTGAAGACCGCAGCGATCCATGAGAAGCTCTACAAGCGGTTCAAGGCGGACGAAACGAGCACACGCCTCTCGGGCGAGTACCGGCGTAATAACCCTGCGGACAACAATCTGGCGCAACCCATCCATGAGATTGGCGATGCGATCTGTCGTCCCAAGCCTGCCTGGTTGCTGGAATACGAGCGACGCTCGGCGCTCAAAGCTCTGCAGAGCGGGATCGGGCGACGCCGCGCCGGGTTGCACCCGGACGCGACCAGGGTGGCCGCACGGTGAGTAATCTGACCATGAAGCAGCACATAACATACCTGTTCTGGACCACGGCACTGGCGACCAGCGTGCTGACAGGGTGCCATCGGTCTCCCGAACAAAAAGAAGCCCCGGCGGCCGCTACGGCTGCGGCAACGCAGGAGACACCGGTCGTCTTCACCGATGTGACAGAGGCCGCCGGGATCCGCTTCCGGCATGTGCATGGCGGTTTCGGCAAGAAATGGTTGCCAGAAACCATGGGAAGTGGTCTTGCCTGGATTGACTACGATGGCGATGGGTACCAGGATCTCTTCGTGGTCAACTGTCGAGAGTGGACGCCGGCGGAGAAGAAGGGAGCCGATCGGGTTGATGTCGACAATCTGCCCACCACGATAACCTCGAAGCTCTACCGTAATCTGGGCAATGGCCGCTTTCAGGACGTCACTTCCGGCTCCGGGCTGGATGTGCCCATGTACGGCATGGGGGCCTGTGTGGGAGACTACGACAACGACGGTCGGCCTGATCTCTACGTGACGGCTCTGGGGCGCAACTACCTCTTCCGCAACGTCACGGGGAAGGGAGAGCGCCCTGTGTTCCGGGAGGTCGCCGAGCAGGCCGGGGTTCGTGACCGGGGATGGAGCACCAGCGCAGCCTGGGTGGACTACGATCGGGACGGCCGGCTGGATCTGGTGGTCGGGCACTATGTGAAGTGGACTCCGGCTACCGACATTCCGTTCCCGCGCAAGGGTCGTCCGACCTACGGCACGCCGCAGCAGTACGTCGGTGAGCCCCTGCGGCTCTATCATAATGAGGGTGGAGGGCGCTTTGCCGACGTGTCGCGCAAAGCGGGCATGCTGACGGACGCGGAAGGGCGCACGCTGCAGGGGAAGACGCTCGGCATTACCATCTGCGACTACGACAACGATGGCTGGCCAGACATCGCCGTGGCCAACGACACCGAGCCCAACTACCTGTTCCGCAATCAAGGAGACGGGACTTTCAAGGAGGAGGGTATCGTGGTGGGGATCGGCCTGCCCGATAATGGTGTGGCACGCGGCGCGATGGGTATCGACGCCTGCGACTACGACCGCAAAGGGCGCGAAGGCCTGATGATCGGCAACTTCTCCAAACAGGGATTGTCTCTGTACCGTAACGAAGGGGCGATCTTTCGGGACGTGGCCCCCGACTCGGGCGTGTTCCAGCCGACCCTGCTGTCCCTCACGTTCGGGTGCTTCTTCCTGGACGTGGACAATGACGGTTGGCGGGATATGTTCGTTGCCAACGGGCATGTGGATGATCGGGTGCAGGAGATCGAGCAGGAGGTGGAGTACGCGCAGAAGCCACATCTGTTCCGTAATCTGGGCGATGGCCGGTTCGTGGACATTGTGGATCGGGTCGGGAACGATCTGAAGCGGAAGTACGTGGCGCGTGGCGCGGCCTACGCCGACTACGAGCTTACCGGCGCACCCGCTATCGCGATCTCCACCAGTAATGGCCCGGTGCATCTGTTCCGCAACGAGGGTACAGGCAGCAATCGGTCCCTGCGGCTGGAACTGGAGGGTACGAAGAGCAATCGCAGCGCGATCGGTGCGGCGATCACCGTGCAGCAGGGTGAGGCAAAGCAGTTGTACCACGTGCGCAGTGGTTCTTCCTACCTGTCGCAGAGCGAGTTACCGGTGACCGTCGGGCTCGGAACAGCGACGCAGGCTGATCAGATCACCATCCGGTGGCCCTCCGGTGAGACCACGGTGCTCAATGCTGTAGCAGCAGGCAGGATCTACCGGGTGGTGGAGGGCAAAGGGATCGTGGCCGAGCGCCCGTTCAAACAGTCGGCAGCCCGGGCAAATCGGCAGGGCGATCGTATCTCCATGCGATAGCCTCTGTGCACCTCCCATGCGCCGTCAGACGGGCTTGCAGGGACCCCGTCTGGCGGCGCACTGCATTTCCCCTTCGCTTTTTGCGGCAGAACGCCGATATATAGACCGGGTCGGAAGTGTCTCCATACTTCCGCGTCATGGCCCCGATTTTCAGGAGTTCCTGCCGCATGGCCGTTGTGCCTGGAAACCCTCAGAGTATTCTGCCAAACCCGTTGTTGCGGTTGCTGCGTCAGACCGATGTGCTGCTGGCCGCGCTGTTGATGCTGATTGTGGCGATGCTGATCGTGCCACTGCCAGAATGGCTGCTGGACACGATGCTGGTCGTCAACATTGCGGCCTCTGCAACGATCCTGCTGGTCGCCCTGTATAACACGGAGCCTCTGGAATTCAGTGTTTTCCCGGCGCTTCTTCTGGTTGCCACGTTGTTTCGTCTTGCCCTCAATATTGCTGCCACAAAACTGATCCTGGGCACCGGGCATGCGGGTGCGATCATTGCGGCCTTCGGTCAGTTCGTTGTGGGCGGATCCTACATCGTGGGCATCATCGCCTTCCTGATCCTGGTTGTGGTGCAGTTTGTGGTGATCACCAATGGCGCCGGACGAGTGGCCGAGGTCGCTGCGCGCTTCACACTCGACGCCATGCCCGGCAAGCAGATGTCCATCGATGCGGACCTGAATGCGGGCCTGATCACGGAGGCGGAGGCGCGCGAGCGCCGGCGTAAGATCGAGCGGGAAGCCGATTTCTACGGCGCGATGGACGGTGCGTCCAAGTTCGTGCGTGGCGATGCGATTGCCGCCGTACTGATCACGATCATCAACATCGTGGGTGGATTCGCTCTGGGTGCATCGCGGGGCGGGGAGTTGATCGATACACTCCAGCGGTACACCCTGCTGACCATCGGTGAGGGACTGGTCAGCCAGATCCCGGCCCTGCTGATCTCCACAGCCACCGGTCTGATCGTGACCCGGGCAGCCTCCGAGCGCTCCATGGGACAGGATTTCGTGGCACAGCTGTTCAGCCGTCCACGCCCGCTGATGATCGTTGCGGCGCTCCTGCTGGTCCTGCTGGTCCTGCCCGGATTTCCAAAACCGCAGTTGCTAATACTGTCCGCATGTGCCGGCGCGGGAGCATGGTTCCTGACACAGCGCGAGAGGACCGAAACGGCCCTGCGTCGGGAGGCAGAAGAACGGGAGAAGCGCAAAGCCTCCGAGCAGCCGAAAGGGCCCGAGGCGGTCATTCCCCTGCTGGGCGTGGAGACCATTGAGGTTGAGCTGGGGAGCAATCTGGTGCCACTGGCGTTGCCGGAGGAGGGGGGCGATCTGGCGGAGCGCGTGGGCGGCGTGCGCAAGCAGATCGCCATGGAGATGGGTATCATCCTGCCGACCGTTCGGATCCGGGACAACCTGCAACTGCGCGCCAACGCCTATCAGATCAAGCTGAAGGGTGCAGTGATGGCAGTGTACGAGTTGATGCCCCACTGCGTGCTGGCGCTGGACTCCGGGTTGGTGACGCAGTCCGTGGAGGGGATTCCGACCGTGGAGCCGGCGCATGGCACTCCAGCTCTCTGGATCGCGCATACGCTCAAAGAGAGAGCGGAGCTGGCCGGGTACATCACTGTGGATCCGGCTACCGTGCTCATCACGCACCTGACCGAGATCATAAAGGCGCACGCGGCAGAACTGCTGACCCGGCAGGAAACGCAACGACTGGTCGACCATGTCAAGCGCACAGATGAGGCAGTGGTGAACGAGCTGATCCCGAACCTGCTCACGCTGGGCGAGGTGCAGAGCGTACTGCAACGCCTGCTACGCGAGCGGGTGAGCATTCGGGACCTGACGACGATCATGGAAACGCTGGCGGACTACGCGCCGCGCACCAAAGACCTGGATCAGCTGGCCGAATTCGCGCGTGCCGCACTCGCGCGTCAGATCTGCCGGCAGTATCAGGAGGAGGATGGGAAGCTCTACGCGATCACGCTGGCTCCGCCACTGGAGCAGACGTTGCGCGATGCCGTGCAGGCCACACCATCCGGAAACATGCTGGCCATCGATCCCGGTCTGGCGCAGGCGATACTCTCTTCGTTGAACCAGCAGATTGCTCGCGTGACCGATCAGGGGTACAGCGCCGTGCTGCTCTGCTCCAGCCAGATCCGCCTGCCTCTACGTCGCCTGACCGAGCGTACGCTACCAACCCTGCCCATTCTCGCCTACACCGAAATCGTCCCGGGGATGGAGGTAGAGGCGGTGGGTATGGTGGAGGCAGAGTTGCAACTGGCAGCCTGATATTGCTCAGACTGCAGGAGTCCACTCAGGTGCGCGCCAGCGCCTGCGTCACGAAGTTATGGACGGCATCGGCAGGGCGTGCCCCCGCAGAACGCGCTACCTCTCGCCCCCCTGCAAAAAGGACCAGCAGTGGGATAGACATCACACCGTAGCGTGCCGCGAGCGCCGGGAGTCTCTCGGTATCAACTTTGGCAACCAGCAGATGTCCGGCGTCCATCTGCGCCAATCGCGCTAGCTCCGGAGCCATCATCCGGCAGGGGCCGCACCACTCCGCCCAGAAATCCACCAGCACCGGCAACGCGGAAGCTGCGATCAGACGATCGAACGCTGCCACATCGATCACCTCCACAGGCGCAGAGGGAGGAGGGATCGGTGTGCCACACCGGCCGCACTGCCCCTGATCGGTCAGGCGTTCGAAAGGGGTACGGTTTTTCTGTCCGCAGGAGGGGCACAGAAGGATCACCCCCCGGGTATCCACGGAAATCCCGCCCATGGTATCGCCCTTCCTGTTGCGTAATGCGTTTGCTTTATTCTACCAGATCCGGATGCCGGAAATTCCGGTGCTCCCTGAAACATGCGTCTCGGGTAAACCCCGGATGATCGCCGAGCGTAGTATCCTCGGAATGATAGGGATGGAGATATCCCATGCCATTCGCCTTACCCGTCTGGAATCGACCACTGCAGGAGTGGGCCATTGCCGGAGCCGTGCTTGCGAGCGGGCTGGTGATCGCCCTGATCGTGGGTCTGGTCTGGCATCGCTTCATGAGCGCGCTGGGCAGGCGGTTCGGGTTTGACCCGGACTACTCACCTCTGCGTCCTCTGCGTTCTTCCGCGCAGGTGTTGCTCATCCTGATCAGTGCCTACTACGCTCTGACCGGTCTAGAGAAGGTCTCCGGTAATCCTCGATTATTCGACACTGTCAACCGGGGATTCTCGGTTCTGTTTGCACTCTGGAGTGTGGGACTGGTCTTCTGCCTGTTCAACCGCACTCTGGAGTGGTATGCCGAGCGGGCCATTCAGAACCAGCCCGCAGGCTCCATGGCGTATCAGATTACTCTGGTCCGTAAGGTCGGTAACGTGTTCGTGCTCGGGATCGGGCTTCTGTGCGTTCTGCGCGTTGCCGGGATCGACATCAGTCCCCTGCTGGCCAGTGGCGCCATAGGAGGCCTCGCCATTGCGCTGGCCGCGCAGGACACGTTCTCCAACCTGTTCGCCGGGTACTTTCTGATCATTGATCGGCCGATCCGGGTCGGCGATTTCATCCGTCTGGAGTCGGGCGAAGAGGGCTACGTGCAGGAGATCGGCTGGCGTAACACCCGGATCTTACTGCTGCCGAACAACCTGGTGGTGATCCCCAACTCCAAGGTGAACCAGAGCATTATCACCAACTACTATCTTCCTGAGCGGCAGATGTCGGTAAGCATCTGGTGTGGCGTGAGTTATGACAGCGACCTGGAGCGTGTGGAAACCGTGACGCTGGAGGTAGCCCGGGCGATCCAGAGGGATGTGGAAGGAGCCGTGCGGGACTGGGAGCCGATCCTGCGCTGGCGTGAATTCGGCGACTCTGCTGTGCGTTTTCTGGTGATTCTGCGCGTGGAGGAGTACACCGCACAATTTGCTGTGCAGTCCGCGTTCATTAAAGCGCTCCACTGCCGTTTCCGTCAGGAAGGTATCATCATTCCATTTCCAATGCGTACGGTAGTGCTGCACGCTCCGGAGGGGGTCCGTCTTCTCAGCGCCCCGCGAGCTACAGAGGACGGGCATGGAGAGAGCGAGCCCCGTGCGCCAGTCGTTGAGAATATGGCTGCCCAATAATCCCCGGTACCTCTGCGGGTTCTCGACCCGCAACGAGGAGGCCGGGCGAGGAAAACAGGCTCTGCATCCGTATGTACTTTCAAACCGGGCGATGCGAGCTCAATGGCGAGCAGCGAGGGCCTGTCATGTGTGGCAGGTTCCTCGAGGGTACTGTCCCGGTGTCTGCAGGAGACCCCGTGGCCGTGTACTCGATGAACGAGTAACCGCCGTACTGTCCCGGTGTCTGCAGGAGACCCGAAAGTAATGGCTATCCGGGGGGCCTGCGGAAGAAAGGAGCTTCTCATGCGGGGAATCGTGGGCGCTGCAGGCCCCAATCGCTACGAAGATGTAGCGCGCATGTTGCGCAAGATGAACCAGACGGTTTCGGAAAGCGCGATCCTGTGTGGTAATGAGCGCTACGCTCTGGCGCAGGCGCCGGCAGGAACCTCCGGAGATACGCCAGCGCCTGACTGTCCACTGGCCAGCGGCAATGCCTCTGTTCTTCTTAATGGCGCAATTTACAACCTGTCGGAACTGTGCAAGCAGTGTCGGGCTCCGGCCTGTCGTACCCGGCTCTCTTCAGACATCCTCCTGCATCTGGAGCGTGTGACCGGGGACTGCTGCCAGTGGCTCAGAGGCGTCGAAGGAATGTTTGCGCTGGCGATGGTGTGTCGGGACCGCCTGATACTGGCGCGCGATCCGCTGGGGATCAAACCACTGTACGTAGGGCGCGAGCGTGAGACGGGCAGCATGGTCTTCGCGTCCGATGTTACAGCACTGCTGGAAGTCTGCGACAAAGTAGCGGAGTTTCCTCCGGGCCACGTGTACGTGAGTGGCGAAGGTCTCCGGTCTTTCTTCTCGCTGGGGGCGACCATCCCGGAGGTGAACGATGTGGAGGCGGCTACACGTGGGGTCTTGCGGCGCCTGACGCGCTCGGTGCGAGCCAGCATGGGTACCGATACCCCTCCGGGCGTTTTTCTCTCTGGAGGACTCGACAGTGCGTTGATCGCCGCAATTGCCCGGCGCCTTCACCCGGGTCTGAACACCTTCTGGGTCGGGTTTCCGGATGACCCGAACCGGGAACGTGCCTGTCTGATCGCCCGGCATCTTGAGACGAAGCACCATGAACGCACGTACTCAATGCCCGATGTGATCGAGGCGCTTCCAGAGATCGTGTGTCTGCTCGGGAGTTTCGACCGTACCCTGGTGCGCAGCGCCATCCCGTACTACTTCCTGACGCGTTTCGCGAGTAAACGCGCGCGGGTAGCTCTCTCCGGTGAAGGGGCCGACGAGCTGTTTGCCGGGTACGAATACCTGAGGGCTCTGGAGTCAGAGGCGTTGCATGCAGAACTGCTCCGGCTGACCGGAGAGCTGCACAGCACACACCTGCCACGCTGCGAGCGTATGGGGCAGGCACATGAGATTGAGGTGCGCCTGCCTTTCCTGGACGATGCCGACCTGGTCGCGTACGCCTTTCGTCTTTCCACGGATCTGAAAGTACGGGGACCACAGCGGATCAGCAAATGGATCCTGCGGCGTGCGGCTACCGGACTGATCCCGCGCGAGATCGTGCACGGACATCGGAGCAGACCGACCGCGGTAGGAGCGCTGGCAGAGGGGTTGGCGCGCTATGCAGAGCAACGAATCAGCGACACAACGTTCGCGCGTGAACGTCAGATCGCTCCGGACAGGGTACTGCGTTCGAAGGAAGAGCTGCTCTATTACCGTCTGTTGCGAGAACAGGTACCGGTGGAACGACTGCTTCCGCTCCTCGGGCAGTGTCATCACATGTAGCACTGGCGTGCACGGTGACATGGAACAGGGGCATCCAGTTCCGAACTGGATGCCCCCTTGTACATGAGTCGGGTCAGATTTTCCCGGGATTAGCGGTTGCGGCGTGCCCGGCGCAGTGTGACCAGACCGCCCAGCATCAGGCCAGCGCCGAGAAGGGCCATGGTGCCCGGCTCGGGGACTACTGGCGTTCCGGCCAGCTCGAAGTTGAAGCTGGTCAGGTTCGCGAGAGGGCCCGTACCCTGCCATGCGATGCTATCTACAGCACCCTGGAAAATCCCGTTCCAACCACTACCGACTCCCATGCTGAAGCCAATAATCACCGCGTTCGGGAAGTAGTTCTTCCACTCCAGCAGCGTCTCATCGTAGGGATACGCGTTACCATCGATATCTGCGGCAAAGCCAATACCCAGGCCAAAGTTCCACAGGAAGCTGGTGTCGGTGATGGTGTCTGCAACCCAGGTATCGGTTGGAACTGGCAAGCTGTTGTAAGCACGCTCCCAGACCAGGCCGCCCCGGTCTCCAATGGTGCTCAGATCGCCATCGGCGTCAAGCAAGATGCGTACCGCCGGGTGCAGGCTCGCAGGCACGGTGCTCATCGAGTCGCGATACCACTCGTAGGTGAGCGTCTGCAGATCGCTCAGAGGAGCGATAATACCGGCGGAGAAGTAGTTGCCCGCAATCAGGGCGGCGTTTACCAGATACTCCACATCCGCTTTGGCCGCTCCGCTGCCCGAGTAGAAGAAGACAGAGCCATTGCCGTTACGTGGATAGTCGGTGCGGATGCCAACCTGCCCGTTGTTCCGGACGTTGTTGTAGTACCAGCCTGTGGCGCCGATGGCCTGTCCCTGATTGGAAGGACCGGGGTTGGTGAACAGGTCCCCGGGGGCCGGGTTGTTGGCCAGCACCGGGATCTGCGCACTGGCGGAACCAGCAAGGACAACGGTCAAAACAGTGGAAGCGATAACAGGGGCCAGTCTGTTCATGAAACCAAATCTCCCTTTTCCCTTCATCTTCTCTGCTTTTGCTTTGTGTTTTTAACCGAGAGAGGGATCTCTCGCTGAGCTGTACTGCCGGATGCGTGCCATACGACCGGGAGAGCGTCGGTAGATCTACCGGAAATAGTGCAAAACACGTACTCCTTCGGGGTATGCTGGAGAAATGGGAAAAGGAAGAGGCACTCTTCTGCTGCGGGCCTTAAAACTCGCTTAAAGAGACACGGGTATAATAGCGAGGATTACGGTGTGGAAATGGAGCAACGCAGTTCTCAGCAGAAGCGCCCAACAGGTTGATCGGGTTGAGAACTGCTGCGACCATGACTTTCCGACCTGCAAGCGCGGGTACGGAGAAGGAGGTAAGGATGTTCTCGAAAGTGCGCGCACAACGCGGCTTCACCCTGATCGAACTGCTGGTGGTGATCGCGATCATCGCCATTCTGGCGGCGATCCTCTTCCCGGTGTTCGCGCAGGCGCGTGAGAAGGCACGTGCGGCGTCCTGTCTGTCTAACCTGCGACAGATCGGTACTGCGCTGCACATGTATGTGCAGGACTACGATGAGACCTATCCACGCAACGATGACTGTCTGCCCGGGACCAACAATCCCATTGTGCCCACGGCGTCCGGGTGCAACGGCCCCTATGGCAACCGGATCAACCACTACAAGTGGTGGTGGTGGACGTACCCCTATGTGAAGAATGTGGATCTCTTCTTCTGCCCGAGCCGCCGGCGCGTGGAAGTAGACCCGACCGGGCGGTTTCAGGACTGGCAGAACAGCGCGGAGATTTTCAATGGCGGGTATGCGCTCAATCTGTCCATCACAGGGAGTCTGAACACCTGGTCAGGAGTGAATCAGAGGGGAGCGTTCCGCAATTCCTTCACCGGGGGAACTCTGGCGGGCATCGTCACACCGGCTGAAACGTTCATTCTGATGGAGTTCTGGCATCCCGGGGTGCCCTCGTACTGCGGACCGGCCAATGCAGTGCAGATGACCTGCTATCCCATCGCGATCCGGGAGTACTGGAACAAGCCCGGTGTCCTGCGCAACACTGCAGGCGGTTTCGACCGCAACGCAGTGCCACATCAGGACGGTTTCAACTTCGCCTTCTGTGATGGTCATGCCAAATATCTGAAGGCCGACCAGTTCCTCGCGCAATCGCCCAGCAATGCGGAGTACGGCATGATGCCCAATCCGTCGCCGGGCATTATGGTATTCTTCACCAATCGGGTGCCGGCATGGACCCGGCCCTGGCCACTATGGGGGTTAAACTGAATGACGAACATAACGGTATTACGGGCCGGCCTGGCCCTGACGGGATGCCTGAGCCTGATGCTGATAGCCGGTGGTTGCCAGCAGGGCGGGCCTTCAGAAACAGAGCAGCAGACGTCCAGGATGGAAGAGGCCGGTCGTGAGCGTCAGGCGGAGAACAATCCGGGAGGCGTTGCAGCACCGGAGGGTACTGCTTCGGGGAGCACTCCCGGGGGTACAGCTACGCCTGCGCAACCGGAAGGGAAGTGATCCTCTCTTGCCCTGGTCCTGAGAATTAGGAAAATTTAACCTGATTTTAATCCTTTTTTAAGGCTTGCGCATTATAATGCCGCAAGCAGTTCTCTGGAAGTTCTCATTGCAGGCTCTCCCAGGAGACAGGGGAGCCTGCAGCTTTTGTAGCAAGCGATCCCAACGGTTCAACGCAGGTGAGTTGCCGTCTCCTCTCGGGTATTCTGTAGTATCTTTATTCTTCCAGTCAGGTATGTTTCTTTCTGGATGTGAGCAGGCATATTTCACAGCATCAGCATGGAGGACTATTTCAGTGAACCGATGGATGCAGGGCCTGACAGTGTTGCTGGCCGCAGGAGGACATGCGATAGAACCGGTGCAGGCCCAGGGAACGCCGGGATCAAAGGGCGGGCTTGAGATCATTGGAAGCCACCGTTTGCGGTGGGAACACTGGCGATGGTTCGAAACCCCGGGGTTTCAGGATACCTACAACTATGTGGGTTCTCTATTACGCGTCGGGGTGAGTCGTTCCGATCGTCGTGCAGAAACGACACTGGAGTTCGCCTCACCGGCGTTTATCAATCTCCCTGCCAACGCGCTGGCCCCGCCTCCGCAGGGCGCGCTTGGATTGGGGGCCAACTACCGCGACAGCAGCGGCAATCAGAGCGCGGGTTTCTTCATCAAGCAGGGCTTCGTTCGGTTCAGAGGGGAACAGCCAGAGGACGCCAGCTTGAAAATCGGGCGCTTCGAATTCGGAGACGGTACCGAGGTCATGCCTCCGGATCCCACACTTACATGGGTGAAGCAGAACCGGATAGCTCAGAGGCTGATCGGTCCGTTCTCCTTCACCCATGTTGGGCGCAGCCTCGACGGTCTGCTTTACGTGCAGGGGCCTCCGGAGCGCAACACAGCTTTTCTCTTTGCCTTTCCCACGCGGGGCGTTTTCGATGTGAACGGGTGGGACACTCTGCTCCAGATCCAGGCGGCCTATCTGGCGCATACACGCGCACGGAAGGAACGGCGGGGGAGTTCCGAAACGCGCTGGTTTGCCATCTACTACGGGGATGCGCGCAGACAGCCTGTCAAAACGGACAACCGGCCTCTGGCTGTGCGTGCCGCAGACAGAAATCAGATCCACATCGGCACCTTTGGCATGCACTACCTGCGTGCACTGCCCGTGGGCAGCGGGATCGCGGATGGGCTCTTCTGGCTCGTCGGGCAGATCGGGCAGTGGGGCACGTTGAGGCACGGAGCTGTGGCGGCAACGGCAGAACTGGGCTACCAGTGGCCGCGGGCATGGGGCAAGCCCTGGGTCCGTCTGGGTTACTTCATCGGGAGCGGTGACCGGGATCCCTCGGACAGCGAGCATAACACCTTTATTCCCCTCATGCCAACCCCGCGCCTCTACGCGCGTGACCCGTTCTACAACGAATCCAACGTGCAGGATGCCTTTCTGTTTGTGATCCTCAGGCCCAACCCGAAGCTGACGTTGCGCGCGGATCTGCATGGCATCTGGCTGGCCAATCCGAAAGACCTCTGGTATGCTGCCGGAGGAGCGTTCAACAATCAGGTGTTTGGCTTCTTTGGGAGGACTTCCGGAGGGAGGAGTTATCTGGCTACCATGGCAGACGTCAGTATGGAATGGCAGGTCGCCCCGAAGACGACACTCACGTTCTATCTGGCTTACGTCAAAGGGGGAGATGTGATCGCCAGTGCGTATGCGGGCACCGACTCCACGTTTGGGCTGCTGGAGCTGAATCACCGTTTCTAGAGCACGGATGCAGCGGCTGATCGGAATGTAAGGGGCTCCTGCGATAAAATGCGCCGCCCCCTGTGCGATCCTGCATGAAAAAACGTATAATCAATAGCAGTGTTCTGCAGGGAGGGGAATGCACCGGGGCCTGAGGGCCATTCCGGTGCGATCAGGATAGCGAGGAGGAGTGCTCACGTATGCCTCGGACTGTCATGGAGATATCAGTTCATGACTCGGCCACGCCTACGCCGAGCTTCGGGCCCGGAGGCCAGCCGTTCGTGCTGGCGCGTCTGGATGAGCTGGTGAACTGGGCGCGTCGCAATAGCCTCTGGCCACTTACATTCGGTCTGGCATGTTGCGCGATTGAGATGATGGCGACGGTTTCGTCACGCTTCGACCTGAGTCGGTTCGGTGCGGAAGTGTTCCGCGCCACGCCCCGTCAGGCGGACGTTATGATTGTGGCAGGACGCGTCTCCACCAAGATGGGACCGGTGTTGCGCCAGATCTACGATCAGATGCCGAACCCGAAGTGGGTGATCAGCATGGGGGCCTGCGCTTCTTCGGGAGGAGTGTACAACAACTATGCGATCATCCAGGGAGTGGATCAGATCGTGCCAGTTGACGTCTACGTTCCCGGGTGCCCTCCGAGCCCTGATGCGTTGATCTATGGCATTCTAAAACTGCAGGAGAAGATCAAGGCAGGGAGCAGCGGGTCGTTGATTGAGCTGCAGCCTCTGATCAAGCCAGAGAAGACGGAAGCGAGGGTATAGTGCATGGGTTCTCTTTCTGAAGCGGTGCGTGGCACGAAGGCCCTGTTGACGGGCATGAGTATCACCTTCCGGCACTACCTGCAACAGCAGCTGAAGAAGCGTCCGGTTGAGTACATACAGTATCCGGAAGAGAGGCGCGATCAGTATCCTCGCACGCGCTGGCGCAATGTCCTGACGCGATATGACTATGGTCTGGAGAAGTGCATCGGGTGCAGC
>JANWZQ010000078.1 GCA_025054835.1 Chthonomonadaceae bacterium
AGAACCACAATCTGGCGCAGGAACAGCCGGAAGTGGTGAACTTCCTGCGCGCCCGGATGGAGGCGTTCATCGCGCGCCGGGAGCGTGAAGAGGGGATCACGAACCCGATGCTCACACAGGGCGACTGGCACGGGCACGCCGGAGTCGGTCCCTTCAAGACCTCCCAGCAGGCCTACGATACCCTCCACATTGGAGACCCCAATCAGGCCGCCCGATTGCAGGCAGAGTCGCGGAAGTAAGGAGGCACACCATGAAACTGGGCGTCAACTCGGTGCTCTTTGGCGGCTATGATCTGGAGACCGCCTTCCGGTACACCGCACTCGCAGGTTACGACGGGATCGAGCTCTCCGCTATCGACGGCATGAGCGAACATCTTGTGCTGGATCGCTGGCGCGAACTCGCTCCGGAAATCAAGCGTCTCGCGCAGGAGTACGGGCTCCAGCTGCTTGCCATGGAACAACCCTCACAGGATCCAGAACGCATGGAGCAGGCATTCCAGGCGGCTGCAGAGATCGGGATCCCGATCATCAACTGTGGGCCCGGAGGCAAATCCGATGATGAGGAGAGCCTGCAACGCTCCATTGACGCACTCGGTCGCCTTGCAACGCGGGCAGAACACTACGGGGTAACCCTCTGCGTCAAAGCGCATGTGGGCGCTGCCATCTACAACACCCCCACCACCCTGCGCGTGATGGAGGCCATCGCATCCCCCGCTTTCGGCATCGATATGGACCCCTCCCACATCCACCGCGCAGGAGAAGATCCGGTACAGGCACTCGAGGCCGTTATCTCCCGGGTCAAACACGTACATATCCGCGACTGCAAAGGGCGGCAGGCGGGCCCCGGGCGTCCGGAAGATCAGGCCAATGGGCGCGGCGATATCGACCTGGTCGGCTACATCCGGGTGCTGCACACGCATGGCTACACCGGCCCTGTGGATCTGGAGATCATCGGTGCAAAGGATTATGAACTGATCCGCTGTGCGATGATCGCGGCAGAGTCCCGGGGCTATCTCGCCGCGAGCCTCCGGGCCTGCACGCGTCCCTGATCACGCACAGAGGAGCGTTCTACTGGCTACGACCCGCAGGGCGCTCCTCTTTTTTTCCTTCCGGTTTCGCCTGTAGCGTGCTATTATGCTGGGTAAGACGCGCACTGCCAACAGGGCTCTCAGCAGCACGTGGATTCTCGCACAGAGCCTCCTGTGACGCCCTGATGGAAACGTACCCGTTCGCTGTTCGGGAAAAGAAGAGCAAGGCACGATGTCCCTCGCATATCGCCCTGAACCCGTTCCTGCCCTCACCTGGTTGCGGTGGCGCGCCCTCACGCGTCTCGTTCTTGCCGCCGTAGCCGGTCTCACTGCGATTGGCGCCGGCACGCTCCACGAGCAGCTCACCCGGAACCATCCCCCGCGCGATACCCTTCTGTTTCCGGCGAAACCGGCGCGCGTCGCGTCCTCGCCCGCTACGCCAGCTCCCATTCGAGCCCGAGCGCTGCCTCCCGCGCCGGACTCCACGCGACAGCAACACACCTGCACGTTTACCGTAACACTCGCCACGACAGAGCAAGGCCTCGCGCTCCGCGATTTCCGCCTCTCCGGAACCGACCCGGATCTGAAATGGGAGCTCCTGTCGGCAGAGCGGCAGCGCACCACCCGCGAGACGCATGTAGCGCCACAACCTCTTTCAGTGGTGCTGCTTTTCGACCAGAGCGGCAGCATCCGGGATACAGACCCGGAAGACGTTCGCCTGCTCGCAGCGCAGGCTGCCGTCCGGACGCTTCCAGAGGGCACGCGCTTTGCTGTCGCTCACTTTCAGGGCCTGCCGGATCATCAGGGCAACGTTCAGCCGGTTGTGCAGGTCGACCAGGAGTTCACAACCGACCCGGAAGCGGTCCACACTGCCATTGCCCGACTCCGGGGCCGTACGATCGGAGGGACCCCTCTGTTCACAGCGTTGCTCCACGCCATCGCCCTGATCGAACGGGAGCCCTATAATCAACCACGTGTGATCATCTGCCTCAGCGATGGTCTCCCGGATGCCGATGACCCGGAGCTTGACGCCGAAACGGTTGTACGTCGCGCCCGCGCGGCCAATGTGCAGCTTCACTTCGTCGCGCTGGGTGATCTGGACTGGACACTCCTGCGCACCATGGCACGTCCTACCAGAGGCAGTGTGGTTCCAACAACGGAGCCCGAACGCCTGATCAACGCGTTTGCGGCTCTGGGACGCAAGCTGCAGCAGACTGAGTGGGCACACTATCGGCTCGAAGGCCGTGTGTACCGCACAGGACGTCCTGTTGCCGCCGGCGAAACATTGCGGGCGACTCTGCACGTCGCCGGGCATCAGCTGCCGCTCACCGTGCAGGTCGCACCCTGAAGATCGGAGGCAGCATGTATCATTCTATTGCTGATACTGCCGTGCATCGCTTGCTCCGGGCTTACTGCTACTGAGGAGAGGATCATGCAACCGTTGTGGCTCTGGGCACTGCATCATGGCCTCCACGCGCTTCTTACCGTTGTGCCTCCTCTTCTGCTTCTGGCGCAGGCCGTCACCTGGATCGCACGCCGACGGGGCTTGCCAGCGGATCCTGTGAGAGCGGGCAACGTTTTCACGGCGGCGACCGTGATCGTCGTCGCTGCTGCTGCAGCACAACTGCTCTACCAGGGGTTTGTATCCTTTTCGCTGCCCGCATGGGTCGCGCGCACTGCCGGCCTCGCGCTCTTCGCCCTCCTCACCGCCTCTGCCGCTGGCCAGATTGTCCCATACTTCTGCCCGTGGAAGGGGGCTCTCTCTGGCCTCATTGCCGCTCCGCTCGCTGCCACGCTCTACCAGCAAACGCTCCCCGACTCTGAAGGGTATGCGCGCACTCTCGTCAGTTTCGTTGTGGTAGCGCTACTGTCCATGGCAGTCACCCTGCCAGCACCGGAGGAAGCCGGAGCTCCCTTCCTGTACCGTTCCATGCCGGCCCCGGTTCCAGCAACAGCGGTGACGGGCACCGTGCAGACTTTCAACACGCGCCTGCCATCCGGCCCGCGATGCCCGGATCCCGCTTCAATCCATCTCACGCAGCGCCTGCCCCCGCCGCAACCCGCTATGACGCAGAGTACCGCTCACAGGACCGAAAAGCGAACGCGTCTGTGAGCGCCATTTCTGGTACACCGGCCATTCAAACGTTGAGAGGGGCGACCGCTTCCCGAACAGGAAGGCGCCCCTCTCGCGCGGATTCATCACGACACCGATGCGCCTAGTGGCCCGGTGTATTCGTGCTGGTTTGCTCCTCTTTCTTCTCGGTGATCAGGCACTCCGTGGTGAGGATCAGGCCCGCGATGGACGCCGCGTTCTGCAGTGCGGTCCGCACCACCTTGGCCGGGTCCACCACACCTGCTGCGATCAGGTCTTCATACTTCTCCGTAGCTGCGTTGTAGCCGTGCCCCTTCGGCAGGTTTTTGATCTGGTTGACCACAACGCTCCCTTCCTGACCGGCGTTCTCGGCGATCTGCCGGGCTGGCTCCTCGATGGCGCGCCGCACGATGTTCAGGCCGATCTGCTCATCCCCGGTCAGCTCCAGCCGGTCCAGAGCCGGCGCCGCATTGAGAAGTGCCACGCCACCACCGGGCACAATCCCCTCTTCTACCGCGGCGCGTGTGGCATGCATCGCGTCCTCAATGCGGGCCTTCTTCTCCTTCAACTCCGTCTCGGTAGCAGCACCGACCTGGATCACTGCCACACCACCGGAGAGCTTGGCCAGACGCTCCTGCAACTTCTCCCGGTCGTAGTCCGACTCGGTCTCCTCAATCTGCTTCTTGATCTGTGCGATCCGCCCCTGAATGGCCGCCGGTTGCCCCGCGCCGTCCACGATGGTTGTCTCTTCCTTGGTCACCACCACGCGCTTGGCGGTCCCCAGCGCATCCAGGTCCACATGCTCCAGCTTCACGCCCAGATCCTCGGTGATGAAGCGGCCGCCGGTCAGGATGGCGATGTCCTCCATCATTGCCTTGCGTCGGTCGCCGAAGCCCCGGGCCTTCACCGCCACGCTGTTGAGGTTGCCCCGGATCTTGTTCACCACCAGAGTCGCCAGCGCCTCACCTTCCACATCCTCGGCGATCACCACGAGCGGGCGCCCGGCGCGGATCACTTTCTCCATCACGGGAACCAGGTCCGCAACCGCGCTGATCTTCTTCTCATACAGCAGGATGTAGGGGTTCTCCAGGACGGCCTCCATGCGCTCTGGATCCGTCACGAAGTAGGGCGAGATGTAGCCTTTGTCAAACTGCATCCCGTCCACCACTTCCAGCTGGGTGCTGGTGCCCTTGCTCTCCTCCACGGTGATCACGCCGTCCGAGGTGACGCGCTCCATCGCCTCTGCGACCATTTCACCGATGGTGGCGTCGTTGGCGGAGATTGTGGCCACCTGCGCGATGGCCGCCTTGCCCTCGATCTTTGTCGCGTTCCGCTTTACCTCTTCCACCAGCGCGTCTACCGCGCGATCGATCCCCTTCTTCACCAGCAGGGGCTTAGCGCCCGCGGCAACCGCCTTCAGGCCCTCCTTCACCATTGCCTGCGCCAGAACGGTCGCGGTCGTGGTGCCGTCCCCGGCCACATCATTGGTCTTGCTCGCCAC
Organism: Chthonomonadaceae bacterium; assembly: GCA_025054835.1. Classification (GTDB taxonomy): domain Bacteria; phylum Armatimonadota; class Chthonomonadetes; order Chthonomonadales; family Chthonomonadaceae; genus JANWZQ01. Next base: position 4,621 of record JANWZQ010000078.1, read on the forward strand.
CTCGCGCACCAGTTGCGCTCCCATGTTGGCGAAGGGATCTTCGACCTCGATCTCCTTGGCAATGGTCACGCCGTCGTTGATGATGCTCGGGGAACCGAACTTCTTCTCCAGGACCACGTTGCGCCCGCGCGGACCGAGCGTTACCTTCACCGCATCGGCCAGCTGGTTCACGCCCCGCTCCAGAGCGCGCCGGGCCTCCTCGTCAAATAACATCATCTTGGCAGCCATGACATCTCTCTCCTTGCTATCTCAAGACTACTCGCGAATCGCCAGAACGTCGTCCTGCCGCAGGATCGTGTACTCTTCAGCGCCGATCTTGATCTCGGTGCCCGCGTACTTGGAGTAGATCACCCGATCCCCGGGTTTTACCTCCAACGCAACCACCTTGCCGTTGTCCAGCGTCTTGCCCGGACCAACTGCCAGCACTTCCCCCTCGGTCGGCTTCTCCTGCGCAGCATCGGGCAGGATGATCCCTCCCGCGGTCTTCTCTTCCGCGGCGATAGGCTTGACCACAATCCGATCGTTCAGCGGTTTCAACGTTGCCATCTCACAACCTCCTTGATGTGTCTGCACGTCTGCTGTCCCGCACCACGTGCCTGCATAACACTGACGGGAACACAGACCGACGGACGTGTCACAACCTTTTTAGCGCTCTCCGCACGAGAGTGCTAAATCCGCCGTCATTGTACACCATCTACGGGCATTGCTGTCAAGAGATCCGTTGTAAATTTGTCCCGGCTCTTCTGGCACAGTGTATTGCTCCGAATCAGGTACAACTACATCAGGATTCCTGATCCCGATGGGCCTGCCATCGCGATCCAGCATTATCAGAAATCCAGAGAGGAAGCACAGAAGGCATGTGCGCACATAACATTTGCAGCAAAGGCGCATCGATTGCTCTCGCGCTCGCCCTGACAACCCTGTGGGCCGGATGCGCCCCTTCCACAACACAGCAGAACACTCCGGGCAATGCCCCGGACGCCACCCGAAAAGCGCCGTTCCGCGCCGCGCTTGTCCTCGACAAAGGGGGCATCGATGACAAGTCCTTCAATGCGGCCGCCTGGGATGGTATGCAACGCGCCATCCAGGAGCTGGGGATCGACGGAAAATATGTGGAGTCGGTTAACGAGTCGGTCTACAAGACCAACCTCAGTCGCCTCGCCCAGCAGGGATATAACGTGGTCATCGCTGTTGGCTTCGCCATGGAGGACGCTCTCAACGCTGTCGCGCCACAGTTTCCCAACGTCACCTTCGCCATCATCGATGGCAATGCGCCCGATCTGCCCAACTGTGCTGCCCTCAAGTTCAGAGAGGAAGAAGGCGCTTTCCTCGTCGGTTTCCTTGCTGCCTCTATGAGCAAAACGCGCGTCATCGGCTTCGTCGGCGGCATGGAAATTCCGCTCATCAAAAAGTTCGAGGCTGGCTACCGCGCCGGCGCCCGGACCGCCAGCCCGGATGTGCAGGTCAAGGCTACCTACACCGGTGACTGGGAAGACCTCAACAAGGGGAAGAGTCAGGCCGAACAGCTCTTCGGCAACGGCGCGGACATCATTTTCCATGGTGCCGGCAAATGCGGGGTAGGAGTGATTCGCGCTGCAGAGGCCAGAGGGGATGGCTTCTACGCGATCGGCGTCGATAAGGATCAGGACGGCGAGGCCCCCGGC
>JANWZQ010000025.1 GCA_025054835.1 Chthonomonadaceae bacterium
CGCACACGTCTACCTGACGGGCTCCGCACTGCCCGGGACAACACCTGCTGAAACCGAACAGATCCTAAGCGACGTGCTGGGCATGCCGGTCTCATATCTGCACACGCGCCTTCTGGATGCACCGAAACTGGATTACGCAACCGCGATTGGCATTGCCCTGCAAACCCGCCCGGACAGTCTGGCCCCCATCAACCTGTACCCGAACGAACGCGCGGTGCAGAGGGCCCAGAAGGCTCGCCGGCAGCGCATGCTGCTCGTCGGTGCGATGGTGGTATGTCTGGCGATTGCAGGCGTCTCGATGGCCATGCAACAACTGGAAGCGCGTGGCAGAGCGTTCCGCGCTACTGTGCGTGCCAATGAAGCGCTCAACGCCGTTACCACGCAGCTGGAGGCCCGGGAAAAGGCACACAGACGCCTCCTCGATCTGGAAAACGATCTCACGACCGGTCTGGACCGCGCGCACCCGGCAGTCGATGTGCTGGTTGCTCTGGATCAGGCGTTGCCCCGCTCCACAGCGATCTGGCTCACCCAGATGTCGTTCGAGCGCAACGGCCTGATCACATTGCGCGGGGAGTCCCGGTCCGAAGCGGCAGCTACCGACTTCGTACTGGCTCTGCAAAAAGCAGGTCCCTTCATGGATGTCCGCCTGGGTTATCTGGGCGATGCAGAGGACACAGCGGGAAAGAATGAGAGCGCGTCAACAGCCCCATCGCCATCCCCCGCACAACCAGCGCCCGGCCAGACGAAACCATCGGCATCCTCCGCCCGAAAGCCAGCACAGGCCACTCTGAGCAGCTTCATCATTACCTGCCGGGTCAACCCGAAAGCGCAGAGCCTGCTACCACCGAAGCTCGCGGCTGCGAAGCCCTCTGCACCGGTACGCGGCAACGGAAGGAGCAAACCCACCAGCGGGCGCGACAATAACGTCGCAGACCTGATGGACGATACGGGAGACGAATTTGGCGATCAGTAATCGCGAGCGTCGTATGATCCTGATTGGCGGCGTGCTGGTAGTCGGCATGCTTGCCTGGAGCGCACTCAACCCTCCGGGCACGCCGCGTACTCAGAGGAAGTTGCTGCCCAGAGCCCAAGCAGAGCAGAAGCGTGCAGACGCACTCCGCACACTGGCCCGCATGCGCGCGGAGGCTGAGGAAATCGAACCACGCATCGCCCGGATGTCGTTCAATCTCACGCCGGAAGAGGTGGTGCCACGCGTCATCCGTGAATTACAACGTGTGGCCCGGCGTTCTCAGGTGCGCTTGCGGGAGGTCAAACCATTGCGTCCGCGTGAACTGCCCTCCGGTCAGGGCCAGCGTGTCCCGATTGAAGTTCGCTTTCGTGCGCCGTTTCTGCCTCACGTCATTCAGTTTCTCTACCTGATAGAGGATCCGGAGGGGCGCATGGTGGTGGAAAAGCTGACCATCACATCGGCTGAGGCCCGTCAGCAAACCGTTGATGTCACCGTACAGGTTACCGTTTTCACACGGAGCCTGTCTAACAATGTGGAAGTGAAACAAGGAGAGAAGAGCGATGCCAACGCCACGCAATCCTGATGCGCGCCCGGATGTCTGGTTCGCGCAGACCCTGGAAGCGCACCAGAACCGACAGGTTGCGCTGCCTGATGATAAATCCTTCCTCCCCGGCCTCGGGCTCTTTGCCCTGCCAACGCTCCTCTGTGCGACCCTGTTCGTAGCAGCCCGCCCGGATGACGCTCGGAGCCAGTCTGCAGGATCCACCGCGACGCGTGCTGAGACTGCACGTCGCAATTCCGCCGGTGCGCGTCTGGTCGTCGCTCAAAATCCGGAGAACCTGCCGGAGAAGGGGCCGACGATCGAGCCACCTGCTGAAGGCACTGAACGGCGCCCACTCTCCTACTACACGCAGGGGATCCGTGGCTCCATGTTCGCTCCCCCGCCCCCACCGCCGCCCAGACCGGCACCGGCTCCGAAGCCAAAGCCGGAGGTCAAGCCAACCCCTGCTCCCAAGGTGGATGTGGCGCCTGTGAATCCCTTCGAGGACTGGAGTTACACAGGAACCATTCATATGGGCGAGGAGACCATGGCCTTGCTGGAAAACAGCAAGACGAAAGAGGGGCAGTACGTGCGCGTTGGCGATCGGGTGATGGGAGCCGAGGTTCGTGCGGTGACGGACCAGATGGTCACGTTGACAAGCTCTGGTAAGCCTTACACCATCGCCAAGTCGGACAACATCACGGTCATCCCGCTGGACAAGAGCGCTCCCTATCTCACCGGTGGCGGCCAGCCGGGTGCTCCCGGTATGCCCGGCATGCCACAGGGGGCTCCGGGGAGTCCCATGCCCGGTGGCATGCCTCCCACCGTAACCCCACCTACCGGCGGACAGGTGATCCTGCCCAACGGCCGCGTGCTGACGCCGGAGCAGGCGCAGCGGCGTGCCGACTTCCTGAACCGGCGCTTCAACGGCGGCGGCTTCAATGGCGGTGGATTTAACTTTGGCGGAGGTCGCAGAGGAGGCAACAATGGGTTCCAGTTCCCGTAGTCCAGAGGAAGCTACCATGCACGATCAGAGACTGCTTCACGCATACCGGAACCGGATCCTGTACACCTGTGCCGGACTGGTGGCCCTGCTTTCGGGAGTGCCGGCAGTCAGTGTAGCGCAGGATACGCCTCCTGCGACAGGCCAGGCCAGTCAGGAGCGCCCTGCCTCTCCGGACAGGGAACGCACGCGGCAGGGAAGTCAGGGCCGACGCGAGCGCATGCGTATCGTACCGGTGCCTCGCGGGCAGAACGCTTCCGGTGCGCGGCAGGAAGGACAGAGCACGTCCCCCGGCGTGTCGCAAAACCCGGCCGGTGCGCCACAACCCGGTGCTACCCAGACGCCGCAGAACCCGAACGTGCCGAAGCCCGAAGGCCCGCCCATTACCACGCTCCCTGATGGGAACCGGGACCGGAGTCAGGGCCGGGACCGAGGTGGGTTCGGTGGAGGACTGGGGCGTGGAGGCACCCCGTTCTCGTTCGACTTCCGGGGTGCGGATATCACCAACGTGCTCCGCTTCTTTGCGCAGATGTCCGGCCTGACTATCTCGACGGCCGAAGGCCTGTCCGGCCAGGTGACTATCATTAATCCCAAGCCCGTCACCCTCGATGAGGCATTCAAAGTGCTGCAGTCGGTGTTGCTGGTGCGCGGCTTCACCGCTCTGCAGAACGGCAATGTCCTGAGCATCGTGCCCATCGATCGAGGTGTGGGACAGACTACTGTGGTGAGCCCGGGCCTGAACGATGACGGCACGGTTACCATCGACCCGAAGAACCAGATCATGACGCAGGTGATTCCTCTGGATAACGTGGATGCAGAGGCACTTGCGCGGGAACTGGCGCCTCTGGTTACCAAGGGAGCCAGCCTGATCGGCAGTTCCGGAACCAACTCGTTGATCCTGACCGACACGGCCAGCAATGTCCAGCGTTTCGTCACACTGGTGGATGCTCTGGAT
>JANWZQ010000068.1 GCA_025054835.1 Chthonomonadaceae bacterium
GGAAATCTGCAGTTTTGGAAGGCGGCCAGCACGTTGTGGAGCCGATCAGAAGAAGAGTACACCCGGAAGCGGGGGCTCTTTCGGGGACAACTCCCCGTGATCAGGAACTTCTTCGTCCTGGTCTCATTGGCTGGCCGCCGGACGACGGCCCGGTGGCGTCATCGGATCTCACCTTTTACTTCTGGAGGCCCCGATCCAGCACAATGTCCTGCGATCCATACAGAAGCCTCCTGCTGTAGAGAGTTGACACGGAGAGCAACGCTACGTAGCGCTCTGCACCAAACAGGCGCATGACGCGACACGCCTGCGGTGTGCCTCCATTATATGTCTATCTACCCGATCTGTCAACAACCCGCGCACCGCACCCTCAGGTCCTTTAGTAACAGGATATGCGTCTACTGATTCCAGAAGGCTATCTCTTCTCGAAGCGTGCCAGGTTCTTGCGCGCCAGGGGATGTTTCGGATCGACCTGCAGGGCTTTGCGATAGGCGGCTCTGGCCTGCTCAATCTCTCCCTTTTGCTCGAGAGCCACGCCCAGATTGTTATACGCGTCGGCGAAGCGGGGGTTCACGGCAACGGCACGCTGGAGCTGCACAATCGCTTCGTCGAGCTTGCCCTGCTTTTGCAACACCAGCCCCAGGCCGTTCAACGCTTCCGGATGATCCGGCGTCTCCTTCAGAGCCAGGGAGAACTCTTCCCGGGCGGCTGCGAGACTTTCTGCATCTCCTTTGCGGTAGTAGTATCCCCCGAGCGCGCGGTGCAATCGGGACACGGGCTCGCCTTTGCCGCCCAGTGCGAGTGCCTGCTTCAAGGCGTCCGCCATACCGTCTTCATCCCCGGACTTCTGCAGGCTCGAGGCGAGATTGAGCCAGGCTGTACGATCCTTCGGCGCCAGACGCGTCAGTTCGCGGAACGTTCTGGCAGCCTCCTGATGCTGACCGGCCTGAAACTGTGCCTGCCCCAGCTGCTGCAACGCCTCCCGGCTCTCCGGCTTGATCTTCAGCGCTCGCTGGAATGCTCCTATCGCCCGCACATACTGTCCGCTCTGTGCATACAGCAGACCGAGATTGTAGTACGGCGAGAACTGCTTCGGATCGATCTGCGCAGCCTTTTCAAACTGCGCCACAGCCTCCGACATGCGCCCCATGTCGAATAGCGCCTCGGCGTAGGCCGCACGGATTGGATAATTATCCGGAGCCAGCTGCACTGCCCGGGCAAAGGCAGAACGCGCCTTCTCCGCAGCCGCCCGGGTTGACGCGGTCGGCGGCGCCTTGCGGGCGACCTGTTGTGCGGCCACGCCCAGATTGACCCACAGGTTCGGGTCGTCCGGCAGCAGCTGGATCGCTTGCTCGTAAGCGGCAACCGCACCCGGGAAGTTTCCAACCGCCTGCAGCACGCTGCCCAGGTTCTGCAGAATGTAGGGGTCTTTCGGGTTCAGGGCGCTGGCACGACGATAGGCAGCTGCAGCTTCCGCCCACTTCTTCTGCTTGTAATAGACACTGCCCAGATTGTAATAGGCGTCTGCCGACTTTGGATTCAGCTTGATGACTGTCTCGAAAGCCCGGATCGCGTCCTCGTAGCGCTTCAGGCCGTCATAGGCGTTGCCCAGATTCAGGTAGGCATCCGCTGACTTCGGGTCCAGCTTCACCGCCTGTTCCAGCGGCTCCAGCGCGGCGGCGTACTCCTGTTGTTGCAGGTGAAGGAATCCGATCCAGTAGAGGATTACCGGGTCGCCCGGAGCGGCCTTGCGCGCCTGTGTGAACGCTTCCAGCGCTTCCGGCAATTTTTTCTCCTGATACAGCTTGACGCCACGATCAAAGAGCGCCTTGACGTCCTCCGCAAGGGCTGGCGAGACGGCACATACGCCCAGAAGACTGGCTATGACGACCCGCCGCACGAAACGTACCAGAGAACTGTTTTTCATGACCCCAACACCTGCGCGAGAACGGGACGTGTGCCTCGAGGCACCATCAGTCGTGCTTCCAAATCAAAGACCGGAGAGCACGCCACGCTCTGCATGTCGCGGTATACTTCCACGCTCCAGACCGGGACTCCTGCTCGAAATACCCCGGCCTCCAGAGAGGTTGATCCCTGCAAGCCGATGCCACAAAGCGCGCGGGCAAACGTCTCACTATGCTCAGAGAGTGTCACACTTGTTCCTTCCCTGCACCGCTCTCCGCCACCTGCAACGCCTGTCGGCAACGAGTGGCGTCCCTCCAGAGGATTGTTGCCATGCTGTTCCGCGCGTTTTCGCTGCTTCTGTGCGCAGTACTCCCCTGCCCTGCCAGTGGGGCAAACACTGTAGAGATCAGAGGACAGGACCGGGCCCCGATGGTTCGTATCGAGGCAGGCCCCTTTCGAATGGGCACGAACACCGGAGGGGAACCGGACGAACGCCCCGGGAGGCAGGTCTATTTGCCTGCGTTCTGGATCGACGTGCACGAGGTAACCAACGGGCAGTACAGGCGCTTCTGTGAGGCTACCGGACACCGTCCTCCTCCGCACTGGAACAATGGCACGTTTCCACCGGGTCAGGAGGACTGGCCGGTAGTATACGTGACATGGGAAGACGCGGCCGCATACGCGAAGTGGGCCGGCAAGCGCCTGCCCACCGAGGCGGAGTGGGAGAAAGCGGCGCGCGGCACTGACGGGCGAGACTATCCCTGGGGTAACACGTTCGACCCGCGACACGCTGCACTGGAAGAAGCCCGATTCGGCAAGGTAGGCCGCTTCCCATCGGGAGCCAGCCCCTACGGGTGTCTGGATATGGCAGGCAACGTCTGGGAGTGGACTGCGGACTGGTACGACGCCTACCCGGGCGCGCCCCGGTACCCGGTGACCCGGATCGGCCCGATCACCTACTCTCCACTCTCGATCCACTATGGAAAGAAATACAAAGTGATCCGTGGAGGAGGCGCGTTCGAGTACTACAGCATCAGCAACACGGGGCGCACCGCGGATCGGGCGCGTGCGCTCCCCTTCGCAGGCTACATCGGTCTCGGCTTCCGTTGCGTTATGGATGATGGACCAGCCAGTCCCTTCGACACCGACATCTCTGCTGCTTACGTGGTTCCGCGCCATCGCATGCTGCCCGATGCACGTCCGCAAAAAGCTCCGCTCCGGGGCGCTGTGACGCTAACAGTTGCAGAGCCAGCGGGCGTTGCCCGGCAGCAAGAAATTGTTACAGGGGGCGTACCGTTCCCGCAGGGCGCCCTGCAGAACCCGCAGACAGTACGCCTGCAGGACACGCAGGGACGCATGGTCCCACTGAGCATCCGGGTGACAGGCCGGTGGCGCGACGGCTCGGTGCGGTGGCTTCTGCTGCGTTTTCCCTGCACAGTCGGTGCAACGCGGGCAGAGCAGTTCCGTCTCTCCTGGGACAGCACGCGCACTCCATCTCCGGAGAGCATGCGTCCCGCTGCGGCAGCGCCCTCATGGGATCGAAAGCCTGTTCGCGATCGCGTCCCTCCTATGCAACTGGAGGTAGACGGCGTCCCTCTTCACCGAACGCAGTCCAGCCCGGAACAGGTCTGTGAACCTCTGTTTGTATCGCCTCACACCGGTACACGGCCGGCACCGGACACACTGCAGGACTGGCAGCGCGACGAGATCTACGCGGATGCGCGCGGGCGTTCGACGTTCCGGGCGCGCATCCTGCGCTCTGGAGACCGACATCAGATCCTGTCGGTAACCATCACGCAGACTTCCGAATCCCCCTTGCTTCGCCTCACGCGATGGAGCCTGCCCCTGCTGACGGATGTTCCACTCCGCTCCTGCGCGTTCGGAGGTGACAGAGGCCTGCACCGTTTCGCTCTGGGCCCGGGGGATCAGGTAGAACTGATCCAGGAGAGCCCGGTTCGCTACGTGCTGCGCAAGAACGGCCGCGTGGTTGCCACCGGCACGCGCGCGCCCGGGTGGGTGAGTGTCCTGCCTGCGAGCACCAGGCCACAGGAAGTACGCCCGGCGCCACGGGTTGTTTCAGTGCGTGACTTCTGGCAACAGTACCCGATGGCGTTGCAGGTAACTCCTGATGGCGTCATCCTGCACGCCGTGACTGCACAGGAGCCTTTTGATGCAGATCGCGGCATCGCCAAGACGATCACGTATTGCCTCGCCACCGGCACTCCCGGCACCACAGGAGAGCTTCCTGCGCAGGCCACGCTGCATCCGCTGTTTCCTGTAGCGCCTCCCGCATGGTACTGCTCCACACGTGCGCTCGGCGATCTGGCACCTTACGATCTGGACCGTTTCGCGGACTACGAGACGTCGGTGGAGGCTGATATTGACCTCTGGATCCGCAGGCGCCCCCACGGGTTCCGGCACTGGGGCGACGCCTATATGGGAGGGCCGTATAAGGGCAAGAACGCGTATGCTAATCTGGAGTACGATGTCCCCTATGGTCTGTTCCTGCAGTTTGCTCGCACGGGCCATCGCAAATATCTGGAGGCCGCGGCACAGGCCGCGCGTCATCAGGCCGACATCGACACCAATCACATCACAGGGCAACCGTGGAAGCACAGCCCGCGGCACACGGAAACCCCGGCAGAGCTCGGCCATGTTTTCCTGCGCGGGCTGATCACCTACACGCATTTCACCGGTGACCCACGCGGTCTTGAGACCGCACGGCAGATCGGCCGGTTTCTGAACCGCGCCATTCTGGACCGGGGTGAGACAGGTAACGAACGGCAGATCGGCTGGGGCCTCTATGCGCTCACCGCCGTCTATGAGGCTACTCAGGACCCGGAGTACCTGCAGGCCATGAAAGCCTTTGTGGACCGTCTGGTGGCGGAGCAGGATGCAACCGGGAAGTTCCGGATCCGTTGGGACAACCGGATCGCTTTCTTCAACGGGCTCGCGGCTACCGGCCTGATCCGCTACTATGAGCTGACCGGCGATGAGACAGTGGCGACCGCAATTCTGCGCCTGATGGAGCGCACGCTCGGCTTCTACCCGGAGTACGCCGGGCGTACCACGGAAGGGTTGTGCTGGGCCTACGAACGCACCGGGGATCGGCGCTACCTGACCGCCGTGGTGCGCATGTGGGAGACCACTCTGGAGTTCCTCGCCGGGCGCAACTGGGGCCCCGAGAGCACACTTTTTGCGACACGCTACCTGCCTTTCCGTGTGCGCCATGGCCTGGACACCGGAACAGACCGGTCGATGAACCTGCCGCCGGCCCTGCTGGCCACCGATAACGGCCTGCACCTTACCCGTGTGGAGGCACCGAACGTCACACTCTGGCTGCAGGATACTGCGGGAAAGGCATTTAATCTGACGGTGTTCCGACACGTCGGGTTGAGTGATGCAACCGCAGAGTTAGCGGACGGTGTACGCGTCCTGCGTTTCGTGTTACCGGCAAGCGCGCAGGCCACCACGCGTCATACGATCACCGTGCCTGCAGGTCGGGGACCACGCTTGTTGCACCTGCGCCTGTCCGGCGAACAGACAGGCGTCTGGGATATCGTTACATCGCGCGCTCTGCCCCGTGTGGTGCAGACACCGCATTTCGAGGGAGTGCACCGGATCGTGCCACGCATCTACTTTCAGGTCACAGGGGCGCGCCTGACTGCCCGTTTTATCGCGGAGGGAGAGGGATTCTACGGGGCGGTGCTGTACGACCCGGCGGGCAGAGTGACGTCCGCGGTCACGCGTTTCATTGACCTGGGTGACACACGGAGCTACCTGTATGCCCTGAGCGTGCCGATCCCTCCCGGGCAACGTGGTGGCGTGTGGAGTATGGACGTTCAGGGGGGACGTCTGGCGGATCTGCGTGGCGCAACACCGTGGTTCGCGGCAACACGCCCGGCGTTTTTCACCGTTCCAGAACGCTCCACACCACCGCCCCAGAAAAGGAGACAGCAGTGAACATCAGCATCGCATCCTACAGTTTCCACGGCCTTCTTGCGGAGGGCCGCATCGACGTTTTTGGCTATCTGGAGTCCTGCAGGTTCCGCTACGGGTTGCGCGCAGCCGACCTGTGGAATGGGCTCGTTGGCACCACAGACACTACTTTCTTGAAGAAAGTGCGGCAGGCGGTTGAAGAGCGCGACATGGTTGTGGTGAACTACCACGTGGATGGGGTGCACCTGTGGGAGGATGACCCGGACGCCCGTCAACACAACTACACCCGGGCTTTAGAGCATCTGCGTGCCGCAGAGATCCTCGGGGCCCGGACCATCCGATTCGACACCGGGGGACGGCTCGAGCCAGTGAGCGACGAGCAGTTCGACTACCTCGTTGCGCGTTACCGGGAGTACGCAAATATCGCGGCCGGTTTCGGCGCACGTATCGGGCCGGAAAACCACTGGGGCCTCTCACTGATCGCGGACAACATGGAGCGGATCGCCCGCGCCGTGGACCACCCGGCCTATGGCGTCCTGCTGCACCTGGGGCACTGGGAGGATGGAGATGAGCTGGGCGGTGATCGCCGTCTGGCTCCATGGGCGATGCATACGCATATTGACGCCCGGACCACGCGCACTCGCCTTGTGGAGCATCTGCAGATCCTGATCGATGCCGGGTACACGGGCTACTGGGGCGTGGAACACCACTCCGCTCAGAACGAGTACGCCGAGGTAGCCTGCCAGCTCGCCGAGGTACAGCGGGTGCTCGCGCGCCGGCAGTGGGAAGCGCACCGCGCCGAGCTGCAAGCACCGGACCTGTCGCAGGCGGGTAACCCGTTATTGACCGCAGAACAGGAGGGACGCGCATGATGGAACCGCTACGTCTGGGCATTATCGGAGTAGGACAGATCGGCAAGCAGCATCTGGAAGAATACGCGCGCATTGAGGGTGTGGAAGTCATTGCCGCTGCCGACATTGATGTTCCGGAGCTACACCGGGTCTGCGATCGGTTTCACATCCCGCATCGCTACGTCCGTTTCCGCGAGATGCTGGAGAAGCACCCTGAAATCGTGGCCGTGGACGTCTGCGTGCACAACAACTTGCATGCGCCCATCAGCATCGCGGCGCTGCAGGCCGGCAAGCATGTCTACTGCGAGAAGCCTATCGCTGGCTCCTATGCCGACGGACGCGCCATGTACGAGACTGCGCGGGCTACGGGCCGCATGCTGAGCATCCAGCTCAGCACTCTCTTCTCCACAGAAACGCGTATCGCGCGGCGTCTGATCGATGAGGGCTATCTTGGCGAGCTGTACCACGCGCGGTCCTGTGGCTTCCGGCGGCGCGGGCGACCTTTTGTGGACGGCTACGGCTCCGAGAACTTTGTTAAGAAAGAGGTGGCCGGCGGAGGCGCACTCTACGACATGGGCATCTATCACATCGCCCAGCTGCTCTACCTCCTGGGACACCCGACTGTGGAGCGCGTTTCCGGGAAGATCGAACAACGCACAGAGATCGACCCGGGTCGCTACGCAATCAGCGGGTTCACCGTGGAAGAGTTCGCGACAGGCTACGTTCGTTTTGCCAGCGGACTGACGATGGACATCATCGAGATCTGGGCAGCGCATATGGGAGAGATCGGTGGCAGTCGCATCTTCGGTTCCCGTGGAGGGATCTGCCTGGACCCGCTCAGCTTCCACTCCACACTCGCGGACGTGCCGGCGAACGTCACATTCGACGCAGGTGGGGCGGACTGGAGATGGCATCAGCTCCATCCTGAGCTCCAGCATTACGACTCGCCGCAACGCCACTGGGTGGCTGCCTTGCGAGGTGAGGTCGAACTGCTCCCCACTGCGGAACTCGCTCTCACCACTGCGCTCATCAGTGAGGGGATCTACCTGTCCGATCGTCTGGGCCGGGAGGTGACTGCCGACGAGGTACGGGAGCAGTCGATCTCGACAGCCCTTGCGGCGGAGTGAACTGCGCCCTGGAGCCTTCCATGTACCGCCAGAAGCCGTCACGCCTTCCCATGCTATTGCTGGCCATGCTTGCCGCATGTGCCATCTCCGCACCGCACACGCCAGAATGTGCGCCCTGTGCCGAAGCGGTGCAACGCCACAGGAGCAAGCCTACGATGCGACTGAAAGTCAGTGATAACCGCCGGTTTCTCGTCCGGGAAGATGGCACGCCGTTCTTCTATCTGGGCGATACAGCGTGGGAGCTGTTTCATCGACTGAACCGGGAGGAGGCCGACCGGTACCTGCGTGATCGGGCTGCTAGAGGCTTCACCGTGATCCAGGCGGTCGCTCTGGCGGAGCTGGATGGCCATTCTGTTCCCAATCCCTATGGACATCTCCCGTTGATCGATCTGGACCCGACACGCCCTGCCGTTCAGGATGGCCCGAACAACGATTACTGGGACCACGTGGACTACATCGTGGACCGCGCCAACGCCCTGGGGTTGCTCATCGGTTTCCTGCCCACGTGGGGGCGATACTGGCACGACGGCAACCCCACCCTGTTCACCCCGGAGAACGCGGAAGTCTACGGGGAGTGGCTGGGCCGACGCTACCGCGATAAGGGTCTGATCTGGATCCTCGGGGGAGACCGGGGCGTTGACAATGAGACACAGGCGCAGATCCTGCGGGCCATGGCGCGTGGCCTGCGCAGGGGTGATGGAGGGACTCATCTCATCACATTCCATCCGCCGGGCGGTTCTGGATCGGCCCACTGGTTCCATAACGAGGACTGGCTGGACTTCAACATGCGTCAGAACGGACATGCCGTCGAGTTCACCGGACGTTACGACGCCACACGTGCCGACTACGATCGTACTCCCGTCAAGCCCGTTATGGATGGTGAGCCGGTCTACGAGGATCACCCGGTGGACTTCAAGGCCCCTGCTCTCGGCCATACCGTGGCCGCGGATGTGCGCCGCCCGCTCTACTGGGACCTCTTCTCGGGTGCATTCGGGCACACCTACGGACATCATTCGGTCTGGCAGATGTGGCAACCGGGGCGTGCGCCGATCAACAATCCGCTGATGCCGTGGTATCAGGCGCTCGATCAGCCGGGTGCCCGGCAGATGCGCTTCGGCCGACTGCTGATGGAGTCACGCCCCTTTCTCACACGCATTCCCGATGACTCCGTCATTGTGGCTGATCGGGTGCAGACGGCCATCCCCGGCGCCGGGCGCTACCGCATGGTCGCAACGCGTGATCAGCAAGGCACCTATGCGATGATCTACACGCCCGCCGGACGCTCCTTCTCCGTGCGCATGGACTGTATCACGGGTTCCAACGTGAAAGCGTGGTGGTACAACCCGCGGAATGGCCGGGCGACGCTGATCGGGCATTTCCCAAACAGGGGAACACAGGCCTTCACTCCCCCGGATCCCGGTGAGATGCTGGACTGGGTGCTGGTGCTGGACGACGCGGCACGGAATTACCCGCCTCCCGGCACTCCGCTGAAGCAGTGACGCATGTTCTGGCAGACCGGTGTGCGCCTGCCTCAAACCGATTACATCAATATTTTTAAACCATGGTTCAGAAAATTCAAACTTTTATGGCTCAACTGCTTGACAATCTACAGTGTGCGCCGTAGAATAAGTTCGGGAGCACGCCATGGCGAACCGTTTGACGCGCTGCCCAACGTGTGACGGGCCTCTGACGGTCACGGAGCTCACGTGCAGTCGTTGCCACATTCGTATTCAGGGAGCGTTCGCTGGTTGTCGCTTCTGTCAGGTCGCTCCGGAGCACCTGAGCTTTGTGGAGAGCTTCCTGCGCTGTGAAGGCAACCTGAGCCGGCTCGGTGAGGAGCTGGGGGTTTCGTACCCCACCGTACGCAACCGTCTGGCAGCGGCGCTGGCTGCTCTGGGATTGCACAGCGAGGCATCGCAACCCGAGCCTGCTGCGTCCCCCACGCGCTCGCGCATGGAGACTCTGGAAGCTGTAGCCCGTGGGGAGTTGAGTATCGAGGAAGCGCTTGCCCTGCTGCGTTCGCAGTGACGCGTCTCTGTCTGGGAGGAGAGGGTTCCATGGACGACAATATCTCTCGCATCCTGCAAATGCTTCAGGACGGACGGATTAACGTGCGTGAGGCCGCCACGCTGATCGCAGCCGTGCGCGGCGAAGCGCCACAGAGTGAATCAGGGGCTTCTGAAGAGAAAGAGAAGTCCACCTGTTGCACGTTCACATTCCCCTATCAGGGCATTCTGATACCCTGGTGGCTCCTGATCCTGTTTCTGCTACCGCGCCGTCGGCGCTGTCGCTGAGAGATCGTGCATTCTGGAACCAGCAAGGACCTGACCATGGACGATAATGTGATGCGCGTCTTGCAGATGTTGCAGGACGGAAAGATCACCGCTCAGGAAGCGGAGATGCTCATCGCGGCTCTGCGCGGTGAAACACGGGGTAGTGCCGCAGGTGGGACCGCAACGGAACAGACGCGGACGACCACATCGAGCTCCGAAAGCGCCGGAGGTGCCCGCTTCCGTCCCCCGAAGATCGAACTGGACGACATCGGCAAGCGGATCTCCGAGGCCGTCTCACGGGTGCAACCGGAAAAGATTGTCAAGCGCGTGCAGGCGCAACTGCGCACTGCTACCCGTGCCGGAGCGCACTGGAGCAGCACGGTCAGTGCCAGAGTGCGTACCTGGACCGAAGGGACCGATACCCGCCCTGCGAACGAAGGGGATCTCCCGGAACAGACCGTGATGACAGAGCAGGAGCTCCACCTGGAACCAAATGCGTTCGTGACTGTGGACAACCCGCTTGGCAACGTGAAGGTCACCGGTGTCACCGTCGGACCGGCTGTCGTATCTGTCCGCAAGCATGTATGGGCCCCGCGTCAGGAAGAGATCAAAGCGGTTGCCGAGCAGGTGCAGGTCTCCATCAACGGCACCGACCAGCGGCTGGACGTCCGGGTGGAGGCACCGGATTACTTCCGGGACGGCACGGTTGACCTTGAGCTTCGCGTCCCGACCGGCGTGCGCGCCCGGGTCAGCACGCACTTCGGTGAGGTGGAAATTGCCCAGATTGATGGGCCCGCCGAGGGTGTGACCACCAGCGGTGAACTGCGCCTGCTTGACGTGAAGGGCGATGTGCGCGGGGAAACGGCCAGCGGCAACATCCGACTGGCGCGGGTCGGTGGTACTGCGACGGTAGCGACTCAGAGCGGGCACATCCGCGCAGAGGACATCGGACGGGGGCTCTCGGCCAACGCGGCCAGTGGCGACGTCCGTGCCATGCGATTGGAGGGCGGCCGGGTCGAGTGCAAGTCCGTGTCCGGTGACGTACACGTCGAGCATGTGGGCCTGCTGGCCCCGGTCGACATTGTGGTCGAGTCCATCAGTGGCGATGCGGCGCTCCGGGAGGCTAACGGCAATATTGCGCTCAAGGCTGTCTCCGGCGACATCCGGGCCGAGCAGGTAACGGCCAGTCGGCTGCAGGCCCAGACGGTCAGCGGGGACGTGACCATCAAGCTGCAGGCGCCCTTCTCGGGTACCATGCAGGTCAACACAGTGTCGGGCAACGTCCATATTGCCCTGCCCGAAGACAGCCATCTCCGCGTCTCGCTCGGTACTGCTTCTGGAGAGCTGCGATGCGAGTGTGATGCACATGACGTGAACGCGACCGCAACGCTCTGGACCGGTCAGATCGGTACCGGTGCGGGAACGCTCAACGTGCAGACGATCTCCGGGGACGCGCGTATCCAGCGCGCCTAGCACCATAGCACGCCCATCGCGCCGCAGATGGGCTACGTCGAGCATAGAACATGAAGCAAACAGAGAGAGAGCGCATCCTGAAGATGGTTGAGGAGGGTCTGTTGCGCCCGAACGAGGCGATCCAGCTGCTTGCAGCACTGGCGGAGGACACGCGCGATACCTCCACGGGTCCTTCGCAACCCTCCAGCGCGCCGCAGAGGCAGGCTACTCTGGAGCTGCAACTGCAACGTCCCGACGGTTCGCACTACACTATCGAGGTTCCGCCCGGGCTTTTTCCCATGCTGGTGCGCATGACCGGCGTCGCGCTCAAGGAGGCCGCCCGCTCTGCCGCCATTGACGCGTGGGATGGCTTCAAGATACTGGTGCGCAAGAAAACAGCAGAGATCCGCTCGAACGTGACGTCGCGAGTGCGTGGCGCCTCAGAGCCTCCGGAGTCGCGTGCTGACGCCCCGGCACCGGTGCCAGAGCACACGGAGGCACGTCAGCGCATCCTGCAGATGGTGCAGAACGGTCGGATCTCCGCCAGCGACGCAGCGCGCCTGATTGCGCAGATCGACGCCCTCTCCACGACTCCGAAAGCCCCGGCAAACGGCGCCTGACGTTTCAGGGGCGGGATCAGTGCAACAGCGTGTAGGCCAGCACGTTCACATTGATGAACTCGGCGCGCGCAATCTCATCCCCGCCGCAGCAACAGCAGTTCTCCGCGTGATCCGTGTCGTTCAACCCGTTCGGGGAGAAAATCAGTACGATCCGCCCGCGTATCGTGAAAGCCTCCAGCACACCCCCGCCCGGACGTGCGTGCCGGGTTGCCAGCGTGTCGATCCGATAGACCGTGCGAAAAATGGGGTGCTCCAGCGTGAGGCGAGCCATGCGTGCCCCGGGGAAAATCCGGGCGAACTCGGCGCGGAACGACTGCGTCCACTGCGCATCGGAACACCCGGCCGAGGCGAGCAGGAAGCCTCCGTGCGTGAGGTAGTACCGGAGTTGCGCGCGCTCCTTTGCCGTGAGAGTGAACGCCCCTTCACCGGACATCACCGCAAAAGGGTACTGGCAGAGCTCCCGGGAGTCCAGACGGACGCGCCGGAAGGTAGGGTCCACCAGAATGCGTGTTTCCTGGCTCAGGCGCCTGAGGAAACGGTCGCTGAAGCAATAGGAGGTCTTGTTGCCCGCGTAGACGAGATTGGCACAACGCACCTGATCGGCGCTACTCATGCGGACCGGCCCCTGCGTGCGTGCTGCAGTGATTGTGAAGACCAGCAGGACACATCCGCAGAGGAAGCGCGCAAACGGGCTCACGATGAGCCTCCTGTAACACCGTCGCGGGCAGAGGGCGGTTCCGGAACGTAGCTAGCGACCTGCGCACGTTCCGCATCTGGAGTGAAGTGCAGGGTGACCTCCTCGGCCGTGCAACTCCTGCCCTCGATGGGACGCCATTCCCCCTTTACGTCCAGCAGGTAAAAGTCCCTGACAGGCATCCCCCCGGAACGCCGGATTTTCAGGCTCACGGGCAAATCTTCCGCCCAGTAAATTCCAACACGGAACACGGGCAGGTGCACCGGCCATTCACAACACGCCTCCACGCGCAGGGGCTTTCCAGTAAGCGCCTCGCGATGGGTTGTGATCGATCCGGAGCCCGCGCTGGCCTCCGGGAAGTCGCGCTCCAGTGTGGCGGGCGCGTAGGTGAGACCGTACGGGCATTCCTTCTCCCCGACCCGTACCGCCCAGGCGGAGTCGCCCCAGGAGTAATGCCAGTACTCCTCGCGACAGTTGGAAAACCCGGCCTCCAGCATCGCGTGCACCATGCGCATGCGGTTTGCTCGCGCCTCCGGGCCAATGCGATCAGACCAGGTATACGCTGCATCCCATCTCCCCATCGGAGAGCACAGATCCAGCTCCTGGCCATCGGCGTCCAGCAACGCCACGTCCACAGCCCCTCCGGTGCAATGTCCGGGCGGGGCTTTCTGGTCATAGGGGGCAAAGTAGCGGTTGGTCGCGCGCCGGAGTGTCGAGAGAGGCCATTCGGGGTGTTCTGCCTGCATACGGGCAAAGTAGGCGTCCCACCCACGCTTCTGATGAGCCAGCGTGCGCATGGCGGCGCGCGCCTGCAGGCGATAGCGGTCGCCGAGTAATTCCTGGGCCCGGTTCAGCATGTCAGCAACGCGCCGACGCAGAAAGGGACAGCAGGTAGGGATCACCGCGATAGATGGACAGTGCGTGCGGATATCGACCAGAGGTTCTCGCGCTTCCCATGGGAGCGTGTATTCCGTGATCCGGACTTTGTTGAGCGCTGCGATGGGTTCCGGCGCGCCCTGCTTTAACATCCGTCGCATGTGGGGCCGGTGAGCCATTGGCTACTCTTCTCGTCCCTCCTCTTCGTCTTCGATGTCATCCATCGGACCGGAGCAGTCGGTGTACCGGCTGATTTCCTCTCCCCGGAACACGTGTGCGACGAAGTCTTCGCGTTCGAAGCGGGGCAGATAGGAAGAGACCACGTCATCATCGATTTGCGCCAGCAGTTCCTCTTCTTCACCGACCGTGAGATCCGCTTCAAAGATGACGGTAGCGTGAATGGTATCGTGCGCGAAGTGAATATCCACCTGGCCGACACGCCGATCCCCGTCCCAGATCAGGTAGATTTCGGAGGACTGGGTACGTACCAGTCGTGTCAATTTGAAGCGGGTCTCCACAGGAACCTCCTGCCGGGTGTTATGCTGATCCGCGCACGCTGTTTTCTGACCATGCCCTGTGCAGAGAGATCTCTTTCGCCAGCGCTCCCGGCCACCACCGGGCACACCGGCAACCGAGCCGGGCAGGCGCGCGAGGTTATCACTCCGGGAGTGAACGTCCGGTTCCGGGCAGGCCAGGCGTGACGCAGGTTGCCGGCGCTTCATGCCAGTGCGTGTACGGTTCGCCCTGCACGCGGCAATTTCCTGCCAGTTCTCCCGGCGTCAGGAAAGGTGCTTGCGGAACCAGTCGAGCGTGCGTTTCCACGCCGTCGTAGCGGCCTCTTTCTGATAGCTGGGCCGGGTATCGTTGTTGAAGGCGTGCCCGGCGCCGGGATAGATGTGTAGCTCAGCCTGCGCGCCACGCTCCTTGAGCCGGTCGCGCAACGCTTCCACGTCCGCCACGGGAATACCACGATCCTCGGCTCCGAAATGCCCGAGGAGCGGCACCCGGATCTGATCCACAAGGTCCATCGGGTGCGCCGGCTGATTTTCGGTCTTTGCCGAGCGAATGCGCCCGTAGTAGGCCACGGCCGCAGCGAGTTCCGGCACCTGCGCGGCCGCCAGCATTACAATGCGCCCTCCCCAGCAGAAACCGACAATGCCCACCTTGCCGTTCGAAATCGGTAATCCCTTCAGGTAGCTGGCAGCTGCACGGACGTCCTGCAGGATCTGCCGGTCCGGTATCTGGCTGACAAACTGCATGAGCGGCTGAAAGTTGCCCCCTTCCGTCCGCGGCGTGCCGCCTTCGCGACTGAAGAAGTCGACAGCCAGCGCATTGAATCCGGCTCGCGCCAGGCGTGTCGCAATGTCCCGGATGTGATCGTTCAGGCCGAAGATCTCAAAAACAACAATCACGCTACCGCGTTTCCCGCGGTCTTCCGGGGTAGCCAGAAAACCCTGTATTGTATCGGTCTTCTCCGCCCCCTTTGAGGGGAAGCGCACCTCACGCGTGGCAATGACAGGGCCCTGTGCCGCACGTTCGGGCGTATCCTGTGCCCGGGTCTGCTCGATCGCAACCGGGAAGAGCCCTGCGCTGGCCCCAGCAGCGCCCAGAAACTGCCGGCGTGAAACGTGATCGAGCGTGGGATCGAGTGCGGGATCAAGCTCCACACCCTCCCGCGTTCTTTCCTCCGATCTCACAGATGGGATCCTCCTCTGAAGTGAACAGTGGCACGCCACACCGATCCACAGAGACCTGCTTCCCCGGTACTCTGGAAGCGATGTGTGGCTCTACTTTTCAGTGCTGATAGAATAGACGCGCACACGCCAGCGCGGTCACGGCATGGAGGGCCGGCTCGCTTTAAACAGCGCGAAAGCGGTCACACAGAGGAAAAGGGCGACACTGTAGATGAACCAGACTACCTGCCGCTGATTCCACCCGCGTTCCAGCAACCGGTGGTGCAGATGCCTTCTGTCGGCAACGGTAAGAGGCGCGCGCTCCAGTATCCGGCGCGCCAGCACATGGATGAAGTCGAAGATCGGCACTCCCAGCACCAGCACCGGCACGACCACCGAGACGGCCGTGGCCATTTTGAACGCGCCCATGATTGAGATGGCAGCGAGCGCCATTCCGAGCGTTTGCGCGCCGATGGTTCCCATGATGATCTTTGCCGGATGGTAATTATGCCGGAGGAAGCCAATGCAGGCGCCCACAATCGCCGATGCCATCAGCGCCAGAGTCGGGCCGTCCGGCGTGCGCAATTGCGCAGACATCAGAGCCAGTGTGGCCGCCGCGATAGCGCAGACACCGGCCGCCAGGCCATCCACACCGTCAATAGCATCTACTGTCTTGGTAACCACAAAGACCCAGAGCACTGTGAGCAGAATCGAGGTGCCAACTCCCAGTGGATGCCAGTGCAGTACGGGGTCGTATTTGCCCTCCGTCGATACCAGAGAGATATTGCTGACGCCCTCGATGCGGATGCCAAACGCAACCAGGATCAACGCCCCGAAAGTGATCGCCAGTGCCTGCCAGCGCGCAGAGATGTTCTTCAGATCGTCTACCAGGCCGGCCAGCGCAATGAAGCCTGTAGCGAGCAACACACCGGTCACCTGTGAGGTCCAGATCTGCTGATCGGGGAGGCGCCAC
>JANWZQ010000064.1 GCA_025054835.1 Chthonomonadaceae bacterium
TCACCCGATCTGAAGCATCTCCCGGGCGTTCTGAAGCACTGTCGGGGTGATGTCGTACCCGCCGATCATGCGTGCGATCTCCTGAACGCGCTGCTCCTCCTCCAGCACAGTGACGCTGACGTTCGTGCGCTCGCCCTCCACACGCTTCTCGATGTGGAAATGCTTGCTGGCCCGGCTGGCAATCTGTGCCAGATGTGTGATGCAGATCACCTGTGCGGAGCGGGCCAGAGCGGCAATCTTGTCGGCGATCACACTTGCAGTCCGGCCCCCCACGCCCACGTCTACCTCATCGAAAACCATGGTAGGCAGCGGCTCCTGTCGGGCCAGAGCCGATTTGATTGCCAGCATCACCCGGGAGATCTCTCCTCCGGAGGCCACCTTTGCCAGCGGACGCAACGGCTCACCCGGATTGGTCGTGATCAGGAACTCCACGCGGTCTACCCCCCGGGTTGTGGGTTCTCCTGCCTCAAAATGCACCGCAAAGTGCGCTTTTTCCATCGCCAGGTCACGCAGCTCGCTCAACGTGATCTGCTGGAACGCTTCTGCAGCATTGTGGCGCTGGCGGCTCAATTCCGCACAGAGCGTGCGCAGCTGCTCTTCAGCCTGCGCGATCTGCGTCTCCAGCTGCGCCCCGCGCTCCTCACTGTGGGCCAGAGCATCCCGTTTCTTCATGGCCTCCTGCTCGTACTGCAGGATCTCCTCAATGCTGTTGCCATACTTGCGCTTGAGCGTGCGTAACACCTCCAGGCGTTCCTCGATCTCAGTGAGCCGTTCCGGATTGAGCTCGACCGAGTCGGCATAGCGCGCGAGATCGCGGCTCACCTCGGTCAGCTCATAAACAGCGTTCCGCACGCCGTCCAGCGAGACCTGCAGTGCGGGATCCAGTTCCGCGACTTCCTCCAGTGCGCGCAACGCACCGGAGAGCAACTCCAGCGCCCCCCCGTTTGTATCGCCATCGATGGCCTGTGCTGCCGCGGTAGCAGCGGTGACCAGACGGTGGGCGTTGGCAGCACGACGATGCTCTGCCAGCAATTCCTCTTCTTCCCCCACAGTCAGCCGGGCCGCCTGAATTTCGCGAACCTGGAACGCGTAGAGATCCAGCAGATGCGCTCGCTCCCGGGCGTCGCGCTCCAGCTCTTCTTTCTCTCGTCGGAGGCGTTGCACTTGCTGAAAGGCCTCGGCCACGCTCGCACGAAGCGCCTGTACTTCCTGCCCTCCCCATTCGTCCAGAATATCCAGATGTCGATGGACCATGAGAAGCGACTGGTGCTCATGCTGACCATGCAGGTCCACCAGCCACTCACCGATCTCGCGCAACTGTGCCACCGTCGCGGGGCGTCCGCCAATGCGGCAGGTGGATCTGCCCCCGGCATGTACCTCGCGCGACAGCAGCAGCGCGCCTTCCTCCAGCTCAAAGCCCATCTCATGGACACGACGCTGGAGCGCCTCGGAGCAGCTCACGTCGAACACCGCATCGACTACGGCGCGCTCGGTGCCAGCGCGTACCATCTCGGCGCCGGCCCGTGCACCCAGAATCAGGTTGAGGGCATCGATCAGGATAGACTTTCCCGCGCCGGTCTCACCGGTCAGCACGTTGAAGCCCGGCGCGAACTCGAGATCGAGACGGTCGATGATGGCGAAGTTGCGAACAGAAAGGTGGCGTAACATCGCGCCTCCGGCCAGCGGATGCAGAGGATAACAGACTTCTGTCTGTTACTATTGTGTACTGAAGGACCGGCGCCTGTCAAGAAAGCCCTGTAGCAGAAGGCGCAACACAGGCGCCGGCGACGCTACGAATCGGAGGACGAACCGGTCCCTTCGGATGTGGATACCGGCAGGCGTACCCGGAATGTAGATCCCTGTCCGGGCGTACTCTCACAGGAGATCTCGCCCCGGTGCAGATCCACCAGATGCTTGACCAGGTAGAGCCCGAGTCCCGTGCCCGGGATGTTCTTGATCTCGTCGCGCTCCACGCGCTCGTACTGTCGGAACAGGCGTGCGACCTGCTCCGGGCTCATGCCCACTCCCTGATCAGAAACGCTCAGCAGCACATGCTGCGCCCCATCCGGCGCGGCAGACAGCGTGATCACGCCCCCGTTTGGCGAATACTTGATGGCGTTGCTCAGCAGGTTCGAGAGGATCTGGTTGAGCTTGTCCTCATCGGCATCGATGGTTCGGGGCAACCCGGGTGCGAACTGCGTGACGATTTCATGACGATCGGTAAAGTGCTTGTAGAAGCGGTGACGGCGAGCCAGCTTTTCCATCAGCGGGCACAACTCCACCGGCTTGATGGCCAGTGTCAGCGGACGGCCTGCTTCGAGGCGCGACACGTCCAGCAACTCATTGATCATGTCCAGCAACCGGTCCGCATCTGCCTCAATGCTCTCGTAGAACTCCTCACGCACCTTCTGCGGGAGAGTGTTCTCGTGATCCGCCATGAGCGTCTGGACACATCCCCGAATGGTAGTCAGCGGATTGCGCAACTCATGCGCTACAAAGCTGATGAAGTCGGATTTGAGGCGACTGGCCTCTTCCAGTGCCAGACGGCGGGTTTCCTGCCGGTGCAGCTCATCCTGCAGGCGGAGCCGCTCCTCGAGAGAACGGCGCAGATTATCATAGAGCCGGGCGTTCTCGATGGCCACGCTTGCCTGGTTCGCGAACGCTTCCAGCATAGCCAGATGTCTTTCAGTGAAAAGGCCGGTGCGCACCCGATTGTCCAGGTAGATCACGCCCAGCAGACGTCCCTGCGCAATCAACGGGACACAGAGCACCGAACGCAGGTGGGTCAGCTGAACGCTCTGGCGATCGGCAAAGCGCGGGTCTTCCATGGCATTGTGCGAGAGTACCGGCAGGCGTGTATCCAGCACGTTCTCGACCACCGTGCGACTGATCTCGGCGCGATTGGACAGATCGTTCCCCGTGAGAGTCGCCTCCAGCGCGGCCCGATCGATATGGCGTACGGCCTCTCCCCAGACACGGCCGGTCTCCACATCTACCAGCAGGATGAAGCCCCTCTCCGCGCCCACAAAGGCGATCACCTGTTCGATCGCCGTCTCCAGTACCTGCTTCAATTCCAGGCTGGAGTTAAGCAACTGCCCCAGCTGCAGTAGCGTCGCCAGGTAGTCCGGACTTTCCGTTCGCACAGGCACAGCATTCGTGTTCATCATGGATCCACACATTCCTTACTGACCGGGGCGCGCAGGGACAGGATGGGTTGCACGCCCATGTAGATTGATTTTCGGCAGGTAGAAAAAGGTTCCCTGCCCGGCAAAATACCGGCTACAGCTCCTGTGAGCCATCTCAGGAACGCGCTGCCCGCCAGTGATCCCAGCGCTTCCCCAGCGTGATCCCCTGAACGCGCAGGGGGTCTTCCGTGCGCCCGACGCGCGCCAGCCCCTCTGCAATCCAGCGCTCCAGTGCCGCTTCCAGATCCTCCGCCTCCTCCCAGCGCTCGATGGCCAGGTTGTGTGTCTCACCCGGGTCTGTTGTCAGGTCGTAGAGCTCGCGCATTGGCATGTTGTGTCGGTCTGGCTCACGGGCCAGGATGAACTTGGCCGTGTCGGTACGCACCGCCCACTTGGATTGCCAGGTGGACTCGCAGCAGATCACACGTTCCCACCCGCCAGTATTGGTTTTTCCGGTAGCCACAGGCCACAGGCTCTTCCCCTCCATTCCCGCAGGAACAGGCACGCCGGCTGCCTCCAGGATTGTGGGGGCCAGATCCAGATGCTGCACCATGGGCCAGAACCGCTGTCCCGCGGGGATGACCGTCGGACAGCGCAGGATGAGCGGCACGTGAATTACGTCGTCGTACAGACCGTGGTGATCAAAGTAGATGTCATGCTGGTACAGGCTCTCCCCATGATCTCCGGTCAGCACCACCAGCGTGTTCTCACTCAGGCCCATTGCGTCGAGTGCGGCCAGCAACTCGGCGATGCCGTCGTCCACATGACGGATCTGCGCATCATACAGAGACGCGATGTATTCGGCGTCTGTGACCGGGCCCAGTCTGGAAAACCAGATGTCGTTGAACATACCCCAGATCGGTTGCCGACGGATCGGTGCCAGCGACGTGTGCTCTGGCGAGAATGGGTCTCGATCCGGTGGGTAGAACGTGCAGTACTTTTCCGGGGGCGTGTAGGGGGTATGCGGATCCCAGTAGTGCAGAAAGAGAAAGAATTTTTCGTGCGCGTAGGCCCTGAGCCACGGGATGGCGCGGGCATTGATCTCCTCGCAGGAGACCAGCAGGCGATACCGGTGGCGATACGAAGGATCGATGTAGAACTCATACCCGCGGGCAAACCAGGGCTTGATGGTTACCAGATTGTCTACAGCCGCGGTGGTGTAACCGGCCTGTTGCAACAACTCCGGCAACACGGGCGTCTTCCGGTCCAGGTCCACCTGCCCACCATGGGTCACGATGTTGTGTGTCAGCGGATGCTGTCCGGTGTAGATGGTCGTGTGCGCCGGCGTGGTCGGGATACCGGGGGCGATGCAGCGTGCAAACTGTATGCCCTCGGCAGCCAGCCGATCCATTGCCGGGCTGGTCGGCTTCTCGTACCCGTAGCACCCCAGCCGGCTGGCGCGCAACGTATCCACAACAATCAACACGATATTCATTCCGGATTTCATTATGGGTAGTCCATGGCACAACGAAATACAGGTTTTACTCGCTGCGCCGTGCCGAATCTTGACAGGCAGGTCTCTTGGTGCTATAGTAACGCACCGATAACGCCTGACAGGCCCCTCTGCATGGCAACCCCGGCTACCCGTCCCTGAAGCCCGCTGTACGTCTGCAGAGGAACAAGGAGACTTTTGTCGTGCTTCCTCCGGAGAGAACAGGTAAATCCGAACTGCCTCTCACTCGTAACTTCCCCGGCGTGCCACAGAGCTCTCTCACCCGGAGGCCGCCTCACACCAACTCCCTGCGCACCGCAGCGCGGCGCCACCATCGTTTCTGGAAGATCATCCGCCGCCTTCTGGCAGGAGTGTTCTTGCTGTCCTGCCTGACGGTTGGCACGATCCTTGGCAGCTTCTACTGGAAGAGCGATCTGGCCCGCCTGGTCCTGAATTCTCTGATCCGACACCCGATCACCTTCCTGCGCGAGC
Organism: Chthonomonadaceae bacterium; assembly: GCA_025054835.1. Lineage (GTDB taxonomy): Bacteria > Armatimonadota > Chthonomonadetes > Chthonomonadales > Chthonomonadaceae > JANWZQ01. The sequence continues at coordinate 5,110 of JANWZQ010000064.1, forward strand.
GAGACCCTCTGGCCGAGTTCACCGTTGCCCGGCAACTCCCGCCGGAGAAACAGCACGTCGTGCACGTGCTTCTGCTGGGATGCGATAAGGACTACGATCCGCGCAAGCCCGTGCCCATCAAAAACTCCCGTGGACGCAGCGACGCCATCCTTCTCTGCCGGGTGGACTTTGACCGCCAGACGATCCACGCCCTGAGCATCCCCCGTGATACCGCGGTGACGTTCCCCACGGATAACAGGCTGCACAAGATCAACGCCGCTCATGCGCTCGGCGGCCCCTTGCTTACTATAGACGTCATTCAGCACGCTTTCGGTATTCCGATCGACTACTACGCGACGATCGATTTCGACGGATTTCAGAAAGTGGTGGATGCGATCGGTGGCATTGAACTGCATGTGCCGAAGGCGATGAAGTACGACGACAACTGGGGAAACCTGCATATTGACCTGAAGCCGGGCTTCCAGCGGCTGAACGGCTATCAGGCCATGGGCTATGTGCGCATGCGGCATGACGATAACGATCTGGCTCGCGCTGAGCGACAGCAACAGTTTCTGGAGGCTTTGCGTAACCGGGTCAAGGATCCGCGGAACTTCCTGAAACTTCCCGATGTTCTGGACGCGATCATGGCCAGCATTCAGACCAACATGACTCAGGGACAGATGCTGGCGCTGGGCAATTTTGCCCGTCAGGTCCCCCGGGAGAATATCCACCTGGCAACACTTCCGGTGGATCCGGGCCGCAGTTTCGTCTATGTCAATGTTCCGGCCAGCACCCGGTTGATCCAGCAGATGTTCTTTCCGGATGGCCTGACCCCGGTGCAGATCAATGCGCCCGCACGTACGCGGGTTGCTACCCGGCAGAGCCATTCCACCCGGCGGAATCGACGTGCCCGCATGGCTCCGGCGCGTAAAGAGCCTGAGGAAGCGGCAGATGCTGCGGCGGAAGCCCCGGAGGCGCCAACACCCCCGGTGGTTCCGGAGAGCTCTGCGCCATCAGAACTACCTCCCGCCCCACCTGCAGGCTCCGAGGAACCTTCCGGCACGGGTAATGCTTTCTTGCAGGCAGGCGGTCAGGCATGACGAAATAAGGGTGGACGATGACGGTCCACCCTCTCCGGTACAGGCGTTGTTGTCACAGTGATGCATGCGATCTAGCGGCCCTCGCGCAGCTCCTGCTGGCGTCGGGCCTTCTGGATTTTGCGCATCCGTGCCGCCGCTTCGCGCCGGCGCCGGTCGCTGGGCTTTTCATAGTGCTCGTGCGCACGCGCTTCCTTCAGGATACCACTCTCCATGGTCTGCTTCTTGAAACGGCGGAGCGCGGCGTCGATGCTCTCGCCAGGCTTCACAATTACTGTCGCCAAAGTTGCCTCAATCCTTTCTCATTCCGCCGCTTTTGCAGCGTGGCGTTTTCCCTGCCATCACAGGCTTCTGATTTATTATACTCGAACAGGTCTTCCTCTCCTGCCAGAAACGCCAAAAAATCTCCGATAAAGAAGTAGAAGGCGCCGGGCTCTGCGAGCTGGCAGGAAATCATCGGACCCTCTACGTATTCTAAAATCGTCGGACGGAAACAGGAAAGAGACGTGCTTTTTCTGCAGGAGCAGGGAACCATCGTATTCCGGATGTCACACTGTTGCCCTGTCGGGCGTTACTCGCTACAACCACATGGGGGCCGTCACGGGCGCTTCCTCCAGAACGGCCTCACAGGGGTTCTGATCGGCTTACTGGCCACTACCGCACAGGCGCAATCACCTTCCACCAGTACGGTCGGCGGTCTCTCCCCGGCATCCCCCGCATTAGCCTCCGCAACCTCTGCCACGCGCCCTCCGGGGTTACAGTGCGCATCGGCTGTGTTGATCGATGCGGAAAGTGGACAAACCCTGTTCGAGCTCAAGGCGCATGTGCGTCGCCCGATTGCCAGCACAACGAAAATCATGACCGCCCTGCTGCTATGCGAGCACTTGCTGGACACAGACGTGATCACTGTTAGCAAGAACGCGGCACAGACCCGTGAGAGCTCCCTGCACCTCAAACCCGGTGAGAAGTTGACAGCGCACTCCCTGTTGCGTGCCCTGATGTTGCGTTCGGCCAACGACGGATGTGTGGCAGTGGCGGAGCACATCGCAGGCACCGAAGCAGCTTTTGTGGAGATGATGAACCGGCGCGCCCGCGAGATTGGCGCGTACAACACCCATTTCGTGAACAGCCATGGCCTGCATCATCCGGACCACTACTCCACCGCTGCTGATCTGGCCCGGATCGCCCGCGTTGCCCTGCAGAACGAGCGTTTTGCTTCCGTGGTCAAACTCAAGAAGGCCCGGATCACCCGGTCGATCAACACCAGCGATGTCTTCCTGAGAAATCGCTCGCGGTTTCTGGGTAAATTCCCCGGTGCGGATGGCGTGAAGACCGGTTACACGGTGCCAGCAGGCAAGTGTTATGTCGGGTCAGCAACCTACGGTGGGTGGCGATTGATCTCCGTCGTGTTGCGAAGCAAGGACTACGTCAGGGACACCTGCGCCCTCATGAAGTATGGCTTCGACAACTTCACTCCCCGGGTGATCCGGAGGGCCGGCGAGACAGTCGGGGTGTGTGCCATCCGCTCCGGTTTTCCCTCCGAAGTGCCCGTGGCCGTCAGAAGCACCCTGCGAGTCGTTCTACCCAGAAAGCACGCACGCCCGGTGCAGGTGCGCTCCCGTCTGGATCCTGTGACGGCCCCGGTGCCAGCAGGTACCGTGGTAGGCGTGCTGGAAGCGATGGTCGACGGTCGGGTGGTAGCCTCCGCTCCCTTGGTAACCACGCAGGATGTTCCTGTGGCGTCGCAGTTCGCTCGAGCAACACGGAGCCCGTGGAAATCCTGGCTCATGGGGACTGCGATTCTGACAATGGGTCTGGTATCCTTAAGGTATGGCACACGCAGACGCATCCGAAACACCCCGTTTGCACAAGGCGCTCGCCGCTGCCGGCGTTGCCTCGCGGCGCTCCTGCGAGGCCTTGATCGCCGCAGGCCGGGTCTCGGTTAACGGACAGATTGTCACCACTCCCGGTGTCAAAGTCAACCCGCGCACCGACGTGGTCACCGTAGACGGCGCACGGATCGCACTGGATGCGCCACCGAAGCCTGTCTACATCATGCTCAACAAGCCCGTCGGCTACGTGTGCACCCTGTCCGACCCGCACGCGCCACGCACTGTGCTGCAACTGGTGTCTCAGGTCGAGGCCCGTGTCTACCCTGTTGGCCGACTGGATGCGGACAGCTCCGGGCTCCTGCTACTCACCAACGATGGCGATTTTGCTCATCGAATGACACACCCGCGCTATCACGTACCCCGGACCTACCGCGTCCGCGTGAAAGGGTTCCTGACCGCGGACAGGGCCCGGCGTCTGGCTGAAGGCATCGATCTGGAGGACGGCAGAACGGCGCCCGCGCAGTTGCGTTTTCTGCGCTACGATGCGGGCAGCGACACGACAGAGCTGGACATCACCCTGTACGAGGGCCGCAATCGGCAGGTGCGCCGTATGATGGAAGCTGTGGGCCACCCTGTTCGCACTCTGGAGCGTATCGCTTTCGGCTGCCTGCGCCTCAAAGGCCTGAACCCTGGCACATGGCGCAAACTGCGTCCAGATGAGGTGCAACGCCTGCTCGATCTCGCACGCCCGGTGCCAACGCCTCCGAAGCAGGAGCGCAGGTCCGCTCCCTCACGCCCACCGGCCCGGGGCGCCCGTACTGGCGGAAAGCGAAGTGGGACATGAGACTGCTGGCTTTTGTGCTGGCCTTTCTGCTGGCTCTGACAGGATGCTCCGGCCTGCCACCGCAAAAGGCGCCTGTTCGCGCAGCAGGCGTACCGGGGTTCCCGATCACAGTGACGGACGCGCGGGGTCGAACGCTAACCCTGTCGGCCCCTCCGCAACGCATCGTATCGCTGGCGCCGAGCAACACGGAGCTGCTGTTCGATCTGGGTCTGGGCGAGCGCATCGTGGGCGTCACCACGGCCTGCGACTATCCTCCGGAGGCGAAACAGAAACCGCAGATCGGCGGAGCGTACAACCTGAGCGTGGAACGGGTGCTGGGGCCCGGACCGGATCTGGTTGTCGCCTTCGGTAGCATCAATCAGAAACCGATTGCGCAACTGGAGCGGGCCAGCGTGCCAGTGCTCACTCTGGATGCCCGCACCGTGTCCGAAGTCTACGAGGCAATCCGTCTGCTGGGCAGAGCAACCGGGACAGCCGCGCGCGCCGAAGCGATCGTGCAACGCATGCAGCAGAGGATGGCTGCTATCGAGACCACAGTGCGCGATGCCCGTCCGAAGCCCGGCGTGTTGATTGTGTACAGCGTGAATCCGATCTATACTACAGGGCCGGGGTCCTTCATCGATGAACTGGTGCGCATCGCGGGGGGCGTGAACGTGGTCACTGAGTCCCTGCCGCAGAATATTGTCACTCCGGAGCGTGGCGTATCCCTCGCACCCGATGTGATCCTCTGCGATCCGGAGCTTGTAAGTCGCCTGAAGCAGATCCCGGGCTGGTCGGTCCTGCCTGCCATACGGAACAACCGGTTCTTCCATGTCTCTCCGCGTGCCACGCTGGTGCGCCCAACCCCGAGATTGGTCGACGGGGTTGAAGAGCTGGCGCGTTATCTGCACCCCGAACGCTTCCGATCCTCGCAGTCGCGTTGAAAGATGCCCTGTACCTCTCCGCACCTCTCGAGACGCAACCGGTGGCGCGTGTTTGCCGCTCTGGGCGCCGCTCTGGTAGCCCTGATGGCCCTGAACGTGGCTACCGGAGAGACCACCATCCCTCTCGCCACAGTCTGGCAGGTACTGGCCCGTCATCTCCCCGGGTTGCGCGCTGCACCCCCTCCTGCAGTGGCAGAGAGCATCGTCTGGGAGAGCCGACTGCCACGCGCTCTGGGGGGTGCCGTTATCGGGATGTTGCTTGCCATGGCAGGAGTTGCTTTTCAAAGCTTCCTGCGCAACCCGCTCGCCGATCCCTACACAGTCGGTGTATCTGCAGGTGCAGCCTTCGGATCCGCGCTGGTCATCCTATCGGGAGGCGCCTCACTGCTGGGCGGCTACGCGCAACCGCTGGCAGCGTTCGGCATGGGGCTGGTCGCGACCGGTATCGTCTACTTGCTTGCGCGGCGTAACGGGCGTGTCTCCGCACAGACCTTCCTGCTCGCCGGCATTGTGGTGGGTACGTTCCTCTGGTCGCTCATTCCTCTCTCCCTGTCGCTGGCAAATCGCTCCGGCGACATCGACCGCCAGACGTTGATCCTCTCGCAGCTGCTGGGCAATCTGACGTATCTGGAGTGGCGCAGCCTCTGGCTTCTGCTTCCGTTTGGCCTTGCTGGCATGACGACTCTCTGGCTCAGCGCACGCGAACTGAACGTCATGGCCCAGGGCGAAGAGACCGCCATTCACCTTGGCGTGGACACAGAGGCTTTCAAGCGCCGGATCATTCTGGCGGGGACGCTCGCAACCGCCGCGGCCGTATCCGTTGCAGGGATCATCGCTTTTGTGGGTCTGGTAGTCCCGCATATCGCCCGGCGCCTGATCGGGCCGGATCATCACGTCCTCCTGCCAACAGCCATGCTACTGGGCGGTCTGGTGCTTGTGGGCGCAGACTGGCTCTCACGGGTCTGCCTGGGCAACCTGGAAATCGGCGTGGTCACTTCGCTCATGGGAGCCCCTGTCTTCTGTTACCTGTTACGCCGGCAGTTTGCGTCTCGAATGTAGCGACCTATGGACTGGCGAAACCAGAAATCGCCGTCCATCGTCTCCGTACATCGGAAACACCGGTACAGGAGCGCCCATGCATGATTGAAGTGGAGAACCTCAGCAAACATTTCCAGGACAGGAAGCGCGGGGTCATCAAGGCAGTGGATAATGTCTCGTTCGTCTGCCACCCGGGTGAGATTTTCGGGCTTCTCGGGCCCAATGGTGCGGGCAAGACGACCTGTCTGCGCCTGCTGGCTACCATCCTCAGTCCCACCTCCGGAACGGCCCGTGTCGCCGGATATGACATTCAGCAGTCCCCGAATGAGGTGCGCCGCCGCATCGGATATCTCACGGGCTCGGCCGCGCTCTACGAACGTCTGACCGCCCGGGAGGTTGTAGCATACTTTGCCGCGTTGAACGGGCTCTCCGCCGCAGAAATCGACCGGCGCATCCACGAGATTTTCACCGAACTGGACATGCACGCGTTTGCGGACCGACGATGCGACAAACTCTCCACCGGACAGAAGCAACGCGTTTCGATCGCGCGCACGATCATTCATCGCCCGCCTGTCCTGTTCTTCGACGAGCCTACCAGCGGGCTGGACATCCTGTCCGCGGACACCATTCTGAAGTTCATCCGGCGTTGCCGGGACGAGGGGCGCACTGTCGTGTTCTCCACGCACATCATGAGTGAGGTGGAAGCGTTGTGCGACCGGATCGCGATCATCTATCAGGGGCAGGTCGCTGCGATCGGCACACTGGAGGAGTTGCGCGCGCGCACCGGCAAACGGGCGTTCGAAGACGTCTTCCGTGCCCTGATCGGTCTGGATACGGAAGTGCCGCCCATAGCGAACACAGCTCTGGCCTGACGCAGGGTGCACAGGAAGAATTCAGCAAGGAGAAGAGCATTGGAACCGCAGAACCGTCGCATTTCTCTGGCATATCTCATCTTTCGCAAGGAGTTCCTCGAGATCTTTCGCGATCGGCGCACCCTGATGTCGGTGGTCATTGGCCCGCTCGTGCTGACTCCCATGCTCTTTGCACTGATGGGGCCGTTCATCGAACGGATGCGCCAGAAAGCCGAGAAGGAGCAGGTGCGTGTGGGCGTGGTGGGCAGTGAACAGGCCCCCGGCTTCTTCGCGTTGCTGAAGGCCCTGCCGAACACCACGCTCGAGCCGGTGCCAGTGGAGGTTGCAGAGAGCACAGTCCGTGAACGCACGTACCGCGCAGTGATCGTGATCCCCTCCGATGCGGACCAGACTCTGGCTTCGGGGCGCTCCGTCGGCGTTCAGGTTCTTCTGGACGAGGGGAATCAGGAGTCGCAGGAAGCGACGCAACGCCTGAAGGTTGCGCTCTCCCTGATTGGCGAAACCATTCTCAAGCAACGCCTGCAGGCCCGCAATCTGCCTGCGGACTTCGCCACCCCCATTCAGGTAAAAGAGAAGCCGATCGCCTCTGGAGGCAACGCCGGCCTGGTGCTGCTTTCGGTGATGCTGCCGTACATCCTGATCATCTCGGCGTTCTCCGGAGCCATCTATGCAGCGTTCGATCAGGTGGCGGGCGAGAAAGAGCGAGGCACTCTGGAGACGTTGCTGGTGTCGCCTGCGTCCCGGGGTGATATTGTTCTGGGCAAGTTCACGGCGGTCGTCGCGGTCTGTCTGATCACCGGCGTACTAACTGTTGCAGGTCTGATCATCACCTTCACCAGTCGGCTGCAGGCTTTCGCATGGCTCTCGAAGGGGGGCATGAGCATCAGTCCTTCTACCATCGGCGTAGTACTGCTGGTGATGTTGCCGCTATCGGTTCTGTTCGCCGGCCTGTTGCTGGCCGTCTCCACGTTTGCCCGCAATCAGAAGGAGGCGCAGACGTACCTGTTCCCGATCATGACCCTGATCCTGCTGCCG
>JANWZQ010000191.1 GCA_025054835.1 Chthonomonadaceae bacterium
CAGCGTGCGCGTATCCACACAGCGTGGGGACGTGATGGTACGATCCTCCAATGTCTGGCATCGTGGCATGCCCAATCGCACATCCGAGCCACGACCCATGATGGCCCTCACATGGGAAGATGGAGGGAGCGTGCGTGAGGACCCATTCTCCGTGGAAGACGGACGCATCACGTTCCGTCCCAACTGGTTCCATCCGACTCTGCTGGGGCGTCTGCGCGAGCGGTTGTTCGTGACTGTGCCATTCTCCTACTCCGCGCTGCGTTTTGTGCACTCTTTCTTCGGGAAAAAAGGGTACTGACCTGCCGGCCCTCGGAGTGACGGGGGCTTACCGGTCGCCTGCAACCGCCCGGAAGTAGTCCTGGATGAGCTGCCGGTACTCTGTCGGGTATCGGGCGCCGGGAGTGTCTGTAACACGTGGCAACGAGCGTTGTCCGTTCGTGCCGGACGCAGGCAGGTTCTCGATGGCGCCTTCCATCGGAGGCGCGCTTTCGGTACGCTCCGAACGGCGGGATGTTGATCGAATGGAGCGACCTGCAGTCAGATCGGCCGCAGTAGCTCCCTGCTGGGGCGTGGAAGCTGTATTGTCACGCATCTGTCCGGCGGCTCCTGTGCCGGAGAACCCGGTTGCGCGCTGTGCCGCGCGTGCAGAGGCCATCTGCTGGCTCAGTTGCAGGAGCCCCTTTCCTACCCCGGTTCCCAGCGTCCTGCGTGCCTGCTGCTCCAGCGCATCCTGTGCTTGCTGCATCCCTGTCGCGCTCAGACCCTGAAGGTTCTGCAGGAGGCGGCGTGCCTCTTCAGCGTGTTCCGCTCCAGCACCCGCCTGTTGTGCGCGCAGAGATCGTTCTGCGCGTTCCATGGATCCGGTGACATTTCTCCCGGCAAGCGCATCGCTGATGCGTCGGGCCGTCCTGACAGCGTCGGATGCGGTATGACGGGCCTGTGAGGCGGATGTGCGTAGCTCCTGCGTGATTTCTTCCAGAGCTCTACGCAGATGCATCTGACGGTCTGCCAGCGTGTTCAGGGCAGCCCTCTGATCTTTTGATGTACTCTCCGTGCGGGCTGCGTTCCGCGCCTGACGGGCTATATCCGCCTGTGATTGTGCCATATCACGCACGCCCAGCAACGCATGATGGAGACGTAATGCCTGCTCCAGAGCTGCCAGGTGCGCAATCAGCTTCTGGCCCGCACCTGCGGCTGCACGTAGCTGTTCGGCGGCCCGCCGCGCGGGGAGCCGCATGCGCTGGGATGTGGAGGCTTCCCCCGCAGAGCGCATCTGGGATTGTGCCTGCGCTACCTGCGTGGCAATGCGCGCTATGGAGCGTTGCAGGGCTCCATCGATGTCAGACAGCACGGGTTGATCTCGCAACGCCTGCATCTGCCAGGTGAGTTGCTCTGCCTGAGAAGCAAGATCGCGCTGACGGGCGCGCAACTCTGACTGCCGTGCCGGGGCAGGGGGCCGTGCAGCTTCCCGGGCCAGTTGCTCCTGCTGGCCGGCAAGAGAGCGCAGGGTATCCAGCAGGACGCGATACTGTGTTGTCATCGCTTGCGGATCACGCTGCATGGACAGGATCCTGCGGTACTCGGCGTCGCTAACAACGTGAATCCGATACCGGTCAGAACGTGTGGAGCGGGATCCCTGAGGATCCCGATCGTGCGCAGCAAAGAAGTAGTGAATGGTATCACCGGGGCGCACGTCCAGTGCGCGCAGGGGGAGTCGCAAAGTATGGCGGTATGTGCGCGGGGTATCGGGAAGCGTTATGTCCTGCGAGGTTTCTGTGCCCTGATTGATGGCACGATGGAAGGTCAGGCGTGCCACTCCCCGGTCGTCTGTTGCCTCGACGACGATCAGAAGCGTCTGACCGGGATGAGCGACGACGTTCTGACCCGGTGCGATCACCGTCACGGCGGGCCGCCCGTCCTCGGCCAGTACGATCCGACCCCACATCGCATCGTGCGCAATCAGGTTGCCTTCCGATGCAGCGCTCTGCAGATGGAGGTGAAAGTTTCCTGCGCTCTCCAGAACGAATTCCCCGGTTACCCGGCGTGGATCCCCCGAAACAGGGTGCAGCAGGATCCGGCGATCCGGCAGGTCCGCGCCTCGGAGAACCAGCATACCTCCGGAGAGGGGCCGATCCGCCTGCGCTTCGACGCGTAACGGGGCTCCTGCTACACCGTGGACGGTGCTGCCGGGCACGGTCACAGAGTGCACCGCAGGGTTCGATCCGGCTCCGGTGGCATGCACGGTTATGGTCATGGCGCGGAGGCGTGGAGGGGTATCGACCCGAACACGAAAGCGTTGGCTGCGGCCTGTATCTGCCTGCACGTAGTAGCTCAGGTTACTGTGCACTGCTTCGAGATACGCCGTGTGCGTTTCGTCAGATTCAGGAGTTAACAGAATGGCGCTTGCCGGCTCGCCAGAGGGCTCGACAACAATCTCGAGACGCTCGGGTTGCAGACCGCGCACTACGACCGTGATAGGTACCGTGTCGCCAGCGCGCACCCGCGTGTCGCCGGGATGGACGCGAAAATCAGTGAGCGTGAACGGGGGATGATCCTGCCAGAAGGCCAGGAACCGGGGCAGTTCAAACCGGTAGGCGCGGGGGAACACCCAGGCAGTCAGGGCGAACAGCGCAAAAATGCCAGCAGTCACGCCCAGTGTACGCAGCAGCGCGTCACGTGGGATCACCTGCTCCGGCACTACGGTGGAGGCCTGGCTTTCGGCGCGTGTCAATTCCTGCCGGGCCAGAGCCCTCTGCAGGGGCTCTTCGGGCAGTTGAGTTCCGAACTGTACGGCATGGATGAGTGCGTTATCCAGTTCCGGCAGGGCCTTCTCGATGGCGCGGGCAGTGCGTGCCGCCCGGGTGTTCTCAGTGACTCCGATACGGTCTTCCGGGTGCAGGAACAGGCGCCGGAGCTGGATCCCCTGATACCCGAGCCACGCTAGCAGGAAGAGCCCGCGGGCCGGGGCAGGCCACGGCCAGAGCAGATCCAGCATCCCGGAAAGGAACAGGGTGGCTCCTGCTCTGTTGAAGGTTCTGCACAGATGGATTGTTGCGTGGATGCGCCTGTGTGTCCGATGCGCTCTCCAGAGGATCCGGGCTACAGACGGGGGTACCGTTGGAAAGGCTACGCCCACTGCACTAGTCTCCGCGTATGTCCAGTAGTTTCAGCAACGCTTTCTGATCGACCGGATGCGCCTGTTCCTGCGCGAGCGCACGGCGCCGCTTTTGCTCCAGCCAATCGCGCAGGTGCGGGTCTTGCGTTGCCACGTAGATCGCGTCGCGACTGCGTCGGTCCCTGATCACCACTCCGGAGCGGTCAGCGCGCCACTGCACCGGGTAGATCCCGTCGGCGTCTACGCGGAAGACGTCGCGCGGGTGCCTCAAATAGGATGGCAGAA
>JANWZQ010000077.1 GCA_025054835.1 Chthonomonadaceae bacterium
TCGTGCGGCGGGTGCGTGGGAGCGGGTGGTGGATCGGTTGCTGGCGTCTCCGCACTACGGGGAGCGGTGGGCCCGGCACTGGCTCGATCTGGTGCGCTATGCGGACTCTCTGGACCGGAGAGATACGGACACAATCCGGGATATCAACGATGCGTGGCGGTATCGGGACTGGGTGGTGGACGCGTTGAACCGGGACATGCCGTATGACCAGTTTCTGATGTATCAGATTGCCGGGGACCTGTTGCCCGGTCCGGATCCGAATGACATCCATATTTCCGGGACGATTGCCACGGGCATGCTGGCTATCGGGAACTGGGGTAACGGCGACGGGGACAAGCGGAAGACGATTGCCAACATTGCGGACGATCAGATCGATGTGATCGGGCGCAGTGTTCTGGGGCTGACGCTTTCCTGCGCCCGGTGTCATGATCACAAGTTCGATCCGATCACGATGCGTGATTACTACGCGCTGGCGGGGATTTTCTACAGTTCGCACATTCTGCCGAACCTGCAACCCAACGATGCGATGGAGACTCCCTTGCGGATCCCGTTGTTGACTGCGGCGGAGCGGGCCCGTCGGGAGAGGTACGCGGCGGATCTACAGGCGGCGCGCTTGCGCTTGCGGCAGGTTTCTGCAGGGCCGTTGCAGGCGTTTGCCCGGCGGATGTTGCCGCACACCGCGCGGTATGTGCTGGCGACATGGGAGTTCCGGAACCGGCCGGAGTCGCAGATGGGGTGGTCTCTGTCGGAGTTTGCCCGGGCGAAGGGGCTGGAGCCTGCGTTACTGCGTCAGTGGCGGGACTACTTTCAGGTGGGGGATTACGCGTACCTGCGGGTGCCGGTGCGGGATCTGAACGGGATTGCCAGCGTGCACATGTGGAAGGGTGAGGAGCCTCTGCCATATCTGGTGATGAACACGAACCCGGTGGCGCGCACGGTGGGGACGGCGGAGATCCCGGCGGGTGTGGCGGCCGTGCATCCGAGCGCGCGGGGCGGGGTTGTTGTCGGGTGGAAGAGCCCGATCACCGGCCGGGTGGTGGTGCGGGGCGCTCTGGGTGACGCGGATCCGCACGGAGGAGACGGTGTGGTGTGGGCGCTGGATCATCGTACGGCGGGCGGGGCGCGGCTCCTGGCTTCTGGCGCGGTTCCGAATGGGGGCGCGCAGGCGCTGGTGGATCGGGGTGGCGCGCCGATCTCGCTGCCGGTGCGACGGGGCGAGATGATCCAGTGCATTGTGCTGCCCGGGCAGGACGCAGAGCACGATACCACGCTGGTGTTGCTGGAGGTTGTGGAGGTACAGGGCGATCGCTCGTGGCGGCTCGATCTGGACATTATCAAGGATGTGTTGATGCAGGGGAAAGGGAACCCGCATCCGGACCGCTACGGGGAGCCCGATGTATGGCACTTTTTTGATATGGCCGGGAGCCATCGCTTCGGGCTGTCGGAGCCTGCAGCGCGCGCGGCGGAGGTGTGGGAGCGTGTGGCCTCGCAGCCGGTCGGGGTTGTCTCGCGCCGGGAGGTAGAGCAGGCCGCGCAGCAGTTTGCCCGGCACTTCACCGTTGTGGATGATCGCAGTCCGTTCTGGCTGGCAGATCCGGCGGACTGGCATCTGTTGCCGGCGGCAGAGCGGGAGTCCATGGAGGCGGCTGCGGCGGTTGTGGAGCAGTTGTTGCGCGACGCGCCTCCGCCGGTGCCCTATGCCAACGGGGTGCAGGAGGGGGGGATCCCCGGAGGGCCCTACGCGGGCATTCAGGACATTCCGTTGCACCGACGGGGTGACCCGCACGATCCCGGGGAGGTGGTG